>CALZRN010000007.1 GCA_945828585.1 uncultured Bacteroidales bacterium | reverse complement strand
TTTACAACCGAATACAAGCAAGCAAATCAATGCTAGAGATAGTATTTTTGTTTTCATAATGATAAGAATATTTTAGTTATATACAAAAAGTGCGAGTTTCTTTCGCGCAACCAAGGCAGCCCTGCAAGGAAACCTTTGCCTGTTCTAAGAAACTCACACTAAATGAGCATCTATTACGAACAGGCAAAGCATACCCTTAGATATGCTGCCAGTTATTATTTCTTTGCGTTATTTCCGTCAGTTTTGCAGGGCTTTCGGTTTGCGCGAAATAATAGTCTGCTTAATTATTCTAATATGTTATAGCGCAACGCTTTGCGCTTTGTTATGCTATTTTACGTCGAGCAAGCGACGATATGGTTTATAAATATTTCATTCCCAATCTGTTCTTTCCATCATCTTTTTCATGAATTTATAATCAGTTTTATCCATGGTGGCAAATTTTCTATGTTTCGCTTTAGAGAAATATTCAGCGATTTGAAAGGCTGATGTAGCTATAATGTTATGCCTAATACAATAACTCACAACTGCTTCGTACTCAAAGGGAACTTTATAGTGCGCTAATGCATTTGCCATTTGTTTTAACCTATCTTCATCATATGGGTGTAAAAAGTGTTCATTGGGATAAGATGTGTCTTTTATCCATTCTATCGCGTTTTTTACTCGTTCATCTAAATCATATGAACTTTGAATAGGTTCATTTGTGTCTATGTCTATAGCGCTATAAATTCTAATTAATTGTGCATTTTCTTCTAATTGCCAAGGAACAATAATCCAAAACTCTACACGACTTTTATCTAGAAAATCTATCAGATATTTTGTAGGAACACCTATTACGATAAGCAATTCTCTTCCCCTTTCATTGGATAAAAAATATGAGCGAATGGTATGAATTTGTATCTTCTTACCTAACTTATTAGGATATATATGCTCCTTGCATTGTTTTACGCTAATGCCCAGTTCTCTTTGTATAAATGGTTCATATTGTTGTGATTGATAAACCAAAAACGTAATTGTATCAATATATGGGTATTGATCTAGTAATTGGGCGGCAAAAATCCATGCTTTCTGTACATCTCCTTTTTGAAAGACATTATGGTTAATATAATACATTCTCATGATTTTCTAATTTCAAATATTAGTTATTATTTTGCCATAGGTGGTGATTTTGTTTTAATTATTTGTGGAGTATAGCGGACTCGAAAGGGAGGTGAGATGAGCTAATACCCCGATTATTTCTTATTTGCAAAGAACTCTTCTTTTGCTTTTAGAAGCATAGCGACTTGTTTTTCTGCCTCTTCTCGCGTTACGTAATATGGTTTTCGTCCCATCGCCCTCAATCGAACTTCGGTTTCCCGCATACTTCGATTAATTGCTTCTATGAATTGCTCTTCGTTCATGTCTTTGCAACTTTCGGCTGCAAAGGTACTAAAAAAAAATGATATATGCAAGAAAAATGGGAAAAAATTGCATATATCAAAAATTTTTACTATCTTTGCAGTCGATTTGGAAATGAATTGCGAAACTATGAAGGCGAAGTGGACAAGTTTGGTGGATGATTTGCAGGGAAGTGTGGACAGCAGGCACTATGCACGGCATATCCCCGGAAACGGAGAATGGGCGGCTGTGTGTCAAAAGCCGGAGTTGAGCAAGAAGACCAAGAAGAAAGCAAGTCTGCCGCATGTAAAGGAGTTTGGCGTGTTGATTGCGACGTGCAAGGAGATACTACATGATCCGGAGCGCAGGGCGGCATGGCAAGCTAAGTATGACGAGGCAAAGCGGAAAGCACGGAAATACGGGAAGCCTATTCAAGGGCGGCTGTGCGATTATGTGCAGCATGAGGTGGCTTTCTATGCAGAAATGCGCATCTTACAACGCGTCATTTCTCGGTGATAATCAAGGAAGTAATAGGTCTTTCTGCCAGCGATTATATAGAGCAGTATTTGGCTACGCAGGCGAAGAATCTGCTTTCTTCCCGTCCGGATTTGTCCGTACTGCAAATAGGTGACCACCTTGGTTATGCCGATTCCTCCTCTTTCTGCCGTTTCTTCAAACGCGCTACGGGTCTCTCCCCACGCCAATTCCGCGAAAAAAACTGCAAATAATTTGCGTATATAAAAAAAAAGTAGTAAATTTGCAGCCAAATTCGAGTTTCTCTTAAACGATGACACTTTTACTACAGATTATCACGCTCATCGGTTCCGTGGCGATGCTGATGTACGGAATGAAGGTGATGAGTGAAGGCCTGCAGAAGATGGCGGGTAGCAAGTTGAGCAACGTGCTCGGAACGATGACTACCAACCGCGTGACAGGTGTGTTGACTGGTGCGTTTATTACGGCGGCGGTTCAGTCCTCCACGGCGACGACGGTGATGACGGTGAGTTTCGTCTCGGCTGGCATCCTCTCGCTGGCGCAGGCTATCTCCGTGATCATGGGCGCGAACATTGGAACGACGTTCACGGCATGGATCATGGTGCTTGGCGGCGGCTCGTTTGACCTGCGGTTAGTAGTGTATGCGACGATCGTATTGGCGGTAGCGCTGATCTACACGAAGCGAAATGCGAACTTAGGCGATTTCCTGATCGGTCTGTCGCTGATGCTGCTCGGTCTGACAACCCTGAAGATCAACGCTACGGATATGCATCTGGACCAGATGACGCCGGTGAGGAACTTCTTTATCGCGACGTCCAGTTGGGGCTACGGGAGCTATTTCCTGTACTTGTTAGTAGGCGGTATATTGACGTTTGCGGTCCAGTCGTCGGCGGCGATCATGGCAATCACGATGACCCTTTGCTCGACGCACGTGCTGCCCATCGATATGGGTATATCGCTGGTCTTAGGAGAGAATATCGGTACGACCATCACGTCGAATATCGTAGCTCTGTCGGCGTCCGTACAGGCACGTAGAGCGGCTATGGCGCACTTGGTATTCAACCTCTTCGGCGTGGTATGGGTGCTGATGGTGTTCCGCTGGTTCGTAGGCGGCGTATGTGAGTTATGGGGTGTAGATTTTACACCGGGTTTGCCGAGCGATGTGTCTCCGGACAAGCTGAATGCCGTTCTGGCGACTTTCCACACGGCGTTTAACGTGACGAACACCTGTATCCTGATCTGGTTCATCCCGGTATTGGAGAAATTAGTGGCGGCGATCATCCCGTCGAAGCCGGAGCAGAGAGATACGGACAGCCAGTTACGGTTCATCTCCGGCGGCCTGATGTCCACGTCCGAACTTTCAATCCTGCAGGCATGGAAAGAGGTGCATGTCTTCGCCATCCGTACCCAGCGCATGGGAGGTATGATTCACGACTTGTACAAAGAGGACGACGATACGCAGTTCACGAAGATCTTCTCCCGTGTGGAGAAATACGAGGGTATATGCGACCGAATGGAATACGAGATAGCCAACTACCTGAACCAGGTAGCGGACGGTAGGCTCTCCGACCAATCCAAACATGAGGTACACAAGATGCTGCGTATCGTGAGTGAGTTGGAGTCTGTGGGTGACGCGAACTACAACCTGTCGCGTTATATCCGCCACAAGCACGACTCACATATCCGTTATACGGAGTACCAGGACAAGAACGTCGAACTGATGATGTACCTGCTCAACGGCGCAGAAGCGAAGATGGTTCAGGCGCTCGAGCATGTGAATATCAGCGAGGACGAGTTCCTGGAGATGACCAACATGGAGAACGAGATCAATAACTTCCGCGACGAACTGAAAGCGCAGAACATGCAGCACATCACCGAGAAGGAGTACGACTACACCACCGGCGTGAACTACATGGATATCATTCTCGAGCTCGAGAAGATGGGCGATTATATCATCAACGTAGAAGAGGCTGTGTACGAGCATAAGCACGATAAATAGTGCTTATTGCTCGTTCAACCATTGAATAGAAGAAGTATAGATCTTATCGAAATCCGTCACCGCTTCAAGCGGAAAACCAAAGACGAGGGTCTTGTTCTTCGCTCCCTTGAATCCCACAGCGGCGGGACAACGCATATCGCGGTAGGTAGCCATGACAGCGGCGCCTTCCGCGATTTTTAATCCCTCCGGCGTACAGGTGAAGAGCTGCTCCTCGTTCGGGGTCAGCAGCAGTTGGTAATGCCTCTTGCCGACGATCCTGCCGGAGCGTGTCGCTCGTGCGGCATAGAAAGAGGCATGGAGGTTCTGAACCGCCCATGTGGGATCGATGGCGCTGAAATGGTCGGTAGAGAGCAGCAGACGGCCACCTTTCGCCAGATAGGCAGCGAGCATCGCTTTCTGGGGCTCTCCTATGGGCTGACGCTGGCGACCACAGATATAATCAACCATCTTAAAACGCTCGTCGGGTTCGGTCATGAGCCCTGCGGTCGTGGAGACATAACTGATCTTCATTTGGCGTAAGGCATGGCCATGGCGCATGGACCAGTCACGGGTGTTACCGACGGTCAGCTGGCCTGCATGATCGCGATAGCAGGCACCCCAACCGCAGTTGTCGTCATTGGTCCAGAGACTTGCGCGGCGGTAGTCCCATTGCTCGCCGATATACGCGCAAGAGAAACCGCTCTCGCAGGCGTACGTACCCGGGACGATACCCGCGAAGGTGCTGTCCGCGAACCAATCGGGTCCATAGACATCGTCGAAAGCATCCACGATCAACGCCATCGGGGCTTTCTCATCCGGCGCAAGGTAGGCGCTGACCATCGGTCCGGGCATACCCAGACCGCCGTCATTTCCCGCGACTACATAGCAGTCGTACTGTACGCCACGCTGCAGGTTGAGCTTCAGTTCAGTCTTGTTCTCCACCTGCTGAACATCCCATTCGCCCTCGTCCGAACGCACATACACCATATAATAGGTCGGCGTAGCGGATGGCTCCAACGGGTCTATAGGTGCCTTCCAACGGACGGTACCGTTCGGGTCAATCGCCATCTCATGCACGGGCAGGGGCTGTACGACAGCCTCTTTGCCGTTGAGGTAGCGGAGGATGCCTTTATAGACCGCGCGGCATGCCGCAAAACGGAAACCGGGATCGAGGCCGTAACGCATATCCGCCATGTTCTTATGACTCAGTAACTCGAGGATGATACTCGGTACGACGGGCACACGGCTCTCGCAGTAGTTAGCCTCTTTGAGTTGGCGGCGTGTCCATTCGGGCGCCAGGGTACGCAGATCCTCGGTGATCTGGGTCTGTATCCAGTCGCCTAAGTTACGGTTCGCTTTCTCACGGTCCTTGCCGTTCCTAAGGACGGTGTTGCCGTCGTCGTCCTTCGCCGTATAGATGACGAGGGTGCCGACGATGGTGGTGTCATCGCCACTGTCGAGTCCGTCGGTATGGAGTGCAACGCAGAGGTCCACGTCCGTCTCCAGGGAGTTTACCCATAGTCCGCGGGACTTCATGTCGTCCTTATACTCGTTGCCGTCGTAGAGGTTCCAGAGGGCAGAGTCCGTCTTCTGATGCTGCAGCCAGTAGCGCGCGCCTTCGGTCCATCGGGGCATGCCGGAGAGACCCGGATGGCGCTCGTCCAGACCCGCACGAGGCGAGAGGACATTGGCGCCGGCGTTCTCCAGCATACGGGTGATATGCCGTACGTACTCCTGGCTATAGAGGTCTTCTACGGTCGTCCAAAGTGTCGCGCGCTGCCATATCCACTCCGCTCGGTCACGGTTGTAGTAGAGGCCGTGGCTGGGGTAGAGGACGATGTTGCGCTCCGTGAGGTCCTTGCCCTTGTTCGGTGACGAGGAGATACCCCGCGCGCAGTCGGTAATGAGCTTGCGGACATCCGTCTGACCGGCATAGATAGTGACCTTGCCGTTCTCATGGCCCAGCGTCCAGAGACTGACCTTGCGGCAGAGCTGGTCGAGGTTCTCTTCCGTCCATCGGAAGTCATGCAAGGTCTGGTTGGTCCTAACGGAGACGTTATTGCCGCTCACGCGAAGTTGCTTGACCCGCACGGAAGGGCTCCACAGGCGTGAGAAGCCCGTGTATGCCATCAGCGAGTCACCCAACTCCTGCATGCCAATCTGCGAGTAGGAGAGCGGAGATCCAAGAGCCAAGAGAAGGGCAAGAGCAATTATTTTTGATAAATCAAAAATCCTCATCGCTCAGATCGCTGTTGGCTTTTTTATTCTTGAGCGCAGCCTCCTGGTAAGACTTAAGCCAATCCGAAGCCATCTTCTCCTGATAGCCCTCTGCGATGTCATAATCCTTAGCGTCGTTCTCCTTGAAGACAACACGGATCTTGGTAATAGCAGATCCACCTTCGAGTTTGCTGATCACCTCCGGCGAGACCTCATAGATGGTCTCGGTCCAGTACTTGGTAATGGTCGCGCGTGCCACTTTCTCCGTCACTTTGTTCTTCTTCACCTCGCTACCGGCCACGCGGTTGAGGCGGACGTTCTTGCCGTCGGAGAACTTGATGAGGATACGCGATGCGTCGGTGAACTCATTGAACTCGTTGGTGTTGACCGTCTTGAGGATGAGGGTCGTCACGTCCGCACCGTCCTTATGCTCCTGCGCAAAGGCGAACTGCGGCTTGAGGTTCTTGTTAACACTTGCATCGACATGGATGAATTTGCCGCGTTCGGCAGCATTCATACCCAGCGCCAAAACCAGCGCTACGAATACAGAAAATACCTTTTTCATTCGTTTATTTTAATTTATGTTGTTTTTTATTTGTCGTCCTCTATTAACTGGCCGGACGCGGTATCCGGCAGCACGGAGTTGTTGCAACAACCCCTTTTCTCCTCCTAAAAACACAGCATTGAGCGTGATGAACGCTCCACCATCCGCCAGGTAAGGTTGGAGCCGCTTGACCCATTGTTGGTTACGGGCGCAATAAACCTTGTAGTCCGAATAGGATAGGGAGGTCGTGTTGTTCGGACCCTCCACCTGATACGCCAAGTCTGTCAGCCGCCCGTCGCGGTACATGTCCCGAATGGCGCGTTCCTGCTTGACCTCGTTCTCCGGATACTCAATCACCTTCAGCAGTTCTTTGCATTGCCAGTGGAAGGGCTCGCGGTCAAAGAGCATGTACATCGTCTCGCCGATATTATCCAGCCCCACAATCGGGATATTCCTCTCCTGCGCCACGGATTCGAAGAAGTTCTCCATCGATTTCTGCTCGTCATACCCCAACCATTGCTTCATCAATTCCGTCCGAAACATCTCCGTCAGGTACGACGGTTTCATCCGGCATAACTGATCCAAACCCATACCTATATCAACGCGAAGGGCGTTGTCGATATACGTATATTCCTTTTCGCTATAAAAATTCGTTAGTTTGACAGAATCCGGCAGAAGGGCTGCCTGCCGTAAAGCGGCGATGGCTTCGTAGTCCTGCATGGCAAATTCCGTGACCACTTTGTTGCATCGCGAGAAGCACTTGAAGACGTTTGGAATGGTGTCTATAAACTGCATCTCCACGTACCGGTTGGTAGCCAGGATATAGGACTTGGACCGGCTACCTTTGCCGCTGATCTCATACAGCACCTGCGAAAATGTACAAAGTGACAAAGTTCCAAGTATAAGGGTTAATATGTATCGCTTAATTCTCAATTTTCAACTATTTAAATCTCGTGATGAGGTTATACGCCTGATATATTCCTAACTCTCCGGCCTTGCTCAGATCCGCGAGTCCTTTCTCGTTCTCGCCGATAAAGACATACGTCAAGCCCCGGTTGAAATAGGCTTCCGCAAAGTCGTTATCCGCCTCGATAGCCTTCGTGTAGTACCGGATGGCCTCCTGATAGTCCTTCCGCGCGCAGAGGATATTCGCCTTGTTATACAGCGCGAAAGAGAAGTCCGGCTGCAGGGTCAGCACATGGTCGTAATCCCTGAGTATCAATTCGTTATCGCCGTCCATCATGCGGTACCGCCAGTTGGCGCGGCAGAAGACGATGATGGGTTCGAGTTTCTTGTTGGCAAGCCTGAGTGCGCGGGTACAGTCGTCCACGGCGCTGGCGTAGTCCTTGATGATGGCGAACTCCATTGCCCGCGCGAGGTACAGGATCGCCGTGGGGGCTTCGTCCGTGGACTGCGTCAAACGGTTGATGTTCGCAAAATGATAATCCACCATCTCCGCCGTGAGCGTCAGCTCTTGCGCGGTGAACTTCAACGCCGCCGGCAGGTCCTGTGCTTTGTTGAGTTCATCCACGAGCGGGTGGTAGTAGTTCGTGCGCCTGAGGCTCATGTCCTGGCTGTAATAGGAGAGCACGATATTCGGCTCGTTGACGACGTCCTGGTGCTTCTTCTGGATCGAACCACGGGTCTGCGAGTCGTATTTCTGCTCCTCGTCGGGGATGTCGGTCTGGTCTTGCGCCGTGGAGGTGGAGAACTCCTTACGATGGTCTTTCTTCTGCGGCTGCGCATCGGCGATCAGCAGGTCTGTATTGGGCTGCGAGGCCTGCTGCGACTGAATCTGTTCTTTCTTCTGCTCCAGCTCATACGCCTTCTGGCGGTATTGATAGGAAGTCTTCGTGAGACCTTGCTTGTCCGCCGCCTGCGAGGCGAGATAGTATGCCGGCAGGAAATACGGGTAGCGGGCAATCAGCGAGTCCATGTCTCGGACGACGGCTTTCCATTGCCTCAGTTGCATCTCGACCAAGCCGCGCTGGTAGCGCATCTCCGTCCGTTCGGGATCCAGCGAGATGGCGGTATTGAGGTCCTCCAAGGCGCGGTTGTAATCGCCCACCTCCTGCCGCATCACGCCGCGGTTGTAGTAGCAGTCCGCCTCTTTAGGCGCGATCTTCACCGCCTGATCATAGTCACTCAGCGCCCCGCGGTAGTTATGGCGGTGGTAATGGATGATCCCCCGGTTGATATAGTCGCCCGCCCATTTGGAACCTAAATTGATTGCCTGGGTCAGCTGGACATACGCCTCGTCCTCGCGGTTGAGCATGAGGTTCGTCACACCGAGGGCCGACCACACAGCCGGGTTGGTCTTGTCGTACTGAGAAGCCTTCTCAAAGGCCTCGAGCGCCGTTAGCGTATCTTTCTTGAGGATGCATATATGCCCCTTCTCGCCCCATATGGAAGCCGATTGCGGTTCGCGTTTGAGCATCTGGCTGATGTCCTCCAACGCCGCGTCGTAATGCTTCATCTGCGCACGTGTGTCCGCGCGTAATAACATATAGGTGCGGTTCTCCGGCGAGAAACGAAGTGCCTCCGTATAATCCGCCTCTGCCTCCTCCAGACGGTTCAGCTGGCGGTAGATATACCCGCGGGCATAATAGCAGCCCGGCGAGAAAGGATTGCGCTCAATAGCGGCGTTACAATCCCGCAAGGCACCCTGATAATCCTCCAACTGGATCTTCGCGATTGCCCGGTAGAAATACGGCTCGCTCAGGTACGGCTTGAGGTGGATGACCTGGTTGAAATACTGGATGGAAAGCACGTAATCCTCGAAATACAGGGCATTCCGTCCGATCGCGGTGATGCGGTCGGTGTT
Organism: uncultured Bacteroidales bacterium; assembly: GCA_945828585.1. Taxonomy (GTDB): domain Bacteria; phylum Bacteroidota; class Bacteroidia; order Bacteroidales; family Paludibacteraceae; genus Colicola. The sequence goes on along the minus strand of CALZRN010000007.1, from coordinate 22,605 downwards.
CAGCTGAGCAAATGTACAAAGGGACAATGTACAAAGAACAAGGGTTAATATGTGCTGTTTAATTTTCAAATTACAAATTTCTCTCCTCCCCTTGTGGGGAGGTCGGGTGGGGTTGTTATTTACATCCTTCATTCGGGTCAAACCATGCGGGAACATCAAACTGCTCCTCGGACGAATAGCCCAAATCCGGGTCTGCCAGCACTTTCTGCATGTACAGTCCGCAGATAGGCAACGCCATCGAAGCGCCCTGTCCCTCTGCCATACTATCAAAATGTATGCCGCGATCTTCGCCACCGACCCAAGTGCCGCTGACGAGCGACGGCGTGAAGCACATGAACCATCCGTCGGAGTTGTTGTTCGTCGTTCCTGTCTTACCGCCCATCGGTACCGTCAGACCGTATCTGTAGCGCATCCGGACACCCGTTCCGTGATCGACGACCGCGCGCAGCATATAAATCATCTTATAGGCGGTCGTCTCGCTGATGATCTCATGTGTCCGCGGGGTGAACGAACCGATGATATTGCCGTTGCTGTCCTCGATACGGGTGACGTAGAGCGGTTCGGTACGGATACCTTTGTTGGCGAAAGTCGTGTAGGCATCCACCATCTCCTCCACGCTCACCTCGCATGGTCCCAGACAGAGCGAGACCACGGGGTCTAACTGTCCCTGGATACCGAAGGACTGCATGATCTTCACTAATTGCTCCGGCGTGAAGAGGGACATGAGGTACGCGGAGATCCAGTTGGACGAGTTCATCAGTCCCCAGGCCAGCGTGACCGTGTCGCCTTTGTACTTGTCGTGCGTGTCGCGCGGCGTCCATTCGATGCCGTTGGCGTCGATGAGGGTCACGGGCTCGTTGACTGTCTTCTCGCACGGCCACATACCTTCGTCCATCGCGAGCGTGTAGAGGTACGGCTTGACCGTCGAACCCACCTGTCGGCGACCTTTGGTCGTCATGTCGTATTGGAAATGCGCGAAGTTCGGACCGCCCACATACGCCTTCACATGACCGGTATGCGGGTCCATGGACATGAATCCGCAACGCAGGTAGCTCTTCTGCCATTTGATCGAGTCGTATGGGCTCATGACGGTATCAATCATGCCGTTCTCGTACGTGAATATCTGCATCTCCCTAGGGGTCTTGAAGGCCGCCATGATCGAGTCGTGCGAGTAGCCCTCGCGTTTCATGTTGCGGTACCGGTCGGTCTGCCTGATCGAGCGGTTCATGATGCCGTCCACTTCCTCCTGCGTCAGCGACCGTGAGAAAGGTGCGTTCTTCTTGCGTTTGAGCTCCTTGAAGAAGGATTTCTGTTGTGCCTGCATATGCTCGCTCACGGCCTCCTCCGCGTACCTCTGCATCCGCGAATCGATGGTCGTGTAGATCTTCAGACCGTCCTGATAGATGTCATACTTGCTGCCGTCCGGCTTGCGGTTCTTCTCGCAAAAACCATACAGCGGGTTGTTCTCCCATTGCCATCTGTCCAAGCGGTATTGCTGGCGGTTCCACTCGGAATAATCGCTCTCTTTGGGCTCTTTGGCGGTCAGCACTACGCGCAGGTACTCGCGGAAATAAGGAGCGATACCTTGCTTGTGATCCACCGACCGGTAATGCAACTCCAAGGGCAGCGCCGCGAGCGAATCGCGTACGGCTTCGTCGATGTAGCCGTATTTCTCCATCTGTCCAAGAACCGTGTTACGTCTTCCTGTGGCGCGCTCCGGATGGCGAACGGGGTTGTACAGCGAGGGGTTCTTACACATGCCGACCAACATCGCCGCTTCCTCGATCTTCAGGTCCTTCGGCGTGGTCGAGAAATAGACCTGCGCCGCCGACTGAATGCCCACGGCGTTATACAGAAAATCGAACTGGTTGAGGTACATCAGCAGGATCTCGTCCTTGCTGTAGAGCCGCTCCAGCTTCGTGGCGATGACCCATTCGATAGGTTTCTGCATCGCGCGCTCGAAGATATTGTTCGCGCGCGGAGACCAGAGCTGTTTGGCGAGCTGCTGGGTGAGGGTAGAGCCGCCACCTGCGCGACCGAGTTTCAGAATAGCGCGGAACATCGACTTGAAATCCACACCCGTGTGGTCATAGAACCGCACATCCTCCGTCGCTATCAAAGCATTAATCAAATCCGGCGAGAGGTCCGTATATTCTACGCCGATACGGTTCTCATAGCGGTAGTAACGCCCCAAGGACTGCATGTCCGAGGAGATGATCTCGCTCGCAAATGAGTTCTTCGGGTTCTGCAATTCCGCCAAAGGAGGAAGATAACCCAACGCACCTTCCGTAATCAGCCAAATGACCAAAAAAGCTACGGTAAGTCCGCCGAAAAACAAACTCCAAAACCAAATCAAAAATGGTTTATACCAACTTTTCCAATTCATATCATCAATTCTTCAATTATTCGATTTAACACATGCAGGCCTTCCTGCGTGGCGACGAGCCGTCCATCCTCCGTGAGCCGTAAGAGACCCGAAAAACGGTCCAATCCCGCGACCTGCCCGCGACCTGCCCGCGACCTTTGAGTATCGTCAAGGCGGATTCCTTTACTCGTTCTCAGCCCCAACATGATCCGCTCGTTGTACATATCCTTCTCGCTCAGCGTCTCGCTTTCCCGCACTAAAGAACCGTCCTCAATGCCCTTTATATAAGCGTTCAGGTCGCTGGGGTTCCAACTCCTCACGGGCGGCAGATAACTATGCGCGCCGGCGCCGATGCCGATATACGGCGTGCCGTCCCAGTAACTGCTGTTATGCTGCGCCTCGTAGCCCGGCAACGCAAAATTGCTGACCTCGTAATGCACGAATCCCGCCTCTTTGAGCCGCTGGCAGAGGGCGTCGTACATCGCGTTCTCCGTTTCTTCATCTACCGCCTCTATCTCGCCTTTCTCCAGCCTTTTCGTTATCGCAGTCCCGTCCTCGTACATCAGGCCGTAAGACGATATATGTTGCACCTTCAGCCCAATCGCCGTCTCGATATCTTCTTCCCATTGCGCCATCGTCTGCGTCGGCAAGGCGTACATCAGGTCGATGGAGAGGTTCTCAAAACCCGCTTCCTGTGCCATCCTAACCGCTTTGATCGCTTGCGCGGCGTTATGCCGTCTGCCGATGAGTCGCAACAACTCGTCCTGAAAAGACTGAATGCCGATGGATAGTCGGTTGACGCCGGCTTCCCGGATGGCCTTGAGGTACTCCGCCGACGCGTCGCCCGGGTTCATCTCCATCGTCACTTCCGTGGCGTCCGGTGCACCGACAACCTCTATCATCCGTCGTATCTGCGAAGCCTCCAACGTGCTTGGCGTCCCGCCGCCGATATAGATCGTACGGATCGCTCCGGCTTCTTCACGCCGTTTCTCAATCTCCTTCAACACCGCCTCGACATACGCCTCACGCCGCTCTAAAAGGGTCGTGGAGTAAAAATCGCAATACAGACATCTTTTCTTGCAAAACGGTATATGTACGTATATCCCAGCCAAGTTAATTTACCATTTTTAATTTCCCTCCCTTGTGGGGAGGGTAAGGGTGGGGTTATTTATTTCTTCCAAAAAATCGTGCCCACCAACTCATCCGGCAGGTATTGTTGTTCCACCCAATGACCCGGAAAATCATGCGGGTACTTGTATCCGTCGGCATAGCCCAACTCCTTCATCAGGCTTGTCGGCGCATTCCTCAGATGCAACGGCACAGGCAGATTACCCGTCTCACGCACTTTTGCTAATGCTTCGTCGATCGCCAGGTATGCCGAGTTATCCTTCTTGCAGGTCGCCAGATAGACCGTCGTCTCTGCTAACGGAATACGTCCTTCCGGCCATCCGATCTTGTTCACCACGTCAAAACACGTGTTCGCCAACAACATCGCATTCGGGTTTGCCAAACCGATGTCCTCGCTCGCGGAGATGACCAACCGCCGGGCGATAAACTTCGGGTCCTCGCCGCCTTCGATCATTCGTGCGAGCCAATAGATAGCCGCTTGCGGGTCACTCCCGCGGATGGATTTGATGAACGCAGAGATGATGTCATAATGCATCTCGCCGTCCTTGTCGTACGCCACGGGGTTTTGTTGCAGCTGTTTGGTAACGGTCTCGTTGTCAATGACCTTGACGCCGCTGTTGCTGACTAACTCAATGATATTCAGTAACTTACGCGCGTCGCCGCCGCTGTATCTGAGAATTGCTTCCGTCTCTTTGACCGTGATGCCGAGCGACCGGATATACTCGTCTTGGGTCATTGCGCGGTCCAGTAACTCTAATAGATCCGCTTTCTCTAAGGATTTCAATACATACACCTGACACCGGCTCAGAAGCGGCGTGATGACCTCAAACGACGGGTTCTCCGTGGTGGCGCCGATCAACGTGATCGTACCTTCTTCCACCGCTCCCAAAAGGCTGTCTTGCTGGCTCTTGCTGAACCGATGGATCTCGTCAATAAAAAGTATCGGACTGCGGCTGTCGGCCGGCGCAAAAAGACCGCTGTTCATAACCGACGTGCGTTTGGCTTTGTCGATCACGTCCCGCACCTCCTTCACGCCGCTCGTAACGGCGCTCAGCGTGTAAAACGGCCGCTGCAACTGATGAGCGATAATCCGCGCCAGGGTCGTTTTGCCGACACCCGGAGGACCCCACAGAATGAACGAAGCGATATTCCCGCTCTCGATCATCTGCCTCAGGATCGCTCCTTCGCCCACCAGATGTTTCTGTCCTATGTATTCGTCCAAAGTCTTTGGCCGAAGTCTCTCTGCTAATGGCAACATAAAGTCATTTACAATTTTCTCATTTACAATTTTCTCATTTGCGATTCACCAGCTCTCTTGCCGTCTTGAGTGCCGATTCGCTTACATCGTTTCCGCTCAGCATTGTGGCTATCTCTTGTATCCGTTCGTCCTCGTTGAGACGGCTGATATGCGTCTCGGTTCGTTGCGCCGTGTCGGCTTTATAGACCTTATAATGGTTCTCGCCCAAGGCGGCTATCTGTGGCAGATGGGTGATGGCGATGATTTGGCGGTTTTTCGCCATCTCCCGCATGATAGAAGCCATCTGAGTGGCGATATTACCGCTCACACCGGTATCTATCTCGTCGAAGATGATGGTCGGCAGCCCTTTCGTATTGGCTATCAGCGCTTTGACGCACAACATCAGTCGGCTGATCTCTCCGCCGGAAGCCACTTCGCTCACGGCCCTCAGACTCTGATTGAGATTCGCGGCAAACATCAGCTGCACCTCGTCGCAGCCTTTCGGCGTGAAGTCTTCTGTCTTTGTGATCGGAATCTCCACTTTGGCGTGCGTCACACCCAAGCGTTGCAATCCTTTCTCCAGGCTCTTGCATATCTGCGGCACGACAGCTTTGCGGCTCTTAGTCAGCGCCTCTCCGGCTTGCTGAAGAGCCTTCCGCTCTTTCTCCGCCTCTTTCTTGGCTTGCTCGATATCGAAATCGAAACTGTCCATCCGCTCCACCTGTTGCGCCAACGTATCACGCTCTTGGATGAGCTCCCCAATCGTCTCTACACCGAATTTCTGCAATAACTCATGCAAGGCTCCGATACGTTCTTCGACCCATTCCAGACGTCTCGGATCGCGTTCGATGCGATTCAGTTTGCGTTCCGCCTCTTCAGCTATGTCTTGTATCTCGATCCGAGCACTCTCAATCCGGTCCTGCAAATCTGCTGCCGCCTCGTCTAACCTACAAGCCCGCAAGGCCTCTATCGCACTTCCTTGCTCTCCGTTGAGTGCCTCAATGGCCGTCTGCAAAGCCGTCTGGATCTCCTCTGCATGGCTCAACTGGTACTGCTCTTGCTCCAACTCCTCCAACTCGCCTTCCTGCAGTTCCGCGTCGCTCAACAACTTATACCGATATTGAATATAATCCGCGTCCTGACGGCTTTTGCGGGCCAGTTCTTGCAATTTGTGTAACTGCTCTTGAGCCTCCATATACCGCTCATACTGAGTACTATAGGTTTCTAAAATCGCCTCATTGGCAGCAATTGCATCGACTACCTCCAACTGAAAATCCGCGTTTTCAATCAGCAGATTCGCATGCTGCGAGTGGATATCTATCAACCGGTTTGCCAGCGCTTTCAGTTCCTGCAATGTCACTACGCTGTCATCCACAAACGACCGACTTTTGCCGTTGGCGTACAACTCCCGGCGGATGATACCTTCATCAAACTCCGCCTCGATGATACATTTCTCCTCCCCGTCCGTAATGGCCTTGCTGTCCGCTCGGGCACCCAACACCAACGCCAGAGCACCTAAGATGATACTCTTTCCGGCACCTGTCTCTCCGGTCAAAACCGAGAATCCTTCGCTGAAATCGATGTCCAGATGGCTGATCAGCGCATAGTTTTGTATATGTATATGTTTTAGCATCCTCTAATCCCCTAATTCTCATTCATCCTGTCATACGTATTCTGCCGCGTCGGGTCGATATCCACCAACAACTCATACACCTCTTTCTTCTCTTTGTCCGTGCCTTTCTTGAAGATATCCACCAACTCATCGGCCTTGGCGTCCAGGAACGTGTTGATGACGTAAGTGGCCGGGCGCGCACGATATGCCTCTTTCAGCACAGAGATACCCTCTGCGATGCGGGCTCTGCCGTTCGCTACGTTACCGCTCATCTCGTCCAGACCAAGTCTGTGATACTCGTAGTAATAATTCCGGTACTTCTTAAACGCCTCGTCTAAAAGGTTGTTAATCAGCGCATAACGGTTGCGGTTGCTGTCAAACGCCAGCCATCCTTTCTGCTCGGAACTCTCCATGCTTGCGCTCTGACACGCATTCACTATATTCTCGCATTGCTCGAAGAACGGCGTGCCGCCCAGACGCTGGTAACTGTCCATATCATGCCCGATGATCAGATAGCAGTAGTACGCCAACATCGCCGTCAGGTTTGTTGTGAACTGGTTCTGCTGGTACTCGATGCGGTCGAACTCCTGATATGTGAAGTTGAAATTGCGGTCCACGAAATTGAGGAGCGGGGTAGTGTACGTCGTGCCATATACCGGCCGGCGGCTCTGTAACGTCATCTCGCAACTGTACATGTTATCCGCCACCGCTTTTACTACCAGCATCATACTGCATTCAATCTTCTCTTGTTCCGCAAAAGTCATATTCGTCCAGCGGTTCTGGTTCATATACTCCTCGATGGCGGATTTCAGGGTCTCATACACCTGTTTGTTCGATCCCTCGATCTGGTCGGAATTGACGGTCACGGTACAGTTGATTTCCTGCGCACGAAGAGAAGCAATCCCGACGAGACTTACGAGAAATAGGGCTATAAATCTAAATTTTGAAATCATAAATCTGAAATCCTATATTTGAAATTATTTCGTAATCGAAATCACTCCTCCTGTCTTTTCGCTGAACTTGATCTTCGGCAACTCAGCCCCTGTAAACAACTCTTTAGGCAGGGCTACATCGATACCGAACTGCGCCATCGGCACAACTTTGCTATGGATCAACTCCTCGTTGTAATACACCAAAACTTGTGCGCTGCCCGGCAGGTTATATACAATCGGAGAGAGAGCCGGTGCGTTTTTGTCTTTCTTCTCCTTCTTGCCGGTGTCTTTTTTGATCAACTGATGCACGAACTCTACATGAATATTGATCTTATCCGCATCTATATTATCCGCGCCGGTAAAGCCGTTCTCCGCAGAGAAATAGAGCGTCTCGTTCCATACCTTGAAGTTCTCTCCGTACGGACAACTGCCCACGTGTTTATGCTTGATCTCCGTGGAGATTTTGCCCGTGAAGAGCTCCAATAACTGCTTCTCCTGACGCCTCAACTCCTTGAGGACCAACTCCATCGCCTGCCCATCCGCCGGCACGTGTTCCACTTCGCCGTTCAGCAGATACATCCTCGTCTCACGGATACGGAAGATCTGTTTTGCGATTGCCTGAGCTTGTGCCCTCAAACTATTGGCACCCGTATTGCCGGCATCAACTATCTCCTCGGTATAAGGTAAGACTTTTGTAGGACTAATCCTCGACCATACAGCCTCTTTTTCAGGACCCTTCTTGTGCTCTTTAGGCTCCGGCGGCAGGTTATAACCCACCAGCAAACCCCGTTCGTTGATATTCACCAACTGCCACGGCATGCCGTTTTCTGCACAGATCACATGCGGCCGATTCAGGTCCACCTGCGTGTGTGTACCGATCTCTACGCCTTGGAAAACATAGGTCGTCTTGTCCTCCTTAATGGCGTCTTTGATACCTAATAACTCCTCGGCAAACGCCGCAAACTCACCCGCTTCTTCACGTCTTTCTTCATACGTGAAATCCAGCCGAACACTGGTCTTCGGGCTGTAATACACCATTTCGGACTTACCTTCTTCGTGGTAATTGTCATTCAAATTGGTCAGCGCTATAGTTAATAGCACCATTAAAAATGTTTTCATATCTAAATATTTATCCTTTTAATCACTAATCCCCTAATCCACTAACCCACTAATCCTCCCATATCTTCCAAGCGGCTTTGGCTTGTCCGTACAGCATCTCCATGCCGTTTTGGATAGTAGCTCCTTGTGCTCGGCCTTTCTGCAGGAACAACGTCACTTCGGGGTTATACACGCAATCGAACAGCAAATGTCGTGCCGAAAGCATCTCATACGGAATAGGAGGATACGTATCCTCTTCCGGTGCCATACCTAACGGCGTACAATTGACGATAACCGTGTATTCCTTCATCACCTCTTCCGTCAGATCCTCATAACCCAACATGCCTTCTTTCGGCGTGCGGCTGACAAGAGTGGGGGAGACGCCTAACTTGCTCAGTCCATAACAAACCGCTTTTGATGCGCCACCTGTGCCTAATACCAAGGCTTTTTTGTCGCCTTCCCGCAGCAACGGACGAATCGATTCAATAAAGCCCAAACAATCCGTGTTGTAACCCACACGCTTGTGAATCACATTCACTGCCCCGACTGCGTTCGCCGTGTCGTCCAGACGATCCAGATACGGAATAATCGCCTGTTTGTATGGCATGGTGACATTCATACCATCCAAAGTATCCAAAAGACTTTCGACCTTCGACTTTAGACTTTCTTCTTGTATCGGATACAAACTATACTCTGCATCTATCTGCTCACGCTCGAACTTCTCATTGAAATACTTCGCCGAGAAGGAGTGAATCAGCGGAAATCCTATGATACCAAAGTGACGCATAATTTTCCTTTTTTTATTATTGCTTGGTGCGTCTTCGAAGTGAAAACCTTACCGCCTTCTCCCTTCTGCAACGCATCGTAAATCTTATCAATTTCTGCAAATCCGCACTCGCGAAGACTTTCGTACAACCGTGCAATTCCTGCTTCGCGCGTGTCTTTGCCGTCTAATATATCTATATATCCTTGCACGTATTCTGCCGTCTGAGCCATGTGTTCGATCTCTGCTTTAGTAAAACTCTTCAGCTGTTCGCGGATGGCATTCCGGCTAATAGTGGTGTCGCTGTTCGTGCTGTCGGTCACCCATTCCAGACCTCTCTTATCGCGCAAGTAATGTTCTATATAATTCCGCGTAGTGCAGAGTAACGGACGCACAATCGGCAGACCCTCTTTTACCATCGGATTCGGAGTGATCGGCCGCATTCCCGCCAAGCCTCTGAGTCCCGTTCCGCGTTTCAGATTCAGCAGGATCGTCTCTGCCTGATCGTTCTGATGATGCGCTACTGCAACTGCCTGACAACCATGTTTTCTGCCCACTTCCTCAAACCATTTGTACCGCAACTCCCGTGCCGCCATCTCTATACTAATATGGAACGCGTGCGCGTGCGCATGTGTGTCAAAATCCGCCACTTCTATCTCTACGCCCATCTTCCCGCAAAGCTCTCGTACAAAAGCCTCATCGCGGTTGCTCTCTTCGCCACGAAGGTGAAAATTACAATGTGCCGCTACACATCTATAGCCTGCGCGAAGCAGCACATCCAATAATCCCACACTGTCCGCTCCGCCGCTCAGAGCCACCAACACCGGTTTGTCTTTGTCCAACAAACTCCGCTGACGAATATATGTACTGACACGCCGTAACACTTATAAACGATCCAAATCAACCAACTTATTCACAATCGCATAGATCGTCAGACCAGCTGTAGAGTGGATATTCAGTTTGCGGGTGATGTTCTTCCTATGCGAGATGACCGTGTGCGTCGAGATGCACAGCACATCGGCAATCTCTTTGTTGCTCAGGCCTTTTACCACCTGAATCAGCACATCTTTCTCCCGTTCGCTCAGTTCTTCGCTCTCGATAGCTTGCACATCGGCCTTGATTTGCTGCTTACCGTTCTTTGCGCGTTCCAAAGCCGGCCTGAGAATCTCATCCTCAATCGCACAATGGTCAGCGAAATCCTGCTCCGTATGCCATAAATCACTCATCACTCCGACTAACGGGTACCGCACATGAATATGCAGGCTCTCGTCCGAAGTGGTCTGCGTGTCGTCCTCCGGGAAATACTTGATAATCAACTCTTTGATCTCACTCAGCTTACCTGTGATTCGCTCGTCGTCATGCTCGTGTTCCTCGTATAATCCTGCGTTCTCGTGCTCGATATGCGTGCGGATCTCCTGTACGAACTCGTCGTAGCACCGCAAGATCAGCATCGGAATCTGGCTCTTCGGGTTGGCAGGATTGATGGCTTCTATCAATGCCAGACGAAGCCGCGGAAGACGAAACTCCAGAAAATACGTGTGGGCATGGTGCAAGTACCGTTGCAGGGTATCCAAATCAATCTCTGCCGGTAACGCACGCTGGCGGTATAACTTGAAATTGACAACCGTCAGGAAGGTTGGAGTATGTACGCCGTGTTCTACACAGACCTCCTCGATACTCTTGTCTCCCACACCCACATTCAGCCCGAAACGGCTGATGATCTGGATGGCTTCTTCTTCGTGCGCCATGAGGTCGCACATCTTGTCTTTCGCTTTATACATTGCCTAATCCTCTATATTTAACGCGGTGAGGTTGAACGGCTTCTTCGCCTAACCGCATCTTCTTGTTCTCTTCGTATTCCGAATAACTGCCTTCGAACCAGAACACTTTGCTGTCTCCTTCGTACGCCAGTATATGCGTGCAGATACGATCTAAGAACCAACGGTCGTGGCTGATCACGACGGCGCAGCCGGCGAAGTTCTCTAATCCTTCCTCCAACGCCCGCAAGGTATTGACATCTATATCGTTCGTCGGCTCGTCTAACAGCAGTACATTCGCTTCGCTCTTCAGCGTCAAAGCCAGATGCAACCGGTTCCGCTCACCGCCGGAGAGCACGCCGCATTTCTTCTCTTGGTCTGCGCCGGTGAAGTTAAAACGACTCAGATACGCACGGGCGTTAATCTCCTTCCCGCCCACGCGGATGAACTCCGTGCCGCCGCTGATGGTCTCAAAAACACTCTTATTCGGGTCTATATCCGTGTGTTGTTGATCCACATAACCGATTTTCACCGTCTCGCCCACGCTGAACGTACCTTTGTCAGCTTTCTCCGTGCCGATAATCATGCGGAAGAGGGTCGTTTTTCCCGCTCCGTTCGGACCGATAACACCCACAATGCCGTTGGGCGGCAACATGAAATTCATGTCTTCAAACAGCACTCTGTCGCCAAAAGACTTGGCTACACCTTCTGCGTTAATAACCTTATTTCCAAGACGCGGACCGTTAGGAATGAAGATCTCCAACTTCTCTTCGCGCACTTTCTGCTCCTCGTTCAACATCCGGTCATACGCATCCAGACGTGCTTTCTGCTTCGCGTGACGCGCTTTCGGAGCCATGTGAATCCACTCCAACTCGCGCTCCAAAGTCTTACGACGCTTGCTCGCCTGTTTCTCTTCCTGCGCCATTCGGTTGGTCTTTTGCTCCAACCACGACGAGTAATTGCCCTTCCAGGGAATTCCTTCTCCGCGGTCTAACTCCAAGATCCAACCAGCCACATGATCCAGGAAATAGCGGTCGTGCGTGATACAGATCACCGTTCCGGCGTATTGTTGCAGGTGTTGCTCCAACCAATCGATGGACTCCGCGTCCAGATGGTTCGTCGGCTCGTCTAACAGCAGCACATCCGGTTGTTGCAACAACAGACGACACAATGCCACGCGTCTCCGCTCTCCTCCGGAAAGGGTAGTGACACTCGCGTCATCCGGCGGGCAACGAAGAGCATCCATCGCGCGGTCGAGTTTCTGGTCGATATTCCAGGCGTCCGCAGCGTCTAACTTATCCTGCAACTCCGCCTGACGAGCCAGCAACTTGTCGAAATCTGCATCCGGTTCCGCAAAAGCCGCGTTGATCTCGTCGTACTCCTTGAGCATGTCCATAATCGGCTGTACACCTTCCTGAACGACCTCGCGGACGGTCTTGGATGCGTCTAACTTCGGGTCCTGCTCCAGGTATCCGACCGAGTATCCCGGACTCCATACAACCTCGCCCTGGTACTCTTTCTCTATACCGGCGATGATCTTGAGCAAGGTACTCTTACCTGCGCCGTTCAGACCGATTATACCAATCTTTGCGCCGTAAAAGAAACTCAGATAGATGTTGTTCAACACTCGTTTTTGTGGACCGAAATTCTTACTCAGTCCCACCATCGAAAAAATAATCTTTTTATCGTCTGCCATAAATCATAAATTACAAATTACAAATCCTAAATCATAAATGCCGAAGGCTTAATTGTATTCTGCCTCTCGCGCGATCGACATCAACGACGCGCACTTTCACGTGCTGATGCAGTTTGACTACTTCCTGCGGGTTGCTAATCCGTCGGTCGGCCATTTCGGAGATGTGTATCAATCCGTCCTTATGCACACCCAAATCCACGAATGCGCCAAAAGCGCTGATATTCGTCACAATACCCGGCAACACCATTCCGGCCTGCAGATCGTCGATCGTGTGTACGTGTTCGTCGAAATGGAACTCCTCTGTCTCGCCGCGTGGGTCACGTCCGGGTTGCGCCAACTCCTTCATAATATCCGTGAGGGTGGGCATGCCCACTTCGGCTGTCACATATTTATTCAAATCCACTTGCTCGCGCAGTTCTTTCTTGGCAATCAAGTCCGCCACCGAGCATTTCTGGTCTTTCGCCATCTTCTCCACGATGCCGTAACTCTCCGGGTGTACAGCGCTGTTATCCAATGGATTAGCACCTTTCAATCGCAAGAAGCCAGCCGCTTGTTCAAAAGTCTTAGCACCTAATTTCGGCACTTTCAGCAACTCTTTGCGGCTACCGAACGCACCATGTTCTGCGCGGTAATCCACGATATTCTGCGCTAACATCGGTCCCAAACCGGAGATATACGTCAACAGGTGTTTGCTGGCGGTATTCACATCTACGCCCACGTAGTTTACTACGCTCTCTACCGTTTGTTGCAGGCTCTCGCGCAACTCCGTCTGATCAACGTCATGCTGGTATTGACCCACACCGATGGACTTCGGCTCGATCTTTACCAACTCCGCTAACGGATCGATCAGCCTTCTTCCGATGCTTACCGCTCCACGTACGGTCACATCTTCCTCAGGAAACTCCTCCCGCGCAATCTTGCTGGCGCTATACACCGACGCCCCGGCTTCACTCACCACAAAGATCTGCGGTCTATTCTCCCTCCATTGTGGGGAGGGCTGGGGTGGGGTTATTGCCTCCCGAACCATCTGCTCGCATTCCCGGCTTGCTGTCCCGTTACCGATAGCGATGGCCTCGATCTTGTATTTCTCGATCAACTCCTGCAACTTCTGTGTGCTTTGCAGGTTATGCAGATAGATGACGTCGTGCATCAACAGATCGCCTTGCTCATTGAGCACTACAGTCTTGCAGCCCGTCCTAAATCCCGGATCGAGCGCCAACACGCGTTTCTGACCCAATGGCGCACCTAACAATAGTTGCCTCAGGTTCTCCGCAAAGACCCGAATCGCCTCTTCGTCCGCTTTCTCTTTCGAGAGTGCCGCAAACTCCGTCTCGATAGCCGGTTTCAGAAGCCGTTTATAACCGTCCTCCATCGCCAACTCCACTTGATAAGCGGTGTCGTTATTCGCTCTAAGCCACAAATGCGCTAACTTATCCAAGGCTTTCTCTGTATCCGGCGAAATATCTACTCGCAGGTATCCTTCCGTTTCTGCACGCCGGATCGCCAGTAACTGATGGCTCTTCATATGCTTGAGCGGACACTTGAAATCAAAATAATCCTTATAATTCTGCGCTTCCGGCGTGTCACACTTGGCCTTCACAGCCTTGCTACTCAATATTGCAGTATAACTAAACTCGCGGCGAATGGCGTTACGACTCTTCTCGTCTTCGGCTATTCGCTGGGCAATAATATCCCGTGCACCTTGCAGATCCTCCTCGTTGGGTAACTTCATCGGCCGCTGTTTGAGAATCTCTTCTGCCAGCGGCAATAAGCCCTTCTCAATCGCGACATCGGCACGGGTCTTTCGATGCGGTTTGTAGGGGAGGTAAATATCCTCCAACTCCGTCGCGTCCCAACATTCTTCAATGCGCTTGCGCAGTTCCTGATCTTCGTTTCCGAGCTCATCCAAACGCGCATAGATGGTCTCTTTACGTTTGGCGAGTTCCTGCAACTTCCCGTATTGCGCCTGAATAGCGGCAATCTGAACCTCGTCCAGACTTCCGGTCTTCTCCTTTCTATAGCGCGCGATAAAAGGAATAGTCGCTCCTTCGTCCAGCAACGCCACGGTTGCAGCTACTTGCCGCTCGGCAATACCGACCGCGCCTGAAATTATATGTGAAAATTCGTTATTCATTTTTTATCTCCCTTCCTTTTAGGAAAGGATCGGGGTTAGGCTCTCTCATACTCCGCAAACGTGTAATCGTACGGGTTCTTCTCGTCCGCTTCGTGTCTTTCTGCGCTTGTTTGTCGCCAGATAGCCGGATCGATTACAGGGAAGAATGTGTCTGCGTCCTCCCAACTATGATGAATATGCGTGATATAGAGTTTGTCCGCACGCTCCATCATCTGCCGATAGACCATGCCGCCGCCGATAACAAACAATTCCTCTTCTGGATTCACGATGCATCCTTTCTCCCTCCCTTGAGGGGAGGGTTGGGGTGGGGTTGTTAACTCTTCAATCGAATAGACGGCTTCGGCGCCTTCAAAGGTCTTGCCATGCACATCCGTCAAAACGATATTCCGCCTATTGGGCAGGGGATGTTTGGGCAGCGAGAAGAAGGTTCTTTCGCCCATCATGACGGTCTTACCGGACGTGATCTCCTTAAAATGCTTCAGGTCCGCCGGCAGGTGGCACAACAAATCACCTTTCTTTCCGATCGCATAGTTCTCTGCGATAGCTACTATAATACTTATCATACAATTCCTAAATAATCTCTGTTTTTTTTGGTACTATTTACCTTTCAATCGTTGGTTATAAGTTAGATATAAGTTAGACATAAGTTGGTTATTCTACTACTTCTCTTATACGCTTACTACACCGGCAATGTGAGGGTGAGGATCATAACCTTCCAACGTGAAATCCTCGTATTGGAAACCGAACAAGTCCTTAACATCGGGATTGATGATCATCTTCGGCAAAGCCCGCGGCTCACGCGTCAATTGCAGTTTCACCTGCTCCAAGTGGTTCAGATAGATATGCGCGTCGCCGAGTGTGTGTACGAAATCGCCACACTCCAGACCCGTAACTTGCGCCATCATCTGCAGCAATAACGCATAGCTGGCGATATTAAACGGCACACCAAGGAAGATATCTGCGCTGCGTTGATAGAGTTGCAGACTCAGTTTGCCGTCCGCCACATAGAACTGAAACAAGCAGTGGCAGGGAGGGAGAGCCATCTTCTCCACTTCCGCTACATTCCACGCGCTCACCATCATCCGGCGGCTGTCGGGATTTTCCTTAATCATCTTCACAATATTGGCAATCTGGTCAATCGTACCGCCATTATAATCCGGCCACGAGCGCCATTGATGCCCATACACAGGACCCAACTCGCCGTTCTCATCCGCCCATTCGTTCCAGATACGCACGCCGTGCTCTTGCAGGTATTTCACATTCGTGTCGCCCTGTAAGAACCACAACAACTCATAGATAATGGACTTCAGATGCAGTTTCTTTGTCGTCAAGAGCGGAAAACCATCCGACATCTTGAATCGCATCTGGTGACCGAACACAGAGATTGTTCCCGTGCCCGTACGGTCATGTTTGATAGTGCCTTCGTCCAGCACGCGCTGGCATAAATCTAAATACTGTTTCATTAGTATAACTTATATGTTGTCTTTAGTACCTTAAATTCCGTACGACGGTTGATCTGGTTGCAGATCTCCTGCTTATCTTCCGTCAGCCCGGTGATAAACGCCTCGTCCAACTCCTGCTCCACAGGAATCCACGGATATTGTTTGTTCAGCGCCTTATCGGCTTTCACAGGCTTGCTCTTGCCATAACCCACCGGCGTCAGACGCTCTTGCTCAATACCTTTCTGGATGAGGTAGTCGCAACAACTCTGCGCACGTTTCTGACTCAGCTCCTGGTTGAACGCCTCATTACCTTTCATATCCGTATGTGCGCTCAACTCAATGGTGATATTCGGGTTGTCTTGCAGCAGTTTGACGAGGTGCAACAACTCCGTCTCACTCGCTTTCGTGATCTCCCATCGGCCGAACTCATAGAAGATATTCTCCATCTTCACCGGCCTGCTGATCGGGCTTAGCGTGAAATCGAGCGTATAGGTCTTGCTGTCCTTCAGGTTCAGAGTCGTCCATTGCTCTTTGGCGTTCAGGTGTCCGCGAGCGGTGGCTAACATCACATATTTGACTTCTTTCTGCAGTTTGATCTTGTATGTTCCATCGCGGCGCACATTAACGCGGCTGTTGGTACCGTCGCTGCCTACTACATGCAGTTTGGCGTCCGAGAGTGGGTTGCCTTCTTCGTCGCTCACGGTGCCTTCTGCGATGAACTCCATTTCCGGCAACCGGAAGCTGTAGATCTTGTCAAAACCTTTCTTATCGCCTCTGTTCGACGAGAAGAAGCCGTCCTGACTCTCACCCGCAAAGGTGATTCCGAAGTCGTCTCCCGAGCCGTTAAACGGCGCGCCCATATTATAAAGCACCCAGACCGTCGTGTCTTTTGCAGTCGTGTCGAGGGTGGCTTTATAAATGTCCAGACCGCCATAACCCGGATGTCCGTTGCTCGCGAAATACAGCGTTCCGTCGGCGTGTACATACGGGTACATCTCATCTGCCGGCGTGTTGATACCTTTGCCGAGAGGATGGGCATTCACCCATTCCGTGCCGTCCAACTCTGCCATCCAGATATCTTTTCCTCCTTCACCTCCCATCGCGTCACTTACGAAATACAAAGTATCGCCCGTAGGATTCAAAGCCGGATGGCCGACAGTAATCGAACTATCCGCAAAAAGCTTCACTTCCTGCGCTTCGCCCCATTCGCCACTCGCACGCTCGCTCTTGTAGATCTTAGCGCCCAAATCTTTTCCATTAATCGGCTTTGAATAGGTGAAGTACATTGTCCTGCCGTCTTTGCTGAAACAACAAACACCCATCTCAGCAGTTCCGGAGCCTTTGCCGCCCGTAGAATCGTTCTTCTCTTTTTGCTCCTCTTCCGGCGCGTCGTACAGTCCTTCCGCCAACTCAATCTCTTCCCATTCGCCCGCTGCGTTCTTGCGCGTCTGGTATAACTGAAATAACTGCTGCCCGGTTACGTTACTCGGTCTTTTCAACTTCTTTGTACCGCCTTTCTGCTTCTCCTGCCGGTTGCTGGTGAACATCATCGCATCGTTCTGATCGCCAATAAACATCGGCGCGAAGTTACTTGTGCGTTTCTGGCTAAACTCCTTCGCCTCGGCAACCTTATATCGCGAACCTTCTTTCTTCCACTCCTCTATCTTCGCGCACGCGTATCGGCCGGCCTGCGCTACATAGTTGTCAGGATGGGCTTGGAGATAGAGTTCATAGTTCTTGGCGGCATCTTTATACTTACCCTGATACTGGTACGCCATGCCGGCATGAAGAAAGACCGTCGAGTCTTGCAGGAAATACTTGTTACGGATGGCATTTTGGTAACAATTGACCGCGCGCGGGTTATTCAAAATCCGATAGCACTCGCCTTGTTTGTATGCCACATAGCCTTTCAGTTGCTTCTCCGTCTTAGACGACAACCGCCCGTAGCAGGACTTATAGATATCCGCCGCGACGTAGTACTCGCCGATAGCGAACTTCTTATCCGCTCGCTTGATGCGTTGATTAATACTGCAAGATGATAGCCCAACAAATAGGACTACCATCGCACACACATATATGTAAGGATCTCTACTATTCAATGGGTACTATATTTTACTTTACTTTGAACTCATATTTTTTTCCATACTCCCGCAAGATGGCGAGTACTAAGGTCTTTTCCGTTAGATTATACAGCGATGACCATTGGGTTTGTGAAGTGAGTTCCGCTGTCGGTGGTTGAGAAACTGCTTCGAGTAAATCCATTGCCTCATTGTCGTTTAAGGTGTAATTATTCGCTTGCAGGGTATTGCGCATAGTTTCGTAGCGAACTTTACCATGTTCAGACCCCCAACCATCAGTAGTGCCTGCCATTGTGGGGGAGACATAGAAATTCGTTACACACCGCAACGTATCATTGCCGGAGAACACTTCCATCACTCTCGGTATGCTATCACCATTGGGAATGGTGTATTCTACAATAGCATAATCGCCTGTTGCATCTGCCATAAAGAAATGGTAGTTGCTGCGACCGTTGCCTCGCATATCCATATCATATCCCTTAAGCATCTTGACAGCTTCTTTCACGGTAGAAGCACGATCAAGTAGCATACGGATAGCAACAGTAGTGCTGATACGTGATTTGCCTGTTTCCTGACAAGTCTGCTTCTCATTCAGAGCCAAAACACCTATAGCAAAACCATCTTCATTGATACCATCAAGCGCTGCGTATGGCAATCCCATCATAAGTGATAAGTCTGTATTACCATCTGTATAGAATCCTTGTTGGAATCCCATATTCAAACCGTCTACCATAGAAATAGATTTCTTTCCATTGGCAGGAGCAGTATGCACGAGAATAGCGGCAGTGGGTACATAACTTGTGCCGGTCTTATCAAAATGCCGATAATCATAGTTGCGCCCCATCAAGCAGTCAATGCTCTCCGCATCAGGTACAGCAAAGGCACTACAACCCGCGCCAAAAGCCACTTTCTGGGATTTAGTAGGAATGGAGTCGTAAAGCAGGTAAGCTATATACTGAAATAAAGCATTCGTTTCAGTAATATTGGCTTTTAGCACTTGGTCTAATTTGTAGTCGGCGGTGTAATGGATTTCATACAAACGCCCATTGCCATCTAAGTCTTTCATAGAGCGTATCATGGCGAGTTTGTCTGCATCGGTAATGTACGCAATTTGATTCTTCGTGACAATATCTTTATCGTCAATGTCATCACCATCTTTGCAGGAAACTGCTGTGAATACTACCATCATTGCAAAAGCCAAAGGCATCCAATGAAAAAATGAATAATGTGTTCTCATAAATGTTGTTTTTTAAAGGGTTAATAATGCATTATTATTCCAGCGCGTGAACTACCAGTCCGCTGCGCAGTTTCGGCTCAAACCAGGTTGTCTTCGGAGGCATGATGTTACCGCTGTCGGCGATGTCGATGATCTGTTGCATCGTAACAGGGTAGAGTGCCAAAGCGACTTTCATCTCGCCGCTGTCAACACGGCGTTTCAACTCGCCCAGACCGCGGATACCACCCACGAAATCGATACGTTTGTCGCTACGCAGATCCTTGATGCCGAGAATCTTGTCCAATATCAGGTTGCTCGAGATCGTTACGTCCAATACACCTATTGGGTCATTATCGTCGTAACGGCCAGCTTTAGCCGTCAGCGAGTACCATTTGCCACCCAAGTACAGACTGAAGTTATGCAGCGCCTTGGGCTTTACCTCATTAAGCGAAGCGTCACCATTATAACATTCAACATCAAAGTCCGCTTTGATGGCCTCTAAGAACTCCTTTTCTGTCAGCCCGTTCAGATCTTTTACCACACGGTTGTAGTCGATGATGTTCAACTGATTATCCGGGAAGCAAACAGCCAAGAAGAAGTTGAACTCTGCGTTCTTGTCTCCAGTTGCTTTCTGTTTTTCCGCTCCAACGCCTGCAGCGGCGGCAGAACGGTGATGTCCATCGGCAATATACATCGCCGGAATCTCTGCAAAAATCTCCGTAATCCTGGCAATCGTCTGCTTGTCGTTAATCACCCAGAACGTGTGTCGGAAACCTTCGGGAGCCGCTACAAAATCATACTCCGGCGTACCTTTCGTCACTTCCGCTACAATCGCGTCCAAGTCCTCACGATGGGGATAAGCAAAGAAAACCGGCTCCATATTCGCATTTAACACCCGCACATGCTTCATACGATCCTCCTCTTTGTCCTTACGCGTCAACTCGTGCTTCTTAATGCGTCCCTCCAGATAATCATCTACCCACGCGCCGACAACCAGACCATACTGCGTCTTCGCTTTCTCTCCTGCCAAAGCAGCTCCGGTAGCGTTCTCCGGACCTTCGCCTTTAGCCAAAATCGTTTGCGCATAGACGTAGTATTTCTCCTCTTGATCTTGCACAAGCCATCCTTTCTCTTTGAACAGCTTAAACTGCTCAACTGCCGCTCCATATACACGCTCGTCGTGCTCATCCGTTCCCGGCGCAAAATTGATCTCCGGCTTGATAATATGGTACAAACTCTTCTCGTTACCTGCTGCCTCTGCGCGTGCTTCTTCGCTGTTCAGCACGTCATACGGACGGCTACTCACTTCCTCCACCAACTCTTTCGGCGGACGTATTCCTCGAAATGGTTTAATCTTCATACAATTTCTGTATTTTCGTAAACTATACCTATTTTCGTAAACTATACCTATTTTCGGTATTTGTTTTTTTATCCTATTTTCGGTATTTTGGGTTGTTTTTTTATTTTGTTCATTGTGCCGGATGCTATCCGGCTTCCTCCCCTTATGGGGTGAAGGGCTTTGCCCGATTGAACGTCCAGTGGACGGTCATAGAACCTCATAGGTGGGGCTTATTTCTTTTCCGTAGCCGCTGCAACATTAGCGCCCATCGAGCAACTGCCGTTAAACTGCGCACCCGGCTCTACTACCAGAATCTTCGTCTGTACTTCACCCTGGATCTTTCCGCTTGCACGCAACGACAACTGCTGATTGCAAGTGATCTTACCGTCCATCAGACCTAATATCTCTGCGTTCTGGCAGATCACGGTGCCTTTGATCTTGCCCGCTTCGCCAATAACTACCTTGCCCGTACATTTCAACTCCCCCTCAATCGTACCATCAATACGAAAATCACTATCGGCACTAATATTACCGACGATCTTACTTCCTGCGGTCAGCGCGTTGAACATCAAACCGCCTTGTTGCTTGTCATTTGCCATAATTCCTGTATTTTATATTATTAATTATCGTTTTTTTAGCCGTTTTTTTGTGGCTATTTTTTATACTATTTCATTTTGGTGTTTGCTAATCAGCTTCACGCTGTACTTTCTTAGCCTGTTAAAGCCCACGATGAACACGATCATCATGATTCCTGCCACGTATTCCGGCATCGCACCCATACTCATCAGTACGCCGTCGTACAGCCCGTGCGCCATCATCGGCATGAACCACGCCAAAAACATATTCCGCTTTCTCTTTGCCGGATCGCCAAAAGTCCCCAGACCGAAGAAGAATCCCATTACCACCCCGAAGAAGAAATGCCCCGGAACCGCAAAAAGCGCTCTGCTCACGCCGATAGAGATCCAACTGCCGTCTTCCAAACCCTGCATCAGATACCCGATGTTCTCAATTCCCGCAACCCCCAAACCGATACACGACGCATACACGATTCCGTCCAAACGTTCGTCATAGTACGGATTTTTTCTCAGCAGCAACCACAGCATCAGCAGTTTCGCACTCTCCTCCGGTATACCTGCCTGCACAAATGCCTTCAAAAAGCCTGTTACCCAACTCGTCACTTCCATCTCCCCGAACGGACTCATCACAATAATGACCAGCAAAGCCGAAATTACGCCATAGCACAATGCCTTCAGCATCCATATCAACGGCTCCGGCTGCCGCATATCTTTGATCAGAATATAAATAAACAGCAGTATTACCGGCGCTAATGCCACCGCCACCAAACTCCAAATCATAACGCAATATCCATTATTTTATTTCTCTATTCTCTCTTAACTCCTCTCCTCAACCTCTCTTCCTCAACCTCTCTTCCTCAACCTCTCTTCCTCCCATCTTTCTATTCCTTATTTATTGTGGTTTTACGGTCAGGAATTCTCCTTTTCGCAAAATTGCGTGCAAAGTTACAACTTTTTTTTGACATACGCAAGCCCGCGCGCGTTTTCTTTAATTTTTTATAAAAATCCCTTCCAAACCCGCCGCACACTCTACACCTCCTTTTTCTACCCAAAAAAAACTCCATTGACTACCCCAAATAAGTAACTCACCATAGGATCACCATAGGATGAATGCCCAATTTTGTCATTTATACCACTTTTACTATATATACATAGTATATATACTTTTTATTTGTCATCTTTCAAAAATATGACTCATTTCATCTCCTGATTCCCTTCCTTAACAACCTCTTT
>CALZRN010000006.1 GCA_945828585.1 uncultured Bacteroidales bacterium | reverse complement strand
TAGAATACCGGCCTGTCACGCCGTAGGTCGCGAGTTCGAGTCTCGTCCGCACCGCAAAAAACGCAATTCCTCATCTGAGAGGTTGCGTTTTTTCGTGTGATGGTCTGACTCGAACTCTCATGGGGTCCCTGCAAGATTTATTTTGTGGGGAGAGGAGGGAAATTGTTGACGACTTTTCAGATGCAATTTGCAGTTCTTTGCAACAAAAACGGTGCAAAATTACACTTTTTTTTTGCATATATCAAAATATTTTCGTAATTTTGTCGCCGATTTTAATTTGCGCAAGTATGCGCGCGCTTGAAGAAAAAATGGAATATCAGTATATCAACAAGATTGATTCTCCGGCGGATCTGAAGAAGCTGAAGGTAGAAGAACTGCCGGCGGTATGTGCGGAGTTGCGGGATTTTATCATCGAAGCGCTGAGTAAGAACCCCGGGCATCTGGCTTCATCCTTAGGCGCTATCGAGCTGACGGTAGCGCTGCATTATGTCTTTGACACGCCGGAGGACAAGCTGGTCTGGGACGTGGGACACCAAGCGTACGCGCATAAGATCCTCACGGGTCGCAGGGACCGCTTTCATACAAACAGACAATTCAAAGGTCTCTCGCCGTTTACTAATCCGGCGGAGAGTGAATACGATGCCTTCATCGCCGGGCATGCCAGCAACAGCATATCTGCGGCGCTGGGACTTGATATAGCAGACCGGCTTCGCCTGACAGAACACAGACCGGCTTCGCCTGACAGAGTACAGACCGATTCAGCTGTAAGTCGAAAGAGCAACGTGGTGGCGATCATCGGCGACGGGGCGATGACAGGCGGTCTGGCTTTCGAGGGACTGAACAACACCTCGATGGACAAGAACAACCTGCTGATCGTCCTTAACGACAACCACATGGCGATCGACCCGTTGAAGGGCGGATTCACGCAGTACCTCGTCGATCTGACAACCAGCGAGACCTATAACAAATGGCGGTGGCGGCTCTATCAGGTAGCAGAGAAGTTGCACCTGGTCGATGAACGCAAGCGGCGGGCGATGTTACGTCATAACAACTCTCTCAAAGCGGTACTGAGCAAACAACCCAGTAATATCTTCACGGGTCTTAACATCCGTTATTTCGGTCCGACAGACGGCCACGACGTAGAGGGCTTGGTGCGTATTCTTCGCGAGATCAAGAACCACCGCGGACCGAAAGTGCTGCATATCATCACCAAGAAAGGCAAGGGCTACGCACCGGCGGAGAATGATCAGACCGTATGGCATGCGCCGGGAGAGTTTAATGTGGAGACAGGAATCCGGATCGCTGACGCTGACAGATGCCAAGTGGGCGACCGCTCCGCTGACAGACCGGCTTCGCCTGACAGACTTGTTCCGCCGCTGTGGCAGGAGGTGTTCGGCGAGACGCTGTTGGAGATAGCGAAGAAGAACGAGAAGGTCGTCGGTATCACGCCTGCGATGCCCAGCGGGTGCTCGATGAACATTATGCAGAAAGAGTTGCCGGACCGCGTGTTCGACGTCGGCATCGCCGAGGGGCATGCCGTGACGTTCAGCGCAGGGCTCGCGAAAGCCGGGATGGTGCCGTATTGCAATATCTACTCCACTTTCCTGCAGCGGGCGTACGATAATATCGTCCATGACGTAGCGTTGCAGAACCTGCACGTGGTGCTCTGTATCGACCGAGCAGGTATCGTCGGCAACGACGGCGCGACGCATCACGGGCTGCTGGACTTGGCGTACCTGCGACCTATACCGAACATGCAGATCTGCGCTCCGCGGACGGCAGAGGATCTCAGGGAAATGCTGAAGTTCGCAGAGACGATGGAAGGACCTGTGGCGATACGGTATCCACGCGGCAGAGCCGCTGTGGAAGTCGAAAGTCGAAAGTCGAAAGTCGAAAGAGGCAAGGGCCTCAAACTCCGAGACGGAGAAGATTTCGCCGTACTGACCATCGGCGCTATCGGAAACCCGATGGCAGAGGCCATTGAGGAAGTCGAAAGTCGAAAGTCGAAGGTCGAAAGACAATTTGCGCATTATGACATGCGGTGGTTAAAACCGATGGACGAGGAGATACTGCACGAAGTAGGACGCAAATACAAGACCATCGTCACCGCCGAAGACGGGGTTATCGCCGGCGGCTTAGGCAGCGCCGTCTTGGAATGGATGAGCGATCACGGCTACACGCCGCGCGTCATCCGCCTCGGCGTGAATGATCAGTTTGTAGAGCATGGCTCTACCAAAGAACTATACCATTTATTGAAATTAGACAAGGAGGGATTATGCGAATCATTATTGCAGGTGCTGGCGAAGTAGGCACGCACTTGGCTAAGTTGCTTAGCCGCGAGGAGATGGATATCAGTCTCTTGGACGAGAGTCCGGAGCGCCTGGGTGACCTGAGCGCCAACTACGACATGCTGACGCGTGTCGGCAACCCCACCTCCATCCATGACCAACGGGAGATAGGCGTCAAAGACTGCGACCTCTTCATCTCCGTGACCCCTCATGAGACGGAGAACATGACGGCTTGTCTCATTGCCAACTCATTAGGCGCCAAGCGTACACTTGCCCGCATCGACAACTACGAATATCTACTGCCGGAGAACCGTAAGTTCTTTGAGAACATGGGTCTGAACCACCTCATCTATCCGGAGGTGTTGGCAGCGAACGAGATCGAGGAGAGCCTGCGGACCAACTGGATGCGATACCACCTGCATCTCTGCCAGGGCGCGCTGGAGCTATGTATCGTCAAGGTACGCGAGACGGCGAAGATCTTAGGCAAGACCTTTGCTTCGGGGGTCTATAACCACGGCAAATATCGTATCGTAGCCATCAAACGTGACCAGCAGACCATCATCCCCCGCGGACAAGACACCGTGGAGGTGAACGACCTGGTCTATTGCGTCTGTCCCAAAGAGAACATGGAATACATGCGGGAGGAGTTAGGCAAGTCCAAACGCGAGATCAGGAACGTCATCTTCTTCGGCGGCGGCCGCATCGCCCGCAAAGCCGCAACCGAGCTTGTAGATGAGATGAATATCAAGATCATCGAGAAAGACCGGGACTTATGTAACATCCTGAGCGACAAAGTGCCGAACGCACTGATTATCAATGCCGACGGAAGTGACATGGACGTACTCAAGGAAGAGGGTATTCAGGATGCAGACGCTTTCGTAGCCGTAACCGACAGCAGCGAAGCTAACATCTTTGCCTGCCTTGCCGCACAGCGTTTCGGCGTACGCAAGACCATCGCAGAAATAGAGAACCTCGATTATATACCGATGGCGGAAGGTCTGGATATAGGCACGGTGCTGAACAAAAAGACCATCGCTGCCAGTTATATCTACCAGATGTTGCTGGACGCATCCGTCCGCGGCGTACATAACCTGACGAGCGCGGACGCCGAGATCGTGGAGTTCTACGCCAAAGAAGGCAGTACGATCACCCGTCACAAGGTCAAGGACGTACACCTGCCGGAGGAAGCCAACATCGGCGGCATTGTACGTGCAGGAGAAGGCATATTGGTTAACGGCGAGACGCAGATCATTACAGGAGACTTGGTCGTAGTGTTCTGCAAGAGCCACGTTATCAGACATTTAGAGAGATTCTTCAAATGACCCGTACATTCAATTGGCGCATAGTATTCAAGACGATGGGAGTGCTCACCACTCTCGAGGCATTCTTTATGCTCATCCCTACCCTCACCGCCTGGTGGTACGACGAACCGGATCTGGGCACATGGATTGTCTCCAGTGCTATCACTTGGCTCAGTAGCTGGTGGATGCTGCTGGCGGGACGGAGAGCCGAACGACGTGTAGGCGAACGAGAGGGATACGTGATCGTAGCCACGGTGTGGGTCGTCTATTCGGTGTTCGGCCTGCTGCCTTTCTGGCTCAGCGGTGCGCTGCCGAGCCTCACCGACGCATGGTTTGAGACCATGGCAGGCTTCACCACCACCGGCGCTACCGTCATCCGCGACGTGACCGTCATGACCCACTCGATATTACTATGGAGGTCGTTGATGCAGTGGCTCGGCGGTATGGGAATCATCGTTCTCTCTATCGCCATCCTGCCGATGTTCGGACTCGGCGGCATGCAGCTCTATAGCGCCGAAGTGACGGGTGTCAGCTACGAGAAACTCAGTCCGCGAATCGCCGACACAGCCAAATACATGTGGCTGACGTATATCGTCTTGACCATCACCCAGATAGCCTTGCTGACCCTCGAAGGCATGACTCTTTTCGACTCTATCTGTCACTCTCTGAGTACCATCTCCACGGGCGGTTTCTCTACCCGCAACGATAGTCTGATCAGCGACAATGCCGCGATCCAATGGACCACCGCCATCTTCATGTTCCTCTCGGGTATCAATTTTACCCAGCTGATCTACCTCTTCCGCGGCAAGCCGCAGCGGCTCTTCAAGGACGAGGAAACGCAATGGTACGCCTGCGCTGTCGGAGTAGCTACATTGTTCCTCTCTTTGGGACTGTTCATTCATTACGGCATCGAGCACGACGTGAGCAAGATTGTGGAGTTGGAGAATATTTTTGCCACGGTAGAGCGCGCGCTGCGAGAAGGTTTCTTCGTGGTCTGCACGGCGATGACCAGTACAGGCTTTGCTGCGAGCGACTATATGACCTGGCCGAAACTGCTGTGGGTGTTTGTCTTCTTCCTGATGTTTACCGGCGCTTCTTCGGGTTCAACCGCCGGAGGCATCAAATGGGTGCGGATAGGTATCTTTGCGAAATCCGCGCTGACAGAGATCAAGCGTCGTATCCACCCCAACGCCGTCATCCCCGTGCGTTTTAACGGCCGCACGATCAACGACTCTACGAAGATCAATATCATGGCATTCATGTTCTTCTATATCGCCATCATCGTGGTGGCGGTGTTGATCTTCTGCGCTTCCGGAGTGGCTTTCGATGAAGCCATCGGAACGGTAGTCTCAGCGATCGGCAATGTAGGTGTCACCATCGGACAGTTCGGCCCTTCTTCGGGAACGTACGCAGACTACCCCACCGTAGCCAAATGGACTGCAACCTTAGTCATGCTCATCGGACGTCTGGAGATCTTCACGGTGTTATTGTTGTTTAGTAGAGCGTTGTGGAAGAAATAAGTGAAGCCGTATAAAATTCTGATATTTATAGCTTGCGTGATGGCAGGTCTGGCAGCCTTATGCATAGTGTTGCCCGGGCGGATTGCGTTCGGCGAGAAAGTGCTGCGCTGGCCTACTCTCGCGGAGGTGTTTGAGACGGAAGAAGCCTACCCCACCCCCCTCCTTGAAGAGGAGGGGAGTATAACCGCTCCTGACACCATTGCTCCCTCTCCGGACACCCTTCCTTCCCTTCAGGGGAGAACCGAGGAGAGACTACCCATCCCCAAAGTGTCGGTGGATTCGACGACGGACAGCAGGGTCTTTTTGCAGGCCTTTTATGCTTCGTTGGCGGAGGCAGGAACGAAGAAGATCCGCGTCGTTCATTACGGCGACAGTCAGATTGAGGAAGACCGCATGACCCAGCAGATCCGCGAAGCCTTACAAGCCGCTTACGGCGGTTCTGGAGCAGGTTTGGTACCCTTGGCGCAAACGATCCCTTCCCTCACCGTACGGCAGGAGCTCTACCTCTCCGGTCGCTTCGTCAGCCCGATGAACGGTCCGAGGCGATACATGGTTCATGGTCCCAAACGCGACCAGCGAACCGACGGACTTTACGGTCCGATGGGGCAGATGGCGTACCTAAGCGACAGTCTCGTCCAAGGCAGCGAGTCCGTCAAAGCCATCTGTCAGCCCTTACAACCCAACGGACACTACGACCGTTTCCGGCTTTTCGCAGACACCTCCGTCCACTATACCACCTCCCGCGATACGATGTTCCTCTCCGGCCGCGGCGGTGTGTACGGCCTCTCCCAAGAGAGCAAGACCGGCATCATCGTCGATAACATCCCCTTGCGCGGATGTCTGGGTATCGTCTTTACAAAAATGGACAGCGCGCAGTTGAGCGAGTTCTACAGCGAAGAGAACGTGCGGCTGATCATCATGCAGTTTGGCGGCAATGCCATCCCCTCCAATAAGAACCCCGGCACGATACAAGCCATCGTCAAAGGGCTGCGACAGCAGGTGCAATATCTGCGTCGTTGCGCACCAGAGGCCTCCATCCTTTTCATCGGACCGAGCGACATGTTGACCCAGATAGACGGCGAATGGACCACTTATCCGATGGTTCCGTACATGGACAAACTGCTGCGCAAGATGGCGATGGAGGAGAACATCGCCTATTTCAGCCTCTACCGATGGATGGGCGGCAGCGGATCAATGGTGAAATGGCAGGAAGTAGGTCTCGCAGGTTCGGACGGTGTGCACTTCACTCGTGCCGGCGCACGCAAGGCCGGAAAAGCAGTAGCAGAATGGCTCCTAAGCCCCGTAACCCGTAACCCATAACCCCTCTTGAACTTCATCCATCACATATTAGGATTTAACGCAGAGAGCCCGCTGATCTTCACCCAGTTTTATTTCTGGGCGTTCTTCGCGTTGGTCTATGCGCTTTTTGCGTTGCTTATCTCCCTTCCCTCTAAGGAAGGGTCTGGGTTAGGCTTACCCAACCGCAGGCTCCATTTGCGCAACGTCTATCTGATGTTCGTCAGCTGGTTCTTTTACTACAAGACCAGCGGACTCTTCCTGCTCATCTTGGCCTTCGTCACACTCTCCGACTGGCTCATCGCTAAGCGGATCCATAAAAATCTGTCAGCGCAAGCGGTCTGTCAGCAAAGCGGTCTGTCAGCAAAGCGGTCTGTCAGCAAAGCGGTCTTGTGGCTCATGCTCTCGGTCGTCATCGACCTCTCCATCCTCTTTTATTTCAAGTACGCGTATTTCTTCACGAACGTCATTAACTCTTGGTTTGGCGCAGACTTTCGGGTGTTTGACATCTTCGCCTATATCGGCAACGGCTTCTCCGAGGCAGGGCGGTTTGACGTCGATACCATCATCCTGCCGGTGGGGATCTCCTTCTATACTTTCCAAGTCATCTCCTATACCTGCGACGTCTTCCGGCGGAAGATCGAACCGGTGAAGAACATCCTCGATTTTGGGTTCTACGTCTCCTTCTTCCCGCAACTCGTAGCCGGACCGATCGTGCGCGCAGAGGAGTTTATCCCGCAGTTATACAAACCTTTCCGCCTCTCGCGCAGAGCCTTCGGTATCGCGGTCTTCTGGATTCTCAACGGTCTGGCGAAGAAGATCATCATGTCCGATTACCTGGCGGTGAACCTCATCGACCGTGTCTTTGACAACCCGCTTCTCTTCTCCGGTTTCGAAAACCTCTTTGCGCTCTTTGCGTACTCGCTGCAGGTCTATGCGGACTTCTCCGGCTATACGGATATCGCTATCGGCGTAGCGATGCTCATGGGCTTTTACCTGCCGATGAACTTCAACAGCCCCTATAAGTCCAAAACGCCGCAAGAGTTCTGGCGGCGGTGGCACATGTCCCTCGGACGGTGGCTCAAGAGTTATCTATACATCCCCTTGGGCGGTAACCGCACGATCCTCGGTTTCAAGGCACCTAAACTATGGGCAGCAAACTTCAACTCGTTCATCACCCAGGTCCTCGGCGGTCTCTGGCATGGGGCGAGTTGGAACTTCGTCCTCTGGGGAGCCATCAACGGCGTCGGCATGATCATAGAGAAGATCTGGAGGGAGTGGAACTGGCATGTACGTTTTGCGGCGATCTCTGCCCTGACGTTCGGGCTGGTGATGCTCGATTATTTCTATAACCTCCCCGTCTGGCGTCTCTTCGCCGTCTGGGCAGCTATCATCTGGTTTGGTACCGCCATCCGGTATATTTATTTCCTCATCACAATGGATAAAATCATAAATAATAAACTTGAAATCATAAATAATAAAATCGCAAACGCTTGGGCGATACTCCAGACTTTTGCTTTCATCACCTTCACGCGTCTCTTCTTCCGCTCGTCCAGTAATCTGGATCCTGCAACCGCAAATGAAGTAGCCTGGGCGACGGCAAAAAATATGGTGAACCAGATCGGTGGCGCGTGGTCCAATGCCATCATCCCGGATTTCCTCTGGGAGTACCGATGGGTAGTCGCGATGTTCGTTGCCGGCATGCTCATTCATTGGATCCCGACGAACTTCAAACGCCGTTACCGCCTTTGGTTCTCCGCCATGCCTTTGTGGCTGATGGTCATCGTCGTCTGCCTTGCCATCGTCGTCATCTACCAGTTCGTCTCCGCCGAGATGCAACCCTTTATATATTTCCAATTTTAGACCGCTGCGCTCAAAGATAAAAGACCGCTGCGCTCAAAGACAAAAGACAGATTATGCAGATTATCGGAATTACAGGCGGCATCGGAAGCGGCAAGTCCACTATCGCGCGAGCGCTCGCAGCCCGCGGGTACGCGGTGTATGACTGCGACAAGGAAGCGAAACGTATTATTGCAGAGAACGCCGAAGTACAGCAGAAGATTATTGAGTTGTTGGGAGAAGAAGCCTTTACAAATCCCTCGGCTCCCTCTCTTGAGGAGAGGGCGGGGGGAGAGGTTTCCCCCATTTACAACACCTCTTATGTTGCCCAACGTGTTTTTGCAGACCCGGAGCTACTGGAGAAATTGAATCATATCGTCCACCCTGCCGTAAAAGAAAATATCCGTCAGCAGGCTTTGCCTGCGGTCTGTCAGCGTAGCGGTCCGTATTCTGTCAGCGCAGCGGTCTGTCAGGCGAAGCTGGTCTTATTCATCGAGTCAGCGATCTTATATGAAGCCGGGTTGGACTCCATCTGCGACAAGATTTTTGTCATCGAAGCCCCCGAAGACATCCGTATCGCGCGTAGCATCGCACGCGATTACCACGGCGACGCATCCCCCGAGAATATAAATAAGGTACGCGCACGCATCCGCGCACAGGAAGCCGTCTGCCTTCCGCCAGGTCAGGCCTGCATCCGCCATCAGATGGTAGTGCAAAATGACGGCAAGAGATCCATAGACGAATTAGTAGCTGACATCCTGCAAAATCTATAAAATGTGGAAAAATTGACGGAAATAGCACTTTCCGAAAAAAAGAATGGCATACACTTGTGTATGTCATTTATTTTTTGTAACTTTGCGCCCGATTATGAAAATAGCTATTATAGGATACGGAAAAATGGGTCACATGATCGAGGAAGTGGCCCTGAGTAGAGGTCACGAGATTGTGGCTACTATTGACGCCGGCGATGCCTTCGACCTGAAAGGCGCCGACGTGGCGATTGAGTTCACTACACCGGCAACGGCAGAGGAGAACATCCGCAAGGCGTGGGCGCAAGGCGTACCTGTAGTCTCCGGTTCGACCGGGTGGGACGCCGCTGCGCTGATAGATGAAGACCGACGGACGCATGACAAACAAATGCTCATCTGGAGCAGTAACTACTCCGTGGGAGTGAATATATTCTTTGAGGTAAACAAACTGCTGGCTGAGGAGATGGCTTCCCAACCGCAGTACACGCCTTCCATCACCGAGACCCACCACATTCACAAACTCGACAAGCCGTCGGGTACCGCGAAGACGCTCGCGGAACAAATAGAGAACCTACTCCCTTCCCTTCAGGGAGGGGCTGGGAGTAGGCTTCAAATCGAATCCATCCGAGAAGGCGAAGTGCCGGGGACGCATGAGGTGAAATGGGACAGCGAGGAGGATACAATCATTATCACACACATCGCCAAAGGCCGCAGAGGTTTTGCCCTCGGAGCGGTTCTGGCGGCAGAGAAATTAGTATGAAAAGTTTTCAAGATAGAATCAACGAAGTGCCGCGCGGAGGATGGATTCGCGCAGGAATCTGGAGCGCGCTCTATATCGCGTTCGTCATCTGGGTCGCATGGGGCGACTGGAAGAGTCTGGGTTGGCTGCTCCTTCTTCCGCTGATCGTAGATGCCTTCACAACGAAGTATATCAACTACTCTTGGTGGCGCAAATACAAAGACACCAAGCCCGCCCTATACACCCTCTGCTCGTGGATAGACGCAATTGTGTTTGCCCTCGTGGCAGTGTATTTCATCAACCTCTATATCTTCCAAAACTACCAGATTCCCTCTTCGTCTCTGGAGAAGAGTCTGCGTGTCGGAGACTTCCTGTACGTCAGCAAGATGGCGTACGGAGCCCGTGTGCCGCAGACTCCGCTATCTATGCCGCTCGTGCAACACACGATGCCGGAATGGCTAGGCGGAGGAAAGAGTTATTTCGATAACCCGCATTGGGACTACAAGCGTCTCGCAGGATGGACGAGTCCGAAGAAAGGCGATATCGTCGTTTTCAATTTCCCTGCCGGCGACACGGTGTGTCTCAAGATGCAGAACCCCGACTACTATACCCTCAAACACTACTACGGCGAGGCCTTGCTCAAACAGCGCAAAGACGTGTTTGGCGAGATTGTCACGCGGCCTGTGGATCGGCGTGAGAACTACGTCAAGCGCTGCGTAGGCGAACCGGGAGACAGTTTGCGTATAATCGACAATGTCGTCTATACGAAGACAACCTCTCCCCAACCCTCTCCTCAAGAGAGGGAGAATGGTTGGATCCCAGAGCCTGAGAGAGAAGGTTTGCAGCTGAATTATCTCGTGCAGACCGACGGGCATGTGTTCAGCGCTAAATATCTGGAGAAGATCGGTATCAGTATAGCTGACCGCATCCAGATAGACGCCACCACTTGGCATTTCCCGCTGACCAAAGCGATGAAGGCAGAGATGGAGAAGAACCCGCATGTGATATCCGTAACGGTTGAGCCTTCGGACCGCGGCGGAGAGGTCTATCCGCTGGGACATAACACCTGGACGCGCGACGACTACGGACCAATCTACATCCCGAAGAAAGGCGATAAACTGATGATTACCGAGGAAAACTACCGGATCTATAAGCGGATTGCAGACGCGTACGAGTTCAAGTCCATGAAGATCGGCGAGGAGTACGAGTTTGAGATGGATTATTATTGGATGCAGGGCGACAACCGCCATAACTCCGCCGACAGCCGTTACTGGGGCTTCGTGCCGGAGGATCACATCGTCGGACGGCCGGTATTCATCTGGCTCTCCATCGACAAAGACAAACACTCCATCCGCTGGGAGAGACTGGGAAGAGGAGCTAAAAGATGATTTTACCTACCGCATATTTGCCGCCGAAGTCGTACATGGAAGCGCTGATGAGCGAACCCGCGACGATCGAGCAGATGGAGAGTTTTGAGAAACAGACGTTTCGTAACCGGGCGCTCATCCGCGACGCAAAAGGAGAGCTGGTACGACTGACCGTCCCAGTAAAGAAAGTGGAGCATAAGCAGTTGACGCGGGATATTGAGATCAGCTACCAGACACGATGGCAGCACCAACACTGGATCACCCTCGTCTCCGCATACCAACACACGCCGTACTTCCTGTATTTCGCAGACTACCTCAGGCCGTTCTACGAGAAAGAGTACAAATGGCTGTTGGACCTGAATGACGAGATGAACGCGACGCTGGTCGCCCTGCTAAAGCAAGAGAGACCGTTATTAGACGAAAGTCAAAAGTCGAAAGTCGAAAGACGCACCGCCGATTGGAGCGGATTAATTTGGACAGATAAACATCCGTGGCAAACGGAGATAAGTATATTAGATACGTTGTTTGATGAAAGAGATTGATTGGAGTAAACTGGGATTTCATTACACGGAGCCGGACTATATAGTTCGCGCCGCGTATCACGATGGCGCATGGGAAGAACCCTACGCTACGAAGGACAAGTTCCTGCACTTGCATGTGTCGGCTACTTGTTTGCAGTATGGGCAAGAGGCCTTTGAGGGACTGAAAGCTTTCCGGGGAGTAGATGGGAAGATCCGCATCTTCCGTTGGCGGGAGAATGCCAAACGAATGGCACGAAGTGCAGAGGGGCTGTACATGCAGCCCGTGCCTGAAGAGTTATTCGGCAAAGCCATCCGGCTGGCGTTGGAGAAGAACCTGGATTTTCTGCCGCCTTACGGAACCGGCGCAACGCTTTATTTCCGACCGCTGCTGATCGGTACAACGCCGCGTCTGGGCGTGGGACCGGGCAAGGATTTTGAGTTCATCGTCATTCCTTCACCGATAGGTCCGTACTATCCGGGCAGGTTCCATTGCACGACGTTCATCGTGAATCGGCATGTGGACCGTGCGGCGCCTTATGGAACAGGAATCTTCAAGGTCGGCGGCAACTACGCCTCGTCCTTCCGGGCTACCGAACCGGCTCATGCGCAAGGGATGGATTGCCTCTTCCTCGACGCCAAATACCATCGGTATATAGACGAGTGCTCGGCAGCGAACTTCATCGGAATAAAGAGGCCTACTCCCACCCCCTCCCTAAAGGGAAGGGAGCCTCAGATTGAATATTTGACGCCGCGAAGTAGTGCGATTTTGCCGAGTATCACGAATGACAGTCTGATGACCTTGGCAAAGGACTTAGGGATGAAAGTGACGAGACGGCACATCCGGCTGGAGGAACTGGCAGACATGAGCGAAGCCGCAGCCTGCGGAACGGCCTGTGTCATCAGCCCAATCGACAAAGTGATCGATCCGGAAAAGAACAAGATTTACCACCTGAGCGACGAACCGGGACCGGTACTGACAAAGCTCTACCACGCGCTCAGAGACATCCAATTCGGCCGAGCCGAAGATAAACATCACTGGTGCGATATAATTGATTAGGACCCTAGAACCCTAGGACCCTAGTCAACTAGTAAACTAGAAAACAACTAAAAACCAAATAATTTATGTTTAAGAATCAACCCAAAGGATTGTTCGCGTTGGCTTTAGCCAACACAGGCGAGCGTTTCGGCTACTACACGATGTTAGCCGTCTTTGCGCTTTTCTTGCGCGCTAATTTTGGTCTGTCGGCTTCGGCTGCAGGCGCAATCTATTCTACGTTCCTGGCGTTCGTATATTTCCTGCCGCTCATCGGCGGTATCGTAGCCGACAAGATCGGTTACGGCAAGTGCGTGACGATAGGTATCATCATTATGTTCTTAGGCTATGTGCTTCTGGCGATCCCGATGGGAGGCGTGGAGTACGGTAGCACGGCGGTAGCGATGACCGGCATGATTGGTGCATTAGTGCTCATCAGTTTCGGAACCGGCCTCTTCAAAGGCAACCTGCAGGTGATGGTCGGCAACCTCTACGACGACCCGGCTTATGCCGACCGCCGCGATGCAGCTTTCTCGCTCTTCTACATGGCGATCAACATCGGTGCGATGTTCGCTCCGACAGCCGCTGTGAAGATCATGGCTTGGGCGCAAGAGAGTTTGGGCGTGAGCGTGAACGACAGTTATCACTTCGCTTTCGCGGTAGCCTGCGCTTCGCTGGTACTCAGTATTGCTATCTATTACGCTTGCCGTCCGTGGTTCAAGCATGTGGAGAACACGGCTAAGCAAGCCGCAGCAAGTGGTCAGAAAGTAGAGACCCTCTCGCCGGAGCAGACGAAAAAACGCATCGTGGCATTGTGCCTCGTGTTCGCCGTAGTACTCTTCTTCTGGATGGCTTTCCACCAGAACGGTCTGACGCTGACGTATTTCGCCAACGAGTTCGTGACGCCGGTTGTAACAGGCGTACAAACAATGGCTTTTGATATCTGGAACTTGGTTCTGGTAGCGATTCTTGTGTACGTGCTGTTTGGTCTTTTCGGCGAGGGCACGAAAAAAGCAAAGATGATCTGGTCGTGTGTTGGTGTCGCAGTACTGGGTGCGCTGGCATACAAGTACCTCCGCCACCCCGCTGAGTTGGGTATCTCCGCGCCAATCTTCCAGCAGTTTAACCCCTTCTACGTAGTAGCACTGACGCCGGTTAGTATGGCCATCTTCGGTGCGCTGGCTGCGAAAGGCAAAGAACCTTCTGCACCGCGTAAGATCGCGTACGGAATGTTGGTGGCAGCCGCAGCTTATGCCCTAATGGCGTTCTGCTCTATCGGTCTGCTGACTCCGGCGGAGCAAGAGTTGGCGCGCGTGACAGGAGACGGCACGTTCGTTAACTCCAACGTGCTGATTATCACATATCTGGTACTCACTTTCGGCGAGCTGCTGCTCAGCCCGATGGGTATCTCGTTTGTCAGCAAAGTGGCACCTCCGCAGTACAAAGGAATGATGATGGGCGGTTGGTTTGTAGCTACCGCATTGGGTAACTTCCTCGTTTCTGTAGGTGGTTTCCTTTGGGGCAGTCTGCCGTTGTGGCTCGTATGGAGCGTATTTATCGGTGTTTGCCTCATCGCTGCTATCTTTATGTTCGCAATGATGGGTAAATTAGAAGACGCAACAAAATAATTTACCATTTGAACATTTATTATGGAAGAAGTAATCAAATATTTTGAGTCCCTCGAAGCACGGATTGCGGCATACGAAAAACGCATCGCCGTGCTGGAGGAGGCTCAGCAGACCAACGAAGCCGTGATCGCTTCGATGGAGGCAGAGATCGAGGAGCTGAAGAGCCGGCCTCTGCCGGAACCTCAGGTGGTAGAAAAAGTGGTGGAGAAGATTGTGGAGAAACCCATCGAAATACCGGTATCTCGAGATGTCGAAATATCGAAGGAACCGGAGCCCGCTCCCGCTATAGCAGAGCCAGCGCCTGTAGTAGAGGAGCAAGCTTCTCCAAAAGCAGCGGTCTATGGCAAACCGGTGGACGACATCCGTCAGGCGATCTCGTTGGGCGATCGATTCTTGTACCAACGCGAGCTCTTCGGTCAGAATGCCGAATTGATGCAACGCACCCTCACGGAGATCAATGAGCTGAAGTCCTTCGATGAGGCGATGACTTATATCGGATCCCGTTTCCAATGGGACACCGAGAGCAATAGTTACCAACAGTTTATCGTTTCCCTTCACCGCCGTTTCGGATAAATGCTGTATATCGTTCCAACACCGGTCGGCAATCTGCAGGACATGACGTTCCGTGCGATTGAGACGCTGAAATCGGTTGATCTGATTTTGGCGGAAGACACACGCACCAGCGGCGTGTTGCTGCAGCATTTCGACATCCATACGCCCTTAAAGAGCCATCATAAGTTCAACGAACATGAGACCTCTGCGGACATCGTGGAGCGGCTGAAGGCGGGTGCGAATATCGCGCTCATCTCCGATGCCGGTACGCCGGCTATCAGCGACCCGGGGTTCTTCTTGACTCGTGCTGCCGCAGAAGCCGGTATCGAGATCCAGACACTCCCTGGTGCAACGGCTTTTGTGCCGGCGTTGGTGGATAGCGGTCTGCCGAACAACCATTTCTACTTTGAAGGCTTCCTTCCGCAGAAGAAAGGCCGGCAGACACGTCTGCAGTACTTGGCACAACTCGACCAGACCTTCATCATCTATGAGTCGCCCTTCCGGCTCGTGAAGACCCTGGAGCAACTATCCCAGGTATGCGGAGAAGAACGCAAAGCGTCCGTCACCCGCGAGATCAGCAAGCTCCACGAAGAGACCGTACGAGGCACCCTTACAGAACTGATAGCGCATTTCAAAGCGAAAGCTCCTAAGGGTGAGATTGTAGTGTGCGTAGGAGGCATAGAAACAAAGAAAAAGGAGGAAGAGGATGAGTGAGATGAAATCCCTGGCGAAGGACACCGCCATCTATGGTCTGAGTTCGATAATAGGTAAGTTTCTGAACTACCTGCTCGTACCGCTCTATACGTACGTCCTCGCGCGGACGGACGACTACGGTATTGTCACGAACCTCTACGCATGGACGGCGCTACTGCTGGTGATCCTTACGTATGGCATGGAGACCGGCTTCTTCCGTTTCGCCAACCGCGAGGATTACGACGCTAAGAGTGTCTATAAGACCGCGTTTATTACCCTTTTATGCACCAGCGCATTATTCACCGTGCTGGTCATCATCTTCCATCAGCCCTTAGCGAATGTTCTGGGTTATCCCGACCATTCGGAGTTTGTGGAGATGATGTTCGCGACGGTAGCTATCGATGCGTTTGCGTGCATCCCCTTTGCGTACTTGCGTTACCAGAAGCGACCAATCGTTTTTGCGGCACTCAAGTTGCTGTTTGTGATACTGAACATCGGTTTTAACATCCTTTTCTTAGTAGTCCTGGGCAAGAACGATGTGTTCTATGTCTTCCTCAGTAACATCTTAGCGACGACGATCCAGACCCTCTGCCTCTTGCCGTTCACAATGCCGAAAGGCGGACAGTTTGACGGCTTAGCGCTCAAGGAGATGTTGCGCTACTCGCTGCCGTTGCTGGTACTCGGCGTGGCAGGCATCATGAACCAGACTCTCGACCGCATCCTCTTCCCTTATCTCTACACCGGCGCAGATGCACAAGCGCAACTCGGTATCTACGGCGCGTGCTTCAAGGTAGCGATGGTGATGATGATGTTCACCCAGGCCTTCCGCTATGCGTACGAGCCTTTCGTCTTCGCGAAACATAAAGACCGGCAATCCGTAGAGGCGTACGCCGATGCGATGAAGTACTACATCATCTTCTCGTACCTCATCCTCTTGGGCGTGATCTTTTATCTGGACATCTTCCGTTACATCGTCTCGAGTGCTTATTGGGAGGGGTT
Organism: uncultured Bacteroidales bacterium; assembly: GCA_945828585.1. Lineage (GTDB taxonomy): Bacteria > Bacteroidota > Bacteroidia > Bacteroidales > Paludibacteraceae > Colicola. Next base: position 19,428 of record CALZRN010000006.1, on the reverse strand, counting down.
GAAGATTGTGCCTGTGGTGCTCTGGACGTATGTCTTCCAAGGCATCTACTTCAACCTCTCGTTCTGGTACAAACTGACGGACGAGACGAAATGGGGCGCCTATTTCTCGCTCATCGGCCTGGTGATCACGCTGGTGCTTCAGATTGTCGGCGTGCCGCTCATCGGTTATTGGGCATCTTGCGGCAGTAGCCTCGTCTGCTATTTCGTGATCATGCTCCTCTCCTATTTCATCGGTCAGAAGAAAGCGCCAATCCCGTACGACCTCAAGACGATTGGCGGTTATACAGCGCTGACGCTCGGGCTATTAGGAGTTTATTATGCCTTCCGGCTGTATTATGTACAAAACATGTGGGCGCTGATGGGTATCGGCACGGTACTGATCGGCATCTACTTATTTATATTAACCCGTAAAGATTTTCCTATTCAAAATGTTCTCAGGAATCGTAGAAACAATGGCTCAGGTCGTTAAGATTGAGACCGAGCAAACCAACAAACACCTCACGCTTCGCAACCCCTTCGGCGAGCCGCTGTCAATCGATCAGTCGATTGCGCATAACGGCGTGTGCCTGACGGTGGTGCAGACAAATGACCAAATGGTAAATGGTGAAATGGTAAATGTATATACCGTCACAGCGATGCAGGAGAGCCTGCGTCTAACGAACCTCGACTTGCTCAAAGTCGGCGACTGGGTCAACGTAGAGCGCTCGATGCTCATGGGCGGTCGTCTCGATGGACACATCGTGCAGGGCCACGTGGATCAGAAAGCTGTCTGTATCGATGCGCATGAGACCGACGGCAGCTGGTACTACCGCTTTGAGTACGAGACCTCCAAAGAGATGGTGGAACGCGGGTATTTCTGCGTGGACAAAGGATCGGTGACCATCAATGGTGTAAGCCTGACAGTCTGCGAACCCGACATCCAAGACAACAAAGGATACGTGTCGGTTTGCATCATTCCCTATACCGAGGAGAATACGAACTTCAAGTACATCGAGGCAGGCACGGTAGTCAACCTCGAGTTTGACATCCTCGGCAAATACATGGCACGCTATCTCTCGCAAATGAATCAATGGCAAAATAAATGAAAAAATTGTAAATGATAAAATTGTAAATGAATTTATGGACAAAATTAGTTATGCATTAGGCCTCTCAATGGGTCAAAACCTCATGGGCAGCGGCGTAGAGAAACTGAACTATCAGGACCTCGCAGCCGGCATCGAAGATGTACTGACCCATCAGCAACCCAAGATCAGTTATCAAGAGGCACAACAGGTATTGAACACGTTCTTCCAGGAGTTGGAGCAGAAGATCGCCGGCGCAGCGAAAGAGGCAGGTGAGAAATTCCTCGCCGAGAACGCCAAACGCGAAGGCGTCAAAGTGACGGAATCCGGTCTGCAGTACGAGATCCTCGAGCCGTCGCTGGGTCAGAAACCGAAAGCTACCGACACCGTGCGCGTACATTATGAAGGTACGCTCATCGACGGAACGGTTTTCGACAGCTCGTACAAACGCGGCGAGTCGATCACTTTCCCGCTGAACGGTGTCATCAAAGGTTGGACCGAAGGACTCCAACTGATGTCCATCGGTTCGAAGTACAAATTCTTCATCCCCTATCAGCTGGCTTACGGCGAGCGCGGAGCTGGAGCATCCATTCCCCCGTACGCAGCCCTGATCTTCACGGTAGAACTCTTAGGAATTGAATAAATCCGTAATCACGTAATCACGTAATCACGTAATCCCGAAATAACGAAAAAAAAATATAAAACGATGAAAAAAATCAGTATTTTAATGCTTGCCGTCATGGCTATGATTTCCTGCGGCAACAGCTACAAGGCACAAGATGCCGTATTAGAGAACGAAGCGGACTCCGTGAACTATGCGCTGGGTCTGCTCAATGGTCTGCAGATTAAGAGCCGTTTCCTGGCTAACGACAGCAGCGATGCAGCCGTAGCAGAGTTTATCGACGCCCTCGAGGCTGCTTATCAGGGTAAAGAAGAGTCCCTGAGCGATATTGAGCAAACGGGTCGTCAGTTCGGTATCTCCGTTAAGACCTTTGAGCAGAAGGGTCTGGCGGAGAATAAAGACTGGACGCTCAACGAGCGTATCTTCCTCCAGGCAGTAGTCAATGCCCTCTACGAGGACACTACCGTTATGCCCGAAGCCGCAGCAGAGAGTTTCCTCATGTCTTGCTACCAAAGCAATCGCGCTATGGAAGCAGGCAAAGTCGTTTACTCCAAGTGCCCGAGCAAAGCGAAGACCATCGAGTTGGCTTCTGCCATCGACTCGCTCAACTACGCCTTCGGTCTCATGAATGGTCAGCAGATCCGTATGTACGTCCTCTCCGAAGATACCGTGGGTAACGCAAAAGAGGAGTTCATTAAGAATGTCAACAAGGGCATGAAGGAAGATGTGCGCAATCCGCAAGTAGTAGCTATGGCAAAGAATATCGGTAAGGCTATCCGCGAGCAAGAGCCCGTTGGGCTGCTGGGTATCGATGGTCTGGAGACCAACTTCGAGCTTCTCAAACAGGGTTTCATCAATGGTCTGTATAATTACACCTCTCAGTTTGACGGCGCTGCTGCCAATGCGTATGTAGAAGAGGTCATCAACCGCCTCAAATACGGCGAGGCCAAAGCAGCAGGTGAGAAGTTCCTGCAGGAGAACGCACTCCGCGAAGAAGTTAAAGTAACCGAATCCGGCCTTCAGTACGAAGTACTCGTGCAGGGTAAAGGTCCGAAACCGACCGCAGAGCAGACCGTCAAAGTACACTACGAGGGCACCCTCATTGATGGCACAGTCTTCGACAGCTCCTACCAACGCGGCGAGCCGATTGAGTTCCCGCTGAACGGCGTCATCAAAGGTTGGACCGAAGGTCTGCAACTCATGCCGAAGGGTTCGAAATACAAACTCTACATCCCGTATGAATTAGGTTACGGCGAGCGCGGAGCGGGTCAGTCCATCCCTCCGTTTGCAGCGTTGATCTTCACAGTCGAACTGCTGGATATCAAATGACCAAATAGTAAATGATTAAATTGTAAATTACTTTGGGAGTTATCGCCAAGCAATCGGTTCGTGGTACGATAGTGACCTATCTGGGCATCGCCGTTGGCGTTGTCACCACGTTCTTCGTGTTAACCCGTTTCCTCACCACCGAGGAAATCGGGTTGGCACGAGTGCTGGTCGATGCCGCTACCCTCTTCATCGGTCTGGCGCAGTTAGGCACAAACGCCAGTATCATCCGTTTTTACCCGTACTTTCGGGAAAAAGACAGCAACGAGGATCATGGTTTCTTCTTCTGGGCGCTTGTCGTTCCGATGATTGGATTCATCATCTTTGCCGGTATCTACTGGGCTTGCAGTGTGCCGTTGGGCGCTTGGTTTGGCGATAAATCGCCACTCTTCGTGGAGTACTACTATTTCGTGCTACCGCTGGCGTTCTTCATGCTCTATCAAGCGATTTATGAGTGTACGTGCAACGTGTTGATGCACATCGTCGTACCCCGCGCCGTGAGGGAGTTAGTGGTACGCGTCGGCCTACTGGCGCTCTATCTGCTTTATGCCTTCCGCATCCTTTCACTCGATGGTTTGGTGATCGGTCTGTGCGTCAACTACGCGCTGGCTGCGCTCATTAACATGGTGTATTTTTTCTCCCTTAAGCCGATTCGGCTCAAGCCCGATTGGGCGTACTTAAAGAGCAATCCGACACTCGTACGCCGCTATCTGATATATACCGGTTTCCTCTTGCTCTCTGCGGTCACTTCCGTTCTGGCTCCCACGCTCTCGTCCTTCTTCGTAACCGCCAAAATGGGTCTGGACACCACCGGTATCTTCGCTATCGCTACATACATGGCGGTCATGGTCAGTGTGCCGAATCGTTCTGTCTCCTCCATCGCCTCGCCACAATTAGCGCGCGCCATCAAAGAGGAGAACCGCGAAGAGTGTTCGCTTCTCACACGCCAAGTGACAAGGAACATGCTCCTCATCGGTGGATTTATTCTGCTGGTCATCTGGGTTAATATTGACCTTATTTTCCATATTTTACCTAATGGTACTACCTTTGCACAAGCCAAAAACGTAGTACTCATCCTGGGTGTCAGCCAATTGATTTTGGGGACATTCTCTATTTGTTTTTCTGCGCTGAACTACTCGCGGTACTATGCGTTGAGTCTGATCTTCTCGCTGGTTCTGACCATCAGCGCGCTGCTGCTCAACAACTACCTGGTACCGCGCTATGGTATGGAAGGCGCAGCAATGAGCAATCTGCTCTCGTACGGTCTCTACTACATCTTGATCATCGCAGCTATTGTACCCTTGGGTGGATTCCATGTAGTGGATCGCAAGTGGTGGTACATCGCCTTGCTGTTAACCGGACTCTTTGCCGTCAACGCCTTGTGGAGCATGTATGCACCTCTGCCGAATATATGGCTCGACAGCCTCCTCCGTAGCCTCATCGTCATTGGCGGAGGACTCCTGATAGCCTATAATGCAGAACTCTCTCCGGAAATCAACAAGGCCCTTCGTGATCTCGTAATAACGTAATACCGTCATAACGAAAAAAAATAATAAATAAATGCGCTATTTTATAACTTTCTCATATAACGGCACAGATTTCCACGGCTCGCAGAGCCAGCCGAACGGAAACACCGTGCAGGCCGAGATGGAGGCTGCTTTTGCTACCATCTTGCGCCAGCCGGTGCCTCTGACTTTTGCCGGACGCACCGATGCCGGTGTACATGCCGAGAAGATGGTAGCGCATTTTGATGTCGAGAAAGCGGTACCGGATAACTTCGGAGCGCGGCTCAATAACCTCCTGCCGCTATCCATCGCCATCAGCGATCTTCGCCCCGTGCGCGACGATGCCCATGCGCGGTTTGACGCCACGGCGCGTACGTACCGCTACCGCATCACCACACGCAAGGATCCTTTCTTATATATCACCCACACGCGCGTGGCGCCGGGGTTGGATTTCGAGGCAATGAACCAAGCCGCAGCGCTGCTGCTCGGCAAACAGGACTTCGCTTCTTTCTGCCGCGTCCACACGGACGTAAAGACCACCATCTGCGATGTGCGCGAAGCGAAATGGGTACGCGAGTCCGAGACGGAGTATTCTTTCGTCATCACCGCCGATCGGTTCCTGCGTAATATGGTTCGCGCGGTAGTGGGCACACTCTTTGAAGTGGGACGCGGACACATGCCTCCCGAAGCGATGACGGACGTCATTAACGCGCATCACCGTTCTTCTGCTGGGCATTCGGCGCCTGCGGAAGGATTGTCATTAGTAGAAATCATTTATCCACAAAATATTTATCAACCATGAGAAAAATTATTCTCTTGCTGCTTGCCGCAGCTGTTTTAGGCGCTTGTTCATCAGCGCCAAAGTATCAAACAACCACGCAAAAGGACATCGACGCCCTAACCAAATCTGCTTCCTTTGAGATGCCGAAAGTGACCGTGCCTTCGTTCCCGAACCGCACGTTTAACATCCTCGACTACGAAGCTGACAACACCGGCGTCGCTTTGGCTACCGAGGCCATTCAGAAAGCTATCGACGAGTGTACAGCAGCCGGCGGCGGAACAGTCATCATCCCGGAAGGTCTCTATACCACCGGACCAATCACCCTTAAGTCCAACGTCCGTCTCTTCACAGAGAAGAACTCTTTTGTAGTCTTCTCCCACGACCTCGATCTCTATGAGATCTACGATGAGTGGTTCGAAGGTATCCCTACCAAGCGTTGCACAAGCCCGCTGAACGCTCGCAACGCTGAGAACATCGCCATCACCGGCTTTGGCTCCTTCAACGGCAACGGCGATTGGTGGCGTCCGCTCAAGAAATCCAAGATGGCTCCTTCGCAATGGAAGAAACACCTCAAGGAGAAAGGCGGCGTAGTGACCGAGAACGATATCTGGTACCCGGATAGTGCATCGATCTTAGCGCAGACCTATTGCATCGACCAGAACGTGCCCGTCATCACCGATGATTCGCTTTGGCAGGTTGTCAAGTCCTTCCTCCGCCCGGTAATGCTCCATTTCGTGGACTGCAAGAATATCCTCCTCGAGGGCGTAACTTTCGAGAACAGCCCGGCGTGGAACCTCCACCCTATGTGCTGCGAGAACCTCATCCTGCGCGACCTCAATGTCCGCAACCCCTGGTACAGCCAGAACGGCGACGGTGTAGATGTCGAGTCCTGCAAGAATGTGGTGATTGCGCGCTGCTCCTTCGACGTGGGTGACGATGCTATCTGCATGAAGTCCGGCAAGGATAAACCCGGTCGTGACCGCGGTATCCCGACGGAGAATGTGGTAGTCGATGACTGCGTCGTTTATCATGGTCACGGCGGTTTCGTATGCGGCTCGGAGATGTCCGGCGGAATCAAGAATGTCGAGGTGCGCAACAACCTCTATATCGGTACCGATGTCGGTCTGCGTTTCAAATCCACTCGCGGACGCGGCGGTGTCGTAGAGAATATCTACATCAACGGCGTCAATATGGTCAATATCCCGAACGAAGGACTTCTCTTTGACCTCTTCTACGGCGGTAAAGGCGCCGGTGAAGAAACCGAAGAAGAACTCGCAGCGCGTATGAACGCAACGGCTCCCGAGGTAAGTGAAGAGACACCGGCTTTCAAGAATATCGTCATCGAGAATGTCAAGGGTGCGAATATCAAACGCGCCATCTATTTCAACGGTCTGCCCGAGCAGAAGATTGAGAATGTTACCCTGCGTAACATCACAATCTCCGCTACCGAAGGTGCCCTCTTCCGCCAGACCAACGGTCTGGTCATCGACAATGTCAATATCCAGGCTCAGAAAGGCGAAGCCTTCACCCTCGCTCCGACCGTAGAGAATGTCAAGATTAACAAATAATAGTCTTAGCGGTCTTTTGACTTTGAGCGTAGCGGTCTTACTGCTCGCGGGCTGCGCCCCGCGGGTAGCTACCTCTTTCTGGCGAATCGGTACTCCTGCCGATTCGACCAGAGAGGGCTATGCCGTCCTCTATGAGGGCTCTAAGATGCGTCATTGCTACCCCATCACCGAGTGGAAGACGACCGACGAGAAAGAAGATGTCTATCATTCGCTTCACCACCACGGCGTGGCGGTGGAGTCCGAACTCATGGCATACCGCATCTATTTTGACAAGAAACAGACCATCGACCCCTATTGCAAACGTACGCCGCAACTCGAGCTATCGCAGAGTCACTGGTATCCCAACGACTCTCTGCTCGCTGCCGGTTATGGCGATGACATCCTCCGCGTGAGCGGAACGGTAGGTGTCGGTTCCGTCAAATACTGGAACGGCAAGAAGATGGTACATTTCGAGAATGTAGCGGAGCGCTCCCAGCGTATCGTCCGCCAATCCCGCAACTCCGCCACTATCGAGGTCGCCGTCAAAGATTGGAAACCGTCAGACCTTCAAACGAACGGACAAAGTTCGTCAAACCTCCAAACAGGCGAAGCCAAACACGGCTTCGACCTCACCGTCCAATACACCATGCGCGCCGGCCATCGCGACATGCGCTGCGACGTCTATTGTTCTTCCCCAATAGAAGGTCTCTGTACCGGTGTGCAATCTATTCCTGCTAAAAAAGGTTTCATCTGGGATCCCATCTCCTCCCCCCGTGGGGAGGACGGGAGGGGTTTGACCATCCAACTTCCGAATGGTGTTTTACTCGCTTCATGGGGCACCGATTGGCCCGTGAATGATTCTGCCAAATACGCCAAAGAGACTGTCGGCCTCGGCGTCTTTATTCCCAAAGAGTTTGCCGGAGATTTGGTTCACGACAAGCAGAACAACCTCTGTCTCTTAAATCCCCTTCCCTCAAGCCCTCAAACCCACGGACATCGTCCGTCAACCCCCCAAACAGGCCTGCAGGGCTCAGACGCCCGTTGTCATTTCTATCTGACAACGGTTGGAGCGAGCAAAGAAAACCACCCCGTGGCATCTTCTGCCGAGGAGTGGTTTGCGTATCTTCGCCGTTGGGCGCAATCCTTAAAGTAAGGTTACTGAAAGCTTACTCAATATAAGGGTATTTCCGTTACCATCTCGTTACCATTACGGACGTCACTGTATAGTTGATGTCCGTTTTTTTTGTAATTCCTTAGAACGCCGGTGCACAACGTTCAGGGGCATTACCACCCGGCTCCTGCGCGTTCGAAATACTCGAAACCATCAAATATTCCTTTACGAGGAAAAACTCTGTGGTCACCTCAGGGGTAATATAACTATGTTTTGTATTCATATATTCAAATTGTTATTCGTTATTCCCGAAAAACCATGCAAAGGTACTGCTTTTTGGGGGAATACGCAAATAATTCATACCATTATTTAACTTTTTTACCCGTTGCATCATACATTCTACTATCACGGAGGATATAGAGCTGATTATTCAGAATGATTTTCTGGGCTTTCTCGTCATCCGCCGACTCGACATTCTCCACACCGGTAGGCATTCTTGAAGCCTGCAGCAACATCAAACCATAGTTGTTCATCGTACCCTTGCCATGAGACAGGATATAAGCTGTTTCGGATATGTTCCAAACCGGCATACCATCGATAGTCAAGTAAACCTGCGTACCATCTTCGGGTTGCGTAGCGGTGAGAGTATATTCACCCTCCTCCGGCACATAGATACCGAGCGGACAAATTGCGTTTTCTCCCTGCCATGCAGCCTCATGAACACTTAATTTCTGATTATAGGTATCTACCCATAATTGCGGAACGACTTTACTTTCGCCGGCTTTGGCAAGATCGCGCCCTGCGATATAGGCGTTTTCCTCTTTATCAGTACCGCTGACATAAATCCGGTCGGAATATCCGCCCTCAACGGAAGTCAGATTAACACGCGCCACACCATTTTGCGATGCACTCGAGCGACGAGGAGCATAATAGGATTCTGTAGCAGAAGTAGGTGCATCCAATACCACGGTCGAAGCTTCTGTGGCCTGAATAAAGAACGGACAGCCCACTACAAACGTAGCCTCACTCGCTGAAACCGTGCGATATGCATCTAATCCATTCTGATAAACCTGCACGTAGTTGCCGCCTTCAAAACTTACTTTGGCATGCTGCAAGGTCGAGTTACCTACGGCATTCCAGTTGGCATTCGGATTGGAGGTAGAACCATTCATCGCCAAGGTTGCAGGCGCAGCCTGAGTATAGGCAGCCTCTTTCGCTTTGAAACGATAGGTATTATAATTGCCGTTCACGGTGAAGTAATAGAACGTACCGGCGTACAATGTATTTCCGGTAATATATTTCCATCCCTTACCGGTATTAAGGCGCTTATTCGCATCATACTCGGCGATCAAATAGTGCGTACCGTAAGTACATTGGCGATAAACGCCATCCTCTTTGCGCGAGATACCGGCATGTGCGTCCACATCAAACGGAACCGTGAAACCGTACCATTTGGTATCATCCATTGTGCCCTTCGGATCCATGTTGATGTCAATGTATGCGTTCGCATAAACGATATTCTCAGCTTTTTCAACCTGTCCGCTCTCCGCGGTACCCTTGGAAGTACCGATAGAGGCTTCAACCGTCAGGTCTCCTACTTTCAGCTCACCGTTCACTTCAATCTCTCCTCCGTTCTGTACATACAAGTTTCCATATTCAGTGAGGTCCTCACTTGCACCATTGACGGTCAAATCACCATTGACGGTCAGTACCACGCGACTATTCTTCTTGATGGTCAGATTACCGACCGTCAGCTCTTCATCAATAATCAGGTCACCGCTAATGATTACGTTCGGTTCATCGCCCGTAGGAACGCCATTTGACCAGTTTGCACGGTCATTCCATTCGCCGTTACCGGAAGCATTGGTGAAGATGTTGGAAACAGCCTTGTTGACAACAATCGTCGTTGTACCTGTACAACCGGAATACATATCCGTATTGCTCGGTGTAAAGGTGAGCGTGACGGTATTCGTTCCCACGTTCGTCAAATCAGCCGATGTGATTGCCAGCGTTCCTTCTACTACTCCGCAGTTAACGGTGTTGGTAACCTGCCATCCTGTCAACTCAATCTCTCCGGCAGCCGTCCCGCTTGTTACCTCCGCCAATACAGGCATGGTAGAGATAGTCGTCGGAGTAATTGCTACGTTATAGGTTTTAGAAACAGCTACTGCGTCATTATAGCGGGCATCATTCACGGTATTTGCAGTCACCACAACCGTTCCTGCTTTCGCGAATGTCAAATTACTGCCGGCTACCGATCCTACACCGGCCGGGGACGACGAACTGATGGCATAGAACACGTCTCCGGCGGTTGTATTACCCACATCCGTCAGAGCCTGCGCTCCCAATTCCACTACATCCACTGTATACACATTGTTTGTCTCCGGGAGATCCCACACGATGTGACGGCTGGTCTTGGTAGCAACACCATGCAGAGTCACTTTCAATGTAGTTGTTCCGTCAGAAACAGTCAATAGTTCTTCTTCATTCGCTTCCACTGTAGGCAGATAGGAGACCGTCACATCCACCGTTCCCTTATCACCACAATCGCCATCAATGGATGGTTGCGAAAGACTAAACTTGGAGTTGTTGTTGCCCAAACTCAATGTAACAGGGCCGGTGATGTTGTTATACCGGACGGTTAATGACTGGTTTACCACCTGACCTACTTTTGCCTCAAATATAGTCAGGTCGGAGGCCTCTATATAACGCGACTGACCGATTTTGCAATCCTTGAAATAGTGATAACCCACACCGTCGTTCGTACGGATTCGCACCTTGGTTGTCTTGCGTTGCAGCGTAGTATTGAGTGTCTGATATGTGCCGATGGTAGGAGTGCCAAGATTGCCATTGGGCACCTCGTGCCAAGCGCCATCATACCACTCATCAACGTGCATGGTACCGTAGAAATAATTCACTCCTCCCACATTCCTATACTCACCTTTGTATTGCAAATAGAGTGTACTTGGTTCGTCCAGATTATCAATTATGAACTCTCTATATTGCCGGTTGGCGAGATTCCATCCGCAGTCCCATTTATTCTCCTGGGGCTGAATATACAGATAGTTTTCACACGGTGCATTCGGGTCCCTGACGATTACTGCTTTTTCCGCACTTACCGCCATATATTTGTGTCCGTCTGTATCAACTCCGCCTGCCTGACGGGCTGTCAGAACGGCTTGTCCCGCACCTACTATCTGCAACTGGTTGGAATTGATGACCTTTACCACCGATTCGTCAGATGACTCATAAGTAATCAAACGAGCCCTTTCGGTAGTACAGTCTTCTACGTCCGAAACCACATATGCATTCAGCGTCTGATTTGCTCCTCCGAGTTTCAGACGCAAGAAGTTCTGCTCCCAAACAATGCTTTGAATCAAGTCATTGGTAATGGTTATTGTCTTTTTATCTTCGACCGCATTGTATTCATCATTGCCCTGAGCCGTAGCCGTAATGGTTACCTCTCCTTCTGCCTTTGCAACTAATTTGCCATCTACCACTTCCAAAAGGGTGTTATTGCTGGAAGAGTAAGAAACTTCAGATCCTATAGTTACCCAAGCAGCGTTTTCCGTCTGTGTGCCGACGCGCAACGCGTCGCCGATCTCCCAATGCACCTCTTGATTACGTTTGGCTGTAATACCGGTAATGGTCACCTCTTTGCGGTAAACCTTATTGTAAATCACCAGATGCGCTACATCCGTTCCGGCTTTATCAGATTCGTATGAGATATTGATCGTTGCCGTTCCCGTCTTACAATCTACGTTAGAGATGGTAGTATTATCCAACGTAAATTTAGGATTGTCATTAATAATCTTCAAATCTCCGCCATTAGCCAAACTATAGTTGATAGTCAGTGTTCCTACACCTGTTCCGTCTTTTGGATAAACAGGGTTACCCGTTGAAGTGCGGTCTATAGTAACATTGGAGGCATTTATATAGGTCGAACGAGTAACATACACATTCTTTACCCAACGATTAAGAGTTCCTTCTTTCTCAAATTTAACTCCTTTTGCTCTTTGATCCAAAGAATAGGAATAATTGGTATAATGAGTATGCATATGATCATGATCTATGTACTCTTTCAAACTCCAATTCCCATCTATCAACTGATACACGTTCATTCCATAGGTCCATGCCGCTTGCGCACATGCCTCAAAGCGTAATGTACCTGCTGCATTTTCATCATTCCACGTTGTTTCCCACGAATCACTAAATTTATGCTCAGAATTAATATCGGTCTTAACATAGCAATCAGCAGCCTCAGCAGCCTTCGCCACAGTCACCGTAAAACTTCCGTTTCCTGCCTGATACTTATAGTTCTCCGGCTGCGAAAGAGTCCATGTAGCCGTTCCTAATTTATACGAAGAATATACAACTTCGTCGTTTTGATAGAAAGTGGCAACATCACTACCTGCGGTCTGTGTATTTGTTATCGGGCAATTAGTATAATCCGTATTATCGGCAGTCAATATCAATCCGTTGTCATACGAATCCACATAAATAGAATTGCTATAATTCGCATTCCCCTTCACATAAATGGTATTGCTATGCTTCGTTACCGCTACATTAAACGAAGTCGTCGCTCCCGTATATTTATAGGTCTCTTTTTGATGCAGCGAAATTTTTGCCGTACCGGCATTGCATGCAGTAATTTGCTTATTGGCAGGATTGAACGTAACAAGGTTAGTTCCGTTATTCAATGCCTCATTAGCAAAACTAACTTCATCAATTGTATAATAGAAATCATCATAGCTATTTGCAGTAGGCTGCGCAACTGAAGTGTTGGTATAACTATAATTAGCCGTTTGTGTATCATCCACCTTCAGAGTATACGCAGAACCGGAAAATGAGGTGGTGAGTTTGGTTACCGTATACGTATAAGTGGCAGAAGTACCAGATTTGATTGTAGATGTCTCCGCCTGCGTAAAATAGATATCAGCCGTTCCTGCATTGTGCGCAATAATCTTATTGTTGGCTGCATCATATTCAATTACCTTTCCATTTCCGTTATTAATCGGATCAATAGAAGTAACTGTAATCTGAGGTGTCGGGTTGTCCACATGATTGAAAGTGAAGGCATTTGCTTGCTGCCCATCAACGCTCAATATGGTGTTTGCACCGGTCATCACTGGATCGAACTTATCCACCCAATTGGCTCTCAGCGTAACAGATGCCGTCGGAGTATAAGTACCACCAGCTTCGCCTACTTTGGTCGAACCGTCATACCACCCCTCTAATACTTTACCCGATTTGGTGGCAGAAGGCAAAGTAACAGAAGGGTTAGCACAATCCCAATGTGCATAAAGAGTTACTGTAGCTCCTTCTGTTGTTGTTAGATTATTTACCCTTGCTTGATTTGGATACAAACCGGGAGTAGTTCCTTTAGGAGAACGTCCTTCATTTTTTCCATTGTCTACATAATGCTGAATCAAAGAATATTTGTTATACCCAAAAGCACTTTTCAAATCCGCATAAGTGTTTGCATAATAGGGTGCATCAAAGGTTGTATAAGCATAGGTCGTTCCATTAAAGACAATACTATTCCTATCTTCCCAACCTGAGAATGTATAGGTTACTGTGGAAGAAGTAGTGGAGCAACTTCCTCCATCAGCATTATAGGTTACCGTATATTGCTTTTGATACGTATTATTTGTCAAGGATTTAGCAGTTCCGTACACCATTGACAAGTCACTCATAGATCCGCTTGTATTTCCGTTTCCATTAAATGCGATAGTGTATGTAATTGGACTGAAATATGCAATTACAGAAGGGTTCTTATTGTTCCTATTTGCCTCTACGGAAATTTTCCAAGATGTAGTTCCTGTACTCCATTTATCAAACTTGTATCCTGGATTTGCTTTATAATATGCATAAAAAGTAGCAGTACTCCATATCGTCGCACAATATGTTTTTCCGGAAGTCGATGAAGACCCATAATCAGAATCACTTAGGGAACTTTTATCTTCTTTAGATGCGTACACCCCTCCGCCTTCTGATGGACTTGCCGTTGCTGTTAAAGTAGAGTTCCATTGTCCCCAAACCTCGCTATTCCAGCCGCCAACGAAAACCAGCAGCACAACCAAAATAGCCGCGCGGAACGGTCGAATCGTTAGTGATAAGTTGGAGATACGTTGGTAATTCGTTGGATATTCAGCCTCCGTCACCCTATCCTCAGAACGACGAGTAGTGCCGAAAATTGGCCTAACAAACTTGACAAAGTTGGCAAAAATTTGCTTTGCACTTTTTGCACTATTTGCACTTTCAGACATATTTTTCATACCTTAAACACCTTTCTGTTTGTTATTTTTGCGTGTCGCTTTGTCGCTTTGTCGCTTTGCTATTAAAAAATTGTCGTGACACTTTGACACTTTGACACTCTTGCTAACTCAATTTTGCAAATTTACTATTTTTAAGTTTTTATGCGCCGTTTCAAAACAAACAACGCGAAAATCGAGTGCAAAATTAATATTTTGTTTTCGAATACGCAAATTTTAACCCCTTTTTCGCGCGCGAATAATAATAAGGTGTAGCCGTTTCTTAAAGAAATGCAACTTTTATCACTCCAAAACATAAAAAAAGAGAAGGCTATTCACCTTCTCAAAATGTTGTAATTAGGAATTTTTCGGGAGATGGTCCCGTGTTGGTCCTGTTCAAATAGAACATTTCTTATCCTTCAATCACTCCTGCTTCTTTCCAAGAAGCAATAGTCGCCTCGACATCCGTCATTGCCTGTTCCGGAGACACCTCATACTCCGCGCAGAGCGCTTTACAAAGCGCCGACGCGTCAAAAGCCCCATGCGAATGAGTCTGCTCTTCCGCCTTCTCCCAAAGAAATCCCGCCGTCTCATTCAGCGTGATCATCTTATTGAAATTGATGAGCGCCATCGACTCACCCACCAAAATATACTCGTTACCTAATTTACGCAACTTAAATCCTTCAATTGTCTTCATAAGTATCTGTGTTTTAGTTATTTAAATTTTCGTCATTACGTGATTACGTCATTACGAGATTTCGAGATCTCTTAATAACACCATTTCAAAATGCTATGCCGATAGACCTTTAGCAAGAACGGTCTCCATCTCCGCACAGCGTACCAAAATCGCCCTCTCACCAGCGATTTGCGACGACCGGAAGGTCCTTCTATACGGATCACTCGTCCGATAATATCCGCAAAAACGCATCGCTCTTCGCCAGATATATTTCCGTCGCCTTGCAGCACATAAACCGCTTCACCTTGCGTCCCCTTCTCTATCCGCACAAGCCGATGAAGCACATACGTCTGCGTTCCGACCTGTGTTTGGACACTCGCCAAAAGAACATCTCCTTTCCGTGGCGAAGCAGCCACCGCTGTCAGAATCACACTATCCCGATCTCCTTCTATAAACGGCCGCATACTCACGCCGGATGGCGTAAACCGCACTTCTTTCCCCTCTTTCAGCAACCGCGCTAACTCCGGAATCAATATATCATTCGCTATCCTCATTACGGCACGTACCGAAAACAGTTACAGTTTTCTATCATATAATCGATCTCGGTAATGGATGCATCATAAGAGCCATTAGTATCAACAATCTTTATCTGATAACTTCCCGAAGGAGGAGTCACATTTATCACGCCTTTGGCATAAGCGATGTTTTCTCCGATTAATGGTTCTCCCCAACTGATTCCATCTGTCGAGAGATAAACTTGTATTGTATTTCGTTTCTCATTTGCCGGCTCATAGAAGATATCAAACCCTCTAAGATTGTCTATCGCCGGCGAGATAATTACGTAATCTCCATAATTAAGCAAGTTAATGCTCATGACAGATTTATAAACATGATCCAACCCGAACTTAGAAGCTGATTTTCCTCCGCATTTATAGGTAATCGCGTCCGTCGTGCTACGGGCATACGTATTATCGGCTTCAAACTCAATCGTACGCGGATCCGTATTCATCGTCTGAAAATTATGCGTAATCTTCTCACCATGTATAACCGAGAAAGGCATGCCTGCAAATAGTAGTGCTCCGAAGTACCTTAAAATGCGTTTCATTATTGTTCTGTCAAAAATCGGGCACAAAGGTACAACAAAAAAACGACATATGCAAACGCAAAGCGTGAAAAAATCATTCTGCGGCAATTTTTACACATTTTCTCAATTGGGATCCGCAGAAAAGTCTTACAAAAGTCTTATAAAAGTCTTATTTGGGTCTTAGCGGAGTTTGCCAAGCATGCTGTGCGGTTGATGTGGAAAAATTGACGTAATTTGTATAAAAAACAAAATAAGTTTGCGTATGTGCATAAAATGTAGTACTTTTGTCGTCGATTTTGCAAAGTAAACATAGCAAACGCTATTATAAAAACCCAAAATTTTCGTTTAACTAACAACAAAACACAAAAACACAATGAAAAAGATTTTCACATTAGCCGCTGCCGTATTGGCAAGCATTAGCTTGATGGCTGTAGTTCCGGCTGAGACTTTGAATCCCGCCAATGTACCGGCTGACGGTTGGGCAGGTAAGTATGCTCCTGCTTACATTGAGAGTGGAGACTGGGTATGCTTCTCTCCGTATGAGATTTATCAATCTTCAGAACAAACATGGGCAGCTGCCGAGAACAGCAGTTCTACTTCAGCAACTTGGGATGCCATCGTGCCTTTCCCTGCACAAAGCGCATGGACAACCAATGATGGCAGATGCGCCACAGTAAGAGAGAATACTAAGGGTCCGTACTACTATCGTATTACCAACACTACTGACGTGGCTATTTTAGCAAAAAGCGGTAGCGCTCAGAAGCGTACAATATATTTGAGAGCATATGAACTCACCGACGGCGTTCAAAGCGAGACGGCCATAGCAGAAGCAAGCATGGAAGCAAATGAAAATGCAGTCATTTCCATCTCCGAATTGGATGCAGCCAAAGAGTATCTCATCATCGTTTCTCAAATAGGTTCCGGTTCAAAAGGTGCAAGTGCTGGTAACAGTAACTTCATGGGAATTGCATTCAAGACTATCATGAGTACTGATCCCGTTTTGAGCGTTAGTCCTGCTACTGTAGATTTGGCTGTCACTGCTGCAAAGGCTTCGGATGAGGCTGTCGTTAAATTCACCGGTAAGAACTTGGCTGAAGGCACATATAACCTGACTATTCCTGCTGTTGCCGGTCTAACCGTTACCCCAGCTTCTGTTACTGTTGGCGCAGATGGCAAACTGAATGCCGAGGTTACTATCGCTTATGCAAGCACCGTTGATGTTGCTGCTGCAAGTACTGCTGTCAGCCTGACAATCGGCGAATTGACCCAATCTGTAACTGTTAATTATTCCGCAGTTCTGGCCAAACAGTATCTTAACGCATCGCTGAACATCGAGCAACTCGTTCTGGATAATGGTATCAACTACAGCATTACCGATGCTTTCGCCGCTGCAAACATCGAGTACGCGAACCTCGACCAACTGGATTCTCTAAACGATGAGAAACCAAACCGCAACTACCCATACTTAGGTTTGAAACTTAAAAAAGCAGACGCAAAACTTGCTTGCTGGCTCCAATCCGGCCACAGCGTCAAAGTTCGCTTTGGTAATGTAGGTGCAGACTTCCTCGTTCGCGCTAACGGCGTTGAGCAGACTTTGACTGCAGCTGAGTATGCGAACGCATCTGTTGAAAGTGCAAATGTATTTTCCGTTACCGCAACTGAAGATACCTATCTGGAGATTATCTGCAACAGCACGAAGACCCTGGTTATCAAGCAGATCATGCTGGACGCGGAAATCCAGGAAGTTACTCTTCCGGAGCCTATACCTACTGGCATCAACAACGCTGAGGAGGCTGTAAAGGCTGTTAAGGTTATCCGCAACGGTCAGCTCTTCATCGAGAAGAACGGCGTTCTCTTCAACGCACAGGGCGCGGTAGTTAAATAACGAACGCATACACACTTCGTGCATAATGCGCGATAGCAAAACAGCTCCGCAGAAATCCTGCGGGGCTGTTCTTTTGTCCCTTTGAGATAGCAAAAATACTTTTTTTATAAAAAAAGCATTAAAAAATTTGGTCAATTCAAAAAAAAGTTGTACCTTTGCAGGCTTTTTGTCGCAGACCGATGAATTACGTATTACGTAATCACGTGATCACGAAAAAAGTAAACTATTTATTAACTAATTAAAATTAACATTTACTACAATGGTAAATCATTATGAAGCTGCCTTCGTATTGACACCCGTTTTGTCTGAGCCGCAGACAAAGGAGGCAGTAGAAAAATTCGAGAATCTTCTCACGCAGAATGGCGGTACCATCCTGAACCGTGAGGAGTGGGGCTTGCGCCAACTCGCTTACCCTATCCAAGGTAAAAATTCGGGCTTCTATTTCATCCTTCAGTTTGATGCAGAGCCCGTAGTAATCGCTACCCTCGAGACCGAGTTCCGTCGTGACGAGCGTGTAATCCGCTTCCTGACAACGCGTCTTGACAAGTACGCATTTGAGTACGCTGAGAAGCGTCGTAACAACTTTAAAAAGGAGGCTTAATCATGGCACAGAATGACGAAATCCGCTATCTGACTCCGCAAGGTTCGGATCAGAAGAAGAAAAAGTACTGCCGCTTCAAGAAATCCGGCATCAAGTACATCGATTACAAAGATCCTGAGTTCCTCAAGAAGTTCCTCAACGAGCAAGGAAAGATTCTTCCTCGCCGCATCACCGGTACTTCGCTCAAGTATCAGCGTAAAGTTGCACAGGCCGTTAAGAAAGCACGCCACCTGGCTCTGCTGCCTTACGTAACCGACATGATGAAATAATTGTTTAACCGACTTAATTGAAAGGAAAAATTATGGAAGTAATTCTGATTCAAGACCTTGCAAACCTCGGTTTCAAGAACGACATCGTAAAAGTACGTGACGGCTACGGACGTAACTACCTGCTGCCGCAGAAGATTGCTATCATCGCCAATGAGAGCAACAAGAAACAGCTGGCAGAGAACCTCAAACAACAGGCTCACAAAGCTGCGAAAATCCTGGCTGACGCTCAGGCTCTCGAGGCTAAACTCGCTGAGATCGTAATCGAGGTTAAAGTAAAAGCAAATGAGGACGGTAAGATCTTCGGTACCGTAACCACCCAGAACATCTCTGACGCGCTCAAAGCACAGGAGATCCTGATCGACAAGAAGGTGATCACCATCGCTGAACCGATTAAGGAACTTGGTGAGTACACCGCACAAGCTCGCCTCCACCGCGAGGTAAAAGCAGAGATCAAGCTGAACGTAGTAGCTGAGTAAACTAGAGTAATTAACAATTAACAATGAACAATGAACAAAGGGCTCACGGAATTTGGCACAAACTGATAGAATCCGTACGGACCTAATAAAATTGTACAAAATTTTCAGGACGCTTTGTAAATTGTACATTGTGAATTATCTATTGAAAGTCTTATGAAACAAGGAATTCATCCTGATAACTACCGCGTAGTAGTTTTCAAAGATATGTCTGACGGTACTCAGTTCTTCAG
>CALZRN010000005.1 GCA_945828585.1 uncultured Bacteroidales bacterium | reverse complement strand
GGTCGGATTTGTTGAGCCAGTATAGGTGACTTTGATGTAATTAATACAGAAGGCCTGATCCACAGAGTAAGAAATGCTCAATGCACCTCCATTACCACTCTGGGTTTCAGCTTTTAAAACGGTCCATGTCGTGCCAAATGTTTCTGTTTGAGTTCCTATTTGCGTACTGCCTTGCGTTACTGTAAGAGTTCCCGCTTTATTACCATTATTACAGATATACACTTCTACTGCTGTTACATTGTAATCATCAAAATAGGAAGTTGTAAATGTTACGGGTTTGTAATATTTAGATCCACTTTCCCCGAACTTGAGACCTGTACTCCTTTGAAAGTTAGCACCAGCAGGCGCGGCTGGAGAACCTGTTTTAGTTCCCGTGTTAATAGTCCAAGTTACACCGCCTTCTGTTACTTGATTATTGCTAATCGTGCTATTTTTGGAGAATGTACTCTGTACAGGACTAGCTCCCCACACATTCAAACTACCGAGCAAAAACAGCAGCATGAAAGCATAGTGTTTTAGCATAGTCCCCCGACGGTCGAACGACGGTCAACCGACGGTCAAAGCCAACGTCGCACTAACGTCATGCCTCAAAAAAGTTAATAAGTGTTTCATAAATCATTTATTTTAGTTAAACAATAAAATTTATATACAAACAATTCAATTCATTAACATTATGAGAAAACTAAACTTTTTTCATTATTCCTATGCCTATTTGTAGGCTTAGGGCAAATGTGGGGAGCCAAAATTACTTCGGTCTCAAACATTCAAAGTGGAAAGAAGTATTACATTGGTGCTACAAAATCCAATAGCACTGATTATTATTTGTCGGTAGCTGATCATGGGGCTTCCGCCGCAACTGGCAAGCAGGGTTCTGCCGTAACAAACAAAACAGATGCGGAAGTGTTTACTTTTACAAAATCTGGCGACAATTGGAGTATTCAGTTCGAAAGTGGAAACTATCTTTCCTTAGCAAGTTCTAAAGCAAATGGCAAAGTCGATGTAGTTGCAAGCGCAGCTAATTGGGCTATAACAAACTCATCTAATTTGCTTCAATTAAAAATTAACAACTATTGTTTGAAATGTAATTCCCAAACTAATACAGCAAATTTTGGATCCTATTCTAGTGGTCAACTTAATGTTTGGTTGGAAGAAGTACCGGGTGGTCCCGCAAATCCGACCATTTCTACAGACCCAGTAGATGCAAATTATGTGGTTGGAGAATCGGCTACAGCATTGACAGTAGAAGCAACGGCATCTGCTGGTGATTTGCATTATCAGTGGTATAGCAATACGACGAAGAGTACAGAAGGAGCATCGATCGTAGGAACAGATGCTAGCTACACCCCTTTGACGACAAGTGCCGGTACGACATATTACTATTGTGTTGTAACGGATGATAATGGTTCGGCAACTTCCGGCTTTGCTGCTGTGAAAGTTTCGGAGCCGACGGGAACATTTGCATTATTCTCCGGTGATTTGGTGGAAGGTGATTATGTAATCTACTATAGCGGTAAAGCACTGAAAAATACTATTACTACTAGTCGCTTTGACTATTTAGAGGTAAGCCCTGAAAATGCCAAACTTACTAATCCTGACGAGGCAATTATCTGGCATATTGCTGCAAGCGGTGATTACTGGACGATTTATAATGCAGCTGTTAAGAAATATGCGGCTGGTACATCTTCAAAGAGTCAAGGTGCTTTACTTGATGCAGGAACTGCAGATTTTGCTCTTTGGACTGCAAGTGGAAGCTCAACATACGATTTTGAGAATAAAGGTCGTGCCGCTGCTACGTCAGATCGTGACAAAAAATGGTTACGCAACAATGGAACTTTTGGTTTTGCTTGCTATGCGAGTAGTATCGGCGGGGCATTAACTCTTTACAAAAAAGCGTTGCCGAAGCACTCTGTAACATTTAATGGTGCTCCGACGGGAGGTTCGGTTGCTGTTAGTGTAGGCGGATCGGATATTAGTTCGGGCGATCAAGTTGAAGAAGGTGCGACGGTAACTATTACTCCGACAGCAAGTACGTACTATCAAATCGCATCGGTAACGCAAGGCGGACAGGCTATTACTCCTGTACAAGGTGTATATTCGTTTACGATGCCGTCTTCTGATGTTGCTATTGCAGCAACCTTTGAGTATATTCCTGTAACAGGCTTGACACTGAATAAGACAGAGTTGGAGTTGTTGGTTGAAGCAGAAGATGCTTTGAGCGTAACGGCAGTTGAACCGGCTGATGCATATAACGGTGTTACTTGGTATTCTGACGATCAGGGTGTAGTGATGGTAGATGAGGACGGTGCGGTACTAGCAATGGGTGAAGGAACCGCAACTATTACCGCTACTTCGGTTGTTACCGGTACTGTTACTGCTACTTGTGCAGTTACCGTTACTGCTCCGAGCGGACACGAAATTGGTATCACCAGTGCAAATGGTACGGTGGTAGCTACCTCGGATGATGAAGTAATTGATATTGCTGACGTATTGAAAGATGTAGCAGTAGTACTGACCGCTACTCCGAATGATGGTTATTCGATCAGCGAATGGACGGTAGTTGGTGCAGACTATTCGGTTTCGCAAGACAAGACGACTTGTTCGTTCACGATGCCTGATAATGAGGTGATGGTAGAAGTAACGTACACCCATGAGGTAGCAGTACTAAAACTGCACGATGCGAATGGAGAAAGTACGTTCGATAGCGAGAATACACACTATTGGAAAGAAGAAGTAACTCTGCCGACATCTGCTGCTTCTTGCAGTAAGGAGTTTATGGGTTGGAGTACTGACGAGAATTGTAATACGGCTCCTGAGTTGGGCGCTACTTACGTTCTGCCGAATAAGGGTGAGAATCATATCTATGCAGTTTATGCAAGTGTAGTTAGCGCAGGTGTTACGAGTTATGTAAAGACTGCTTTGGGTGAAATCGAAAGTGGAAGCGTTGTAATCGTTACTGAATCTAAAACAGTCGCTGCAGAAACCACAACTTGGGCAATGTCCAATAATAAAGGCACAAGTGCAGGTCCTGCTGCTGTAGAAGTAACAGACGAAAACGATGAAATCGCTTCTCCGGCAGACAGTATTCTTTGGGATATCGTTAAGGATGGAGAAAATTTTGTGCTCTATCCTAAGGGTGTAACAAATAAGTGGCTGTATTGTACAACTGCCAATGATGGCGTGCGCGTTGGTACTGGAGACAATAAGAACTTTAAAATTGACAAGAGTTACTTATATAATATCCAAACGACAGGTCGTTATTTAGGAGTTTATGCCGATAAACTGGATTTCCGTTGCTATGCATCTATTAGTAACAATATTAGTGGTCAGACACTTGCTTTCTATAAGAAAACCGTTTCTGATCCTGTTTATGGCAATTACTCAACAACTTGTTTGCAGAAAGCAACTACTCCCGTTTTAACTGACGGTGGAATATTCGATGCAACTAAGACTGTTGAGATGTTAGCTGAAGATGGTGCAACAATCTATTATACATTAGATGGTTCTGATCCTAAGACTTCAGGCACCAAGCAAACTTATTCGGCAGCAATCGAACTCAAAGAGCGCGGTACTTACACTGTCAAGGCTTATGCAGTAGAAGAAGGAAAAGAGGCTTCGGACGTTGCTGAGGCTACATATAACATCAGCCTGCCGTTTACGGTTGCTGAGGCTATTGCTCTTATTCCGAAATACAACGACGAACGCGCCGATACGTATATCGATGGTATTGTTTGTACAGCCGGAACGTCAGTAAATGAAGGTAAAATGACCTATTTTATTTCCGACAATGGTTCTGCTGAAGGTGGTGCTAAGGTTCGTATCTATAGCGGAAAGGGTCTCGACAATGCTGCCTTTAATGATGTGACCGATTTGAAGATTGGTGATAAGGTTCGCGTATTTGGTAAGTTGAATAACTACCAAGGCAGTTACGATATGGATAATAGTTATCTGACATCGCTGGTCGTTGCAAGTGTAAGTAGCGTCGCTATTGGCGGTGAAGCGACTAAGACCATTTACTCATCGGAGGATAATATATTCTCGTTCGCAGGCTTGACGGCTACTGCAACCTACAATACAGGTTACGTTAAGGATGTAACAAATGAAGATGGTGTTTGGAGTACAAATCTGTCTGAGAATATCGTAACAGCAGCCGGAAATGTGAACGTAACGGCAGCGTATGGCGGAAAGACGAGTGATGCTACTGTAGTTGCTGTGACATATACCAGCAAGACGGTTGCTTCTATCAGTTTGTCGTACGAAAGCGTAATAACTTATGTTGGTCACGCATTACCAACTAAACCGGTTGTAACGGCTACATATGTAGAGGATATCCCTGAAGAGCCAGTAACAGAGTTGGCTTCGTTTGATGATGCTACAGCATATGATAACTCTAAGGCAGGTGAAAATACTATCACAGTAACATACAAGGGTAAGAGTGCTACTTATAAGGTAGTTGTTAAGGATATTGCTAACGATCAGGCTACAGCTTACACGGCTGCAGAGATCAACGACATTATCGTTAATGCTTATAAGAGTACGAACGAGTCGAGTTACGATGTCTATGTGAAAGGTATTGTAGTTGCTGATGCAAATAATAGCGGAACCTACTATATCTCTGCAGATGGAAAAAGCACAAATCAGTTTACGATTTGGCAAGGTAAGTATTTCTCTTCAAGTGAGTCTGCAAAAGGCAATGTGAAAGCAAGCGATGATGTAATAGTCAAGGGTAAGATTCAGTATTACAACAGCGCAACTCCGGAGTTGAAGAGCTCGACGGTTGTTTATCAACTCCGTGCGCCGCAATTTACGATTGCTAATGTGGCTGAGATGGAGGTTAATGTAACAGAAGATATCGCTGTTGCTGACCTTAGCGTCACAAAGGATGGTGATGGTGTTGTTACACTGACCGAATCTAGTAATACAGAAGTTGTGACGATTGCTGAGGGTAAACTCCATGCTGCTGGCGCAGGTGAGGCTACTGTCACAGCGAATTTGGCAGCAACGAACAATAGTGGTTCGATCAACTATAGCGCGAAGACCACAACGTTTACCGTAAATGTTATCGCTGAGCGTGCACGTTATTCTGTAACGTTTGCAAATGGAGGTGCAACCGAAGGATCGGCTCCTCAAGCTATTGATCCTCAGTTGGCAGAATCAAAGGTTTATCTGCCGGAGAATACCTATAGCTGGGCCAATCATGGTTTCAACGGTTGGGCTGTAACGAAGACAGTTTCCGGTGATGCAGTTGAGATTGCAGAAGATGCAAATGGCAAATATATCACAATGCCGGCTGCGGCTGTGACGATTACAGCAACATGGGTTGAGATTGCTACAACTAAGATCTCGTTTATGGTAGGAGGCGTTGAGAAAGCATCTATCGACAAAGAGCAAGATGTAGCGTTCACTATCGTACAAGATGGTTCTGCTTGGGCTCCGACAGGCTTCACCTTCGTAGGTTGGGCTACTACTGAGCAAGCAGAAGAGACGGAAGTTGCTCCGACGACTATTACGGAATATACTCCGCAAACAGGTGTCGCAGAGGTTAGTCTCTATGGTATCTATAGCCGAGTAGAAGGAGAGGGTGAAACAAATCACTATGTATTGAACTACACGGCTGATGTGGCTGATAAGGACTTAAGTTACGGGAATGCAGTTAATGTAACAGCTACGGATGGTAGCGAATGGATTGTTAAAGCATACAAGAATAAAGGTATGCAGATTAACACCGACAAGGATGCCTCTATTAAGATTCCGAACTGTCCGGGTAAGATCTTCAGCATCGCTATTACAACTTCTACGACAAAGTCTGTAGGCTTGAGTGCTTCGGACTATAGCGGTTCCGGTAATATCGCATACATTGTATCCGGTACAGCTGCTGCTTCTCAGACGCTTGATCTCTCCGGCGAGACTGTAACGGCAGGTTATATCGTACCGAAAGGTGGTAATGCAATCATAACCAATATTGATGTAGAATTTGATGCCAGCAAGACCTACTACACCTCTTCGCCGGTAGAGAAGGTGACGATCACGTTCGATGCTAACGGTGGTGAAGGCGGTTGCCAGAATGCTATCATCAATAAGGGTAGTGAGTTCACCATCTGCGAGAATGTTCCGACGAAGTCGCATAGCGAGTTTGCAGGATGGAAACTGAATGAGACTACCACAATTTACCAAGCAAATCAAAATATTGGTGAGGTAGAAGAAGACATTACGCTGACCGCTCAATGGACAAATGCTTCAACGTATGCTGTGACCTATAATATGAACGGTAGTACGGCTGACGCTCCGACAGAGGTTGCACAGTACGCAGGCGACCAATTCACGATTGCTGCAGCTATTGCAAGAGAAGGTTATACCTTCCAAGGCTGGAAGTACGGCAGCAAGCTGTTTAAGTCAGGTGCTTCGTTCACGATGCCGGCAGAAGCCGTTGAGTTCGTTGCTCAATGGAGAAAGGCAAGCGTACCTGTTAACAAGATGTCGATGGTAACCAGCGCAAGCGCACTCTCTAACGGAATGCAAATTGCTCTGGGCTGCAGCTATGGAGAGAACTCCTTCGCAATGGCAGGTGACCTCGGCAGCAACAAGTATATGGCTTCGATTACTAATGGTGTAAGCTTGAGCGATGGTGTAGCTACGTACACGGAGGATGTACTAATAATGACCCTTGAGCAAGTTGAGAACGGCTGGAAGATCACGAAGGATGGTGCAAACTACTTGACTTCTACCGGTAACTCTAATGATGACCTGAAGTGGGATACGAAAACTAATGCTACAGTTTGGACGATTAGCTTCAGCGGCAATAATGTTCATATTACTAACAGTAGTTCTAAGAGAATCCAGTACAATAGCGGTAGCCCGCGCTTCAAACCATACGGTGGTACTCAAAAGGATATCCAACTGTTCGGTAAGGCAGTAGTGGTAACTGAAACTATTAACATCTCTGACCTCGGTTATACTGAAGGTGAGGCGATTATTGCAAGCGGTGAAGGCATAACACTGACGATTGACGAGCCGACTAATGCACAGAGCATTACTGCTCAAAACGGTGCTACTGTAGAGGTTAACCAACCTACAACGGCTGAGAGCGTAGTAGTTGAGGATGGTAGTAAGATTGTTGCTCATGCAGCAACTACCACTCCGACGGTTTACTTCTCCACGACGATGGGTGTAACGGACAACAATGGTGACTTCCATGGTGTAGCTACCGAGTTGGACGAAGTAACCAACATCACTCTGGCTACCGGCGGAGAGATCATCTATGACTTGACCTTAGGTACCAGTATGGCAGGTGTTCCAGCAGATCCGAACCAATGGCACGCATTCTCACTGCCGTTCGCAGTGGACGCTCTCAATGGTATCTATGATGCTGAGACAGGTGCTAAACTGCAGAACGAAGTGAACTATGCAATCATGGATTATCATGGTGACATCCGTGCTAACGGTCAATACGGCTGGAAGAAGTATCGCGGCATCCTGCAACCGGGTGTATTCTACCTGATGACGGTTGACGGTAACACGAAGACCTTCCGCTTCAAAGCTTCTGTAACCGGCGCAATGAGTGAGACTAACAGTATGAGTGCTAAAGCATATGATGGCACCGGTGAAGATTCCGACAAGGGTTGGAACGGTTTCGGTAACCCGAGATGGATTGGCGGTACGTTTGCTTACAATGCTCAATATCTGGATCCGTACACCTATGAGTACGTGACTATTACTCCGGGTATGACGATTCCTGTAGGTCTGCCGTTCTTCTACAAAGCAAGTACACCAAGTGTTGTTGCGATGGACGAAGTAGGAACGATCTATGCTCCAGCTCGTAACAAGGCTTATGAGATAAAGAATGTCGCAGTACGCTTCGGTAACGAAGTATCCAAAGACAAACTCTATATCTCTGCAAGCGAAGATGCTCTCAATGAGTATGAGCAAGACAAAGACCTTGTGAAGATGTTTATGAGCCAGATGCCGAAGGTAGCACGTATCAGCGGAAAAGCTTATGGCATGAAGCTCTGTATGGTTAACGCTCCGATGGTGAACGACCAGGCTGAGTATAGCTTGACGCTCTACGCTCCGCAGGCTGGCGAGTACACGATCAGCGCTCCGGCAATGGACAACGCAAATCTCTACCTGACGCTGAACGGCGCAATCATCTGGAACTTGTCGATGGGCGAATACACCAGCGACTTCGCGAAGGGTAACAACGAAGGCTATGGCCTGTTACTCGTCAAGAAGGCTCCGCAAGTAACCACCGGTGTGGAAAATGCAGAGGCTAATGAGACTGGCGTTCAGAAGGTTATCCTCAATGAGCACGTTTACATCCTCCGCGCTGAGCAGATGTATGATGTAACCGGAAAGTTGGTAAAATAAGATAGTCTGCTAGTCAACTAGTCTACTAGAAAACTTGAAAGATAGTCAGCTAGTAGACTAGTCAACTAGAAGACTAGTAAATTAGAAAACTACAAAATCACGACGAAGATGACTACTTTAAACCCTGGCGGGTTTCTGATTCATCCGGGAGGGTATCGCAACTTGGTCTGCTATAAGAAGAGCGTTATTCTATACGATATGACGATTTACTATATAGACAAGTACCTCCAGCCTTCGGACAGGACGTACGGTCAAATGCAGCAAGCGGCGCGATCCGGCAAGCAGAATATCGTTGAGGGTTTAGAGGACAAGATGACATCTACTGATACAGGATTGCATTTGGTTAATGTAGCTCGCGGAAGTCTGCAAGAGTTGCGCGAAGACTACGAAGACCAGTTGCGCTCCAACCGCCTGAAATTATGGTCGCGCGACCACGAACGATTTGGCAAGATGCTACAGTTCTGCGCGGCGCATAACGAAGTGGAAGACTACGCACCCTACTATGAGAAGTGGGATAAAGAGACTTTTTGTAATACAGCTCTGACGCTGATTCATCAGGCAGACAAAGGACTGATGACATTATTGCAGAAGATAGAGGCGGAGTTCTTAGCCGAGGGCGGCGTGAAAGAGCGGATGTTTTCCGCTCGGAAGAATAAGAGAGGGTTTTGATAGTCAACTAGAAAACTAGTCTACTAGTCTACTAGTCAACTAGAAATAATCAACGCAAACAATAATTATTATGAAAAAGATGTATAATACACCGAAAATGGAGATGCAGCCTATGTTGGCTGATGCACATGTGATGTTGCTGGATTCCGGTTCTGGTCCGGAGCCAGCACCGGCTCGTAGCATAGGACCTTCTGTGCCCGGCGAAAACCTGTAATCATTAGCGAATCTCGCCTTTATGGCGAAATGAACTTAACAACCCTGTCAGAAATGGCAGGGCTGTTTGGTATGGGCTCGCACAAGGATGCGCGAGAAATGCACAGAGGGGACCGCAAGGATGCGGGAGGTGCCGGATAGCATCCGGCGGAATGGACGAAATAGGCCCGCAAGGATGCGGGAGGGGGCACAGAGGGGCGGAACGAGAGGATGCGGGAGACGGAACGGAGAGGCAGAGGCCTCAAGAAAAACGCTTGGCTTAGTTGCCAAGCGTTTTTCTTAGGAGAGGAACGATGTCGGAGTTGTCGTGCCAGCCGGAGAAGAGTTCGGCGTTGGGGCCGATGGCGAAGATCGGAACGGCGTGTGCCGAGTGGGCGCGGGTAGTCCAACCGATGTGGGCTTTCTTGTTGAGCAACGCGATGCCTGCTTCGCCAAGCGCGTTGATGGATTTGTACATATTCTTCGTGTCTTTGGCTTTGCCGGCACAAGCGGTTTTGTAGAGGGCTTTCAGTTCTTTCTCCTCGTCGTCGGAGATCTCCACGGTGTCCCAGAAACCGAGGTTCTCGCGGTAGAGACGTTTCACATCCTCCCAGCGGGGTTTGGGGTTCTCTTTGAAGAGCTTTGTGAAGCGGTCGGAGAGGATCCAAGAGGAGCATTTCTGGTTTCGGAGGAGGTCCAGATGGAGGGTATAATCGCTGTTGCCGAGCGCCAGACCGCCTGTCTCATGATCGGCGGTGACGAGGATAAGGGTCTCGTCGGGGTGCGCGAGATAGAAGTCATAGGCGACTTGCATGGCGTCGTTCATATCCCAAGTCTCACCGATGGCGGTTGCCGCATCGTCGCCATGGCAGGCATAGTCGATCATACCGCCCTCGACCATCATGAAGAAGCGCTCGTAGCGGGCATTGAGGAAGGGTATGGCGGTAGAGACGATCTGCGTGAGGGTCAAGTCGCCTTCCTTGCGGTCGATGGCGTAGGGGAGGTTGGAACCATGGTTCATACCGGTATCGCCGGGCTGGACCATGATGAGTTTATTGAAGGAATGAGCCGCGGCTTCGCCGCTGAATGATGGAATGATGAATGGGCGAGCCTCTTCGAGGCTGCGGATGATGGTGTAGCCGTTTTGCTCGGCTAAGCGGTAGAGGTTGGTGGATTTGTCGTCGTGCTTGCCCTGGGGGTGATGGAAACCGGCGCCGCCGAAGAAATCGAAATCCGAGGAGCAGAGCTGTTTGCCGATCTTGTAGTAGTCGCTGCGTTTCTCCACGTGGGCGTAGAAAGCCGCCGGTGTCGCATGGTCGATCGCGACGGTAGTCATGATGCCGATGCCCCATCCTTGGGCTTTGAGGTCCTCGGCGATGGTCGTCAGGCGGTTGCCGTCGGCATCAAGACCGAGGGTGCCGTTGGTGGTCTTGGAGCCCGTGGCGAGGCATGTGCCTGCGGCTGCGGAGTCGGTGATACCGTTGGATTTGGAGTAGGTCGAGGCATGCCCGGAGTAAGGGAAGGTGGTCATCAGGGTCTGTACGCGGCCGAGAGGCTCGCCTTGGATAGCCGAGCGGTACATCTCTGCCGAGAGGATCTGGTTGGTGCCCATGCCGTCACCGATGAAATAGAAGATGTACTTGATCTCGGCGGAGGCGGAGAGAACAATGAGTAAGGAATAAAGAATAAGGACAAATCGTTTCATAGGATATTTTTTTTGCGTAATGACGTACTTACGGGATTACGGGATTACGGGATGATGAATTCTTTTTATTAGCAGTTTTGCGATGGCGTTTGCGTCTGCGTGCTTCGCGTCTTTTGGCGGCTTGTCGTTCCTCGCGCTCCTCGAGGGTCAGATGGGGCGGGGGCTCGATGCCCTGCTCGCGGAGGCGCTGGTCCTGGATCTGTTGCTGGTGCTCAATCTGGCGCTCTTTCTCTTCGCGTTTGAGGGCGATGACCTCGTCGGGGGCGAGTTGCTCGTGCGCGAGCAGATCCTCATAAATAAGGAGTGTCGCCCATGCGTCCGTAGAGGCGTAGCGCGCCTGCTCGGGGGTGAGGTGGGTGTTCTCCCAGTTGGTCAGCTGCTGGCTCTTGGAGATCTTCTTGCCGAAACAGATGGCGTAGATCTTCTGGAGTCCGAGGTCGAGTATGCCGTACTGGGGCACCATGTGCTGGATGTCCACGCAGTTGGCAGGGGTGAAGTTCCGCCTGCGGCGGAGGCCGTTGATGTCATCGCGGAAAGCGAGTCCGACTTTGCAGACCGCGGGGTTGGCAAAGAAATCCGCGAGCTCCTGCGGCATGCCGACATGAGTCAGGCGGAAGAGGTAGCACCGCTCATGAGAGGCTATCTGGACGAGCGCTGTGGGATAATGGATGCCTCGTGTGAAAGAAGGCCGTGACTCCGTATCCACGCCTACTACCGGTTGGGCCGAGAGGTATGCCACAGCTTCGGGAACCTGCTCCACGCGGTCCACCACAATCACTTCGCCGTCGAATGCCACCACCGGCATCCATTGGAGCAGGTCGGAGTTAATATGATGTGTCTGATATCTCATGCAAAGCTCTCATTACGGAGAGTAGTTTTCGTCCCCAATGCGTATTAAAGGCCTCCCGGCAGAGAACCACTGCGTCGTTCATGACCGGTTCCTCGCCAGTCTGGAACGCTGCCGCCATGTCTTTCAACTCTTGATAGATATCCGCGAGCCCCTCAGAGATGTAGGAGGTCTGGATCTCGTCGGTGTAGATGCCCTGATCGACAAAGACATCGAGGTAGGCATCGTCCTGCCCCAAGAGGTTGCGGACGCCGACCAAGGCGAAGTTATAATCCTCCTCGGCGACAAAGCGCTGCGGCTCGTCCTCCATGACCGTCTGAGCCGGTTCGAGCAAACGTGTCCTCAGATAGAGCACCGGAAGAAGACGTAACATCTGCTCCCGCCATTCCTCGCGATCGTGGTCCGCGGTCTGCTCAATGAGCAGGCAGGTCTGCGCCGCCGCAGTCACAAAAGCTATCGTAGAATCCGAATAAACGAAACTTTTCATACCTTAATTCATAAAAAAACGTGCAAAGATATAGAAAAATTTTGACATTTGCAAATTTTTTAGTATCTTTGCAGCGGAATTCAAAGTTTATCGATATGAAAAAGTTCTTTTTGATAGTTTTCGTGGCAATGAGCGTAAGCGCCATGGCCCAGAAAGTGACTCCGATAACGGTTACGCTGGCGGAGTTCAAGGTAGATTCTTTGCGTGTCCTGTACATGAAGGAGCCCATCATGTATCGCGCATCGTTGGACGCAGTGGCTCAGGCATTGGAGATGAACGAGGCGGAGCTGAAAGCCGCCAAAGAGGAGCTCAAGACGGAGCAGCAGCTCACGAAAGAGATGGCTAACTCCCTGAAGGACGCAACCAAGATGGCGGAATCGATGAAGAAACTCTACGACAAAGAAGAGGGCGAACTGAAAGCGATGCAGAAAGTTGTAGCAGATCAGCAGAAGATGCTGACGAAGCAGAAAGAGTTGAACGCAGAGACGCGCGAGACGTACACGGCTTTCCTGGAGCAACAGCAGAAGGAGTTGGGTTATGCGCTTCGCGAGTTAGCAGAGCGTCAGCGCGCCGTATCGGACCTCGAGACCGCTATCCAGAACCACCAGACCAAGCTCCAGACCTACAACCAGGAGGTAGCGCAGAAAGCGACCACTCTTGCCGGTATCGAGGCAGAACTCAAGGCCCGCGTAGCCAGCGTGAAAGCCGAGCAGAAAGCAGCTAAATCCATGCAATAATGAAAGTTATCAATCTGTCGGAGCACCATAGCGTGCTCAATAATTTCCTTCGCGAGATCCGCGACGTGGATATCCAGAAAGACCGTCTTCGTTTTCGCCGGAACATCGAGCGTATCGGCGAGGTCATGGCGATCGAGTTGAGCAAGGAGCTGAACTACGCGTCCACGGACGTGCAGACTCCGCTGGCGAAGACGACGGTGGATGTTATCTCCGACCAGTTGGTGCTGGCGACCATTTTGCGTGCCGGCATGCCGCTTCATCAGGGGTTCCTGAATATCTTCGATCATGCGGACAATGGTTTCTTGAGCGCCTATCGGCGTGAGGGTAAGGACGGCGAGTTAGAGATCGTGGCGGAGTACATGGCTGCGCCTTCTATCGAGGGGAAAACCCTGATCGTAGTGGATCCGATGTTAGCGACCGGCATGTCGATGGAGGTAGGTTATCTGGCGCTTCTGAAGCACGGAACGCCGCGGCATACGCATCTATGCTGCACTATCGCCACGCCGCAAGCCATCGAGTACATACGCAAGGCGCTGAACGACCGCGACGATGTCACCCTCTGGTGCGCGGCGATCGATCCGGTGCTAAACGAGAAGAAGTATATCGTACCGGGTCTTGGCGATGCCGGCGATTTATGTTATGGTCAAAAGATCCATCTCTCCGATCGATAAGTAATCATGCGATATCCCCTCCGTGTTTGGACTCCCGAAGATGCGGACTATCCGTATCGCCTGCAGTCATGCCATGACAAGCCGAATCCTCTGTACGTAAGGGGTAATATCCCTACGGAGAGCCGGCATGTGGTGGCGATCGTGGGCACGCGGCGTCCGACCGAACGGGGCAAGGAGCTAACCGAGAAGCTTGTGCGCGAGTTGCACGAGCGTCTCGATGATCTTGTCATCGTCTCCGGCGGGGCGTACGGGATCGATATCGCGGCACATCGTGCGGCCATCCGGTACGGGATCCCGACCATCATGGTGCTGGCGCACGGTCTGGACCGGATCTATCCGTCCCAACACCGGCCGGAAGCGGAAGCGGCGATGGAGAACGGCGGAGTAGTGTCGGAATACGAATTAGGCGTAGAACCGTTTGCCCCGTATTTTATCCAACGCAACCGGATTATCGCGGGAATGGCGGATGCGGTGGTGGTTGTGGAGAGTCATGCTCACGGCGGCAGTCTGACTACCGCGTTGAGGGCGAAAGCCTACGACCGTGCTTTGTTCGCTTTCCCGGGTCGGCCCAATGACCCTGCCTCCGAGGGATGCAACGGCCTTATCCGTGACGGTAGAGCCCGCCTGATCACTTCGGCGGAGGATCTCATTAAGGCGATGGAATGGAAGACCCGGAAGAGTGCTTCGGAAGGTATGCAGACCAGCCTGATCGGACTGATGGACAACCTGACTAAGGAGCAGCAGATCATCCTCGCCAAGCTGCAGGAGGCGGAGGAGGGAATGCATATCAACCTTATCGTCATGGAGACCGGTCTGGCGTATGGCGAGGTGGCATCCGAGCTGACGATGTTAGAGATAGAGGGGTACGTACGCGCTCTGCCGGGAGGGGTATATATGAAAAATTTGTAGTAACTTCGAGGGCACCTTGCAAAAATTTGTAGTAATTTCGAGGGCACCGACACGGCAAGCCGTCCCACCTCGAAGTTACGTTCGCTAAATGTAGCGAACTCCAAATAAATCGCCAAAAACATTCATTAATACAAGCATTCTTCATTTTTTTTGCCAATTTATTTGGTAATTCAAATTTTTTGTAGTAAATTTGCAGCGTGAAATGATTAATCATGCCCTTTGGGCAACGAAATAACGCGTTATTATGGAATTATTCAAGAAGTATTTAGGAGTTTGTCTCCTGATTTTAGGTGTATTATTCCTGGTGGTGTACAAGTTTGCTCTGCCGGAGAATAGTTTGCTAATCGCCGGTATGGTATGTGAGGTAGCCGGTATCTTAGCCTATATTTTCATTAACAGAAAGGGATAACCGCTGATGGCAGGTCAGGGTGGATTCAATGATGCTGTGAAGTATCACTTGACGGGAATGTACCAGGATTGGTTTCTGGACTATGCGTCGTATGTGATACTGGAGCGTGCTGTACCGGCGATAGAGGATGGCCTGAAGCCCGTTCAGCGCCGTATTCTTCATGCGATGAAGACGGTGGATGACGGGAAATACAACAAGGTCGCCAATATCGTTGGCCAGACGATGCAGTACCACCCTCATGGCGATGCGTCCATCGGCGATGCGCTGGTGCAGTTGGGCCAGAAAGACCTGCTGATCGATTGCCAGGGAAACTGGGGCAACATCCTGACGGGTGACGGCGCTGCGGCTCCCCGTTATATCGAGGCAAGGCTGAGTAAGTTTGCGTTAGAGGCGGTGTTCAACGCCAAGACGACGGAGTGGATGAAGAGTTACGACGGCCGTAAGAACGAGCCGATCCACCTGCCGGTAAAATTCCCGCTGCTGTTGGCGCAAGGTGTTGAGGGTATCGCCGTGGGTCTGAACTCGAAGATTCTGCCGCATAACTTCAACGAGCTCTGCGACGCTTCGTTGGCGTACCTGCGGGGTCAGGAGTTCCAACTCTATCCGGATTTTCCGACCGGCGGCGTGATCGACGTGACCAAGTACAACGACGGCGAACGCGGCGGACAGGTGAAGATCCGCGCAAGGATCCAGAAGGCGGACGACAACAAGACCCTGATTATCACGGAGATTCCTTACGGAACTACCACCTCGAAGATTATCGAGACTATCCTCAAGGCCAACCAGAAAGGTAAGATCAAGATCAAGAAGATTGACGATTTCACCGCTGATCAGGCACGTATCGTTGTGCAGCTGGCGCCGGGTTCGTCGTCGGACAAAGCGATTGACGCACTCTATGCCTTCACGGATTGCGAGGTGAATATCAGCCCGAACTGCTGTGTGGTGGAGAACCGCAAGCCGATCTTCACTACTGTGAGCAACCTGCTCAAACTCTCCACGGAGAATACCAAAGCGCTGCTGAAATGGGAGTTGGAGATCGAGAAAGGGGAGCTGGAGGAGAAGTATTTCTACACCTCGTTAGAGAAGATTTTCATCGAGAACCGCATCTATAAAGAGGAGGGTTACGAGAACGCGCCGAATAAGGAGAAGCTGATTGCGTTTGTGGACGAGGCGTTGACGCCGTTCAAGGCCCAGCTGATCCGTGAGGTGAGGAGCGAAGATATCGAGAAACTCTTCGAGATACGAATGCTGCGCATCACGAAGTTCGACTCCAAGAAGGCGGATGAACTGATGAAGGAACTGGAGAAGAAGATCAAGGCGTGCATCAAGAACCTCAACCATCTGACGGACTACACGATCTCGTGGTTTGAGATGCTGAAGGCGAAATACGGCGAGGCCTATCCGCGTAAGACCGAGGTGCGTAACTTCGGTGCGATCAACGTGCAGGCGGTTGTGGAGAACAACGTCAAGCTGTACATGAACAGCGAAGAGGGATTCGTCGGGACGGGCTTGAAAAAAGATAACTACCTGTTCGACTGCTCGGATATCGATGATTTGATCGTCTTCCACAAGGATGGCAAATACAAGGTGGTGAAGGTAGCCGAGAAGCTGTTTGTCGGGACGGATATATTGCATATCGCTGTGTTCCAGCGCGGCGATGAGCGGACGGTGTATAACGTTGTTTACCGCGACGGCAAGAAAGGTCCGTACTACATGAAACGCTTTTCCGTGACCGGTGTGGCGCGGGATAAGGAGTACGACCTGACGCAAGGCAAGCCGGGGTCGAAAGTGATGTATTTCACCGTCAACCCGAACGGTGAGGCGGAGGTGATCCGCGTGGCGCTGAAGCCGGCGCTTCACCTCAAGAAGTTAGAGGTATGCAAGGATCTGAGCGAGTTAGCCGTCAAATCGCGCACGGCGCGAGGCAATCTGCTGACCAAATACGAAGTCAAATCCATCACTCTGAAACAGAAAGGCCGTTCGACGCTCGGCGGTCGGAAGGTATGGTTTGACCCGGATGTGCTGCGCGTCAACTACGACGAACACGGAGTGTATCTGGGCGAGTTCTGGGACGACGACCGGATCCTCGTGATCAATAACGATGGTACATACTACACCACCAGTTATGACCTCACCGCCCATTTCGAGGATAACATCCTGCGGATTGAGAAGCTGGATGCGGACAAGGTATGGTCGCTGATTCAATGGAACGGCGAGTTGAAATACTACTACGGAAAGCGGTTTAAGTTAGACGACGCGCAGGCGAAGGTTCAATCGTTCTTAGGCGAAGACAAAGACTCCCGGATTGTCGTGCTATCCGACCGTGAGGAGGCGGTGTTCCGCGTGCTGTTCAGCGACGAGAAACACGAGCCGATGGAGATCACGATGGCTGAGTTTATCGATGAGAAATCCGCCAAGGCGAAGGGTAAACGCGTGACGACTCTGGAGGTGGCGAGCATCGAAGATATCACCCCCGAGCCGGAGCCAGCCCCGGAGCCCGAACCGAAGGTAGAGGAGGAAACAGAGGAGGAGGCTGAAGCGCCGCTACAGGAGGAAGAGAAGAAGGCACCTGAAGAGATTGAGGTGGAAGGCGTGAAGATGACCTTCGAGAAGCCACAAGATACACAATTAGATTTATTCTGATGGAAATTATCTTAGGAAGTCAGAGCCCTAGAAGGCGCGAGTTGATGGCAGGTTTAGACCTGCCATTTACGGCTGTTACAATCGATGCCGATGAACATTATCCGGCAGAGTTGCAGGGCGGCGATATACCTTATTATATATCGCGCGCGAAGGCGCACGCGTACGAGGGAAAGCTCAAGGAGGGGCAGATCCTTATCACAGCAGATACGATAGTATGGTTGGAGGGGCAGATGTTAGGCAAGCCCCACGACGAGGCGGAGGCGTATGCGATGCTGCGCGCCCTCTCCGGCAAGACCCATCAGGTGTTCACCGCCGTCACTTTTGTCCAAAAAGGGAAAGCGATGGAGACCGTGGTCGATAAGACAGATGTGACTTTTTGCGCGTTGACGGACGAAGAGATCCGGCACTATATACAAAAATACCGGCCTTTTGACAAAGCCGGTGCGTATGGGGTGCAGGAGTGGATCGGTTATATCGCCTGCACAGAGATGAAAGGGTCGTATTTCAACGTGATGGGATTCCCCGTGCACCTCGTTTACAAGGCCCTCAAGCAGATGCTGTAGAGCATTCCGAGGAACATCGTGAACTTGATGAGTTGCTGGCAGTTCTTATAATCCGAAGGAATCTTCGCTGCCCACAACAACCCTAATGCCCCGAGGAGGGGCGTTATTATTCCCAGGACAATATATCTCGTGCTGAGGCTGTTCCATCCGATGGGGAACGGCAAGACACGGTACCAGAGGTGGCCGATGATGGCGAGGGTGAGTACCGCCAGGGCTGTCACGAAGATTTTCGTCCATGTGTCTCCCCAAACGACCGGCATGGAGTGACACTCCAGCTCTCGGTCTCCCATCTGGTCCTGCATGTCCTTGACGATCTCCCGCATCCAGGTAAGGAGGAACGCGAAGAGCGCGAAGCCTCCGAGCCAGGCATAGAGGTCGTGCTCGAGGGAGGTGTAAGGCAGGATAGGGGCGTAGCGAAGCCGGAGCTGCGCCACGTTCGTCATCGCTACCGACATCGGTGTCAGGCCTGCGAGCAAGGCGATGATGAGATTGCCGATCATGAAGAGGCGTTTATACGAGGAGGAGTAGAACCACAAGAGTCCCGGTACGAGGATAAACAGGATGCCGAGGGTCATGCTGCGCAGGAGTATGGCGATGCCGAGTCCGCAGAGGATGCCCACGCCGCTCAGACAGAGACTGAGGTGCATGGCAGTGGGTTTGGGGATGGTGCGGGTGACGATCAGCTCGTCGGGCCGGTTGATGCGGTCGATCTTGACATCAAAATAGTCATTGATGACGTATCCGCCGGCGGCAATCAGGACGGTCGCCAGCGCCAACAGGAGGGTGATGAACCACGGGAGTTGCTCCCCAAATGCCGCCGCATCCAGAATGGGTACGGCTACCCATTTCTCCATGAGGTATATCAGCGCGGCGAGGAAGAGCAGGTTGCTCCACCTCACCAGACGCATGATCTCTTTGAACGTATTCAGCATTCAGTTATCAGTATTCAGTTTACTTGATTTTTAAGACCACCCCGGTCCAAGCAGGCAGCGCGATGTCGAAGAAGGCATCCGGGGCAAAATCAATCGGCTGTTTGCCTCCACGCAGAAGATCTGTGGCGGTCGCTTTGGCTTTGCCATCCATCTCGAGATAGACGAAGGCGTCGTTTGGCAAGCGGAGGTGGATCTGCTGCTCGCGGTCGTGGAAATTGACGACCACAAGGAGTGTCTCTCCTTTGATATGCCGGATGAAAGAGAAGTGCTGGCGTTTATTGAAACCGTCCCCCTGCGCATAGGTGATGTCGTACATGCGGCCTTTCTGGATCGCTTTGTCATCACGCGTGAGGGTTAGGAGTTTCTGATAAAACTCGCGCAGTTCTTTTTGTTCCGGCGAGAGTTTAGCGCCGTCGAACTTACCTTTGTTCGCCCAAGCCTGGATGGATTTGACGCCCCAATAATCGAAGATGGTGGTTCTGCCGTCGATGCCGGAGAATCCCTCCATCTCCATCCCCCGTTCGCCTAACTCCTGGCCGGAGTAGATCATGACGGGACATTGATTGAGGGTAGCCGCCACAATCATTGCCGGTTCGGCGCACCGTCCGTCTCCGCTGAAGAAGCCGCTGGCGAGTCGCTGCTCGTCGTGGTTCTCAAGGAAATAGAGCATGTGCTTGAGTCGTTCGTCGCCGTGCTGCATCCATTTGGCGGTGATGCCTTCTGCGGGCCAACCCTTACTGATGACTCCTCGGAGGTAGTCGTACATGCCCACTTTGTCGTACAGGTAGTCGAATCCCGCCGCGAGGTATGCGTCGTATTGGTTCGGGTCGTAACACTCGCCGATAAAAAGGAATTTCTTATGTCTCTTCCGCACGGCTGCAATCGCCCACGCGAAGAACTCAACAGGCACCATCTCCGCCATATCTACCCGCACGCCGTCGATTCCTTTGTCCGCCCAGAAGAGCAAGATGTCGCGCATCTTGACCCAAGTAGAGGGGATGGGGTCGAACTGCTTCTCCCGCCCGCCCTGATAGAAGACGCCGTAGTTCAGTTTGACGGTCTCGTACCAGTCGTTGAGGGAGGGATGCGAAGTGAAACAATCATTGCCGGTGACCTTGGCGGGGAACTCTTCATAGCCCTGGAGGTCCTTGTCCATCGTGAATCGTTCACCCGGCAGGTAGTAGAAGTTATTGAGCGGCGAGAAGGCCCATTCGGGATGGTCTTTCTCTCCGAGATCCTCTACGCCAGCAGGTTTGCAGAGAGATTTATACTCGCGGCTGACGTGGTTGGGCACAAAGTCGATGATGACACCGAGTCCGGCGTTGTGGGTGCGTTTGACAAGGGCTTCGAACTCCTGCATACGCTTGGCTTCGTTCTTTGCCAAGTCGGGATCGACATCGTAGTAGTCGGTGATGGCATAAGGCGAACCGGCTTTGCCTTTGGTGATAGCCGGGTTGTTGTATTGGGCTGTGGCGTGTCGGATGACTCCGGTGTACCAAACATGCGTGGCACCCAAGTCCGCGATGGACTTGAGCGCACGCTCGTTGATATCTACAAATCGCCCGCAGCCATTCTCTTCCTTGGTGCCGTTATGTTTGCGCGTCTCGTTGTAGTTGCCCAAAAGGCGCGGGAAGAGTTGGTAAATAATGGGTTTGCTCATGGTAGATAGTGGTGTGTTTTTTATACCAAAGCTTGGGTATCGGTGGCAATCATGAGTTCCTCGTCGGTGGGGATGAGGCAGACGGTTACTTTGGAGCCCTTCTTGGAGATGATGCGCTCTTCGCCGCGAACGTTATTCGCCTCTTCGTCCAGCTCGATGCCGAGGTAACTGAGACCCTTCATCACTTCTGCGCGGATGTACGGATCGTTCTCTCCGATACCGGCGGTGAAGACGAGGATGTCGATGCCGTTCATTGCTGCGGCGTACGCACCGATGTATTTCTTCACGCGGTAGATGAACATCTTCCGTGCGAGGTCAGCGCGTTGGTTGCCCTCTTTGATGGCCGCTTCAATGTCACGGCAGTCGCTGGAGACACCGGAGACGCCGAGGAGACCGGACTTCTTGTTGACGAGGTTGTTGAAAGCAGCGGTATCCATATGCTCTTTGTCCATGATGAAGGTAGCAGCGCCGAGGTCGAGGTCACCGGCACGTGTACCCATGACGAGACCCTCCACCGGCGTCAGCCCCATAGAGGTGTCCACGCTCTTGCCGTCCATGACAGCCGTGCAACTTCCGCCGCCACCGATGTGGGCGGTAACAATCTTCTTGCCTTTCGGATCGACGCCGAGGAACTCGCATACGCGTGCAGATACATAGCGGTGGCTGGTGCCGTGGAAACCATAGCGGCGGATGGCGTACTTCTCGTATAATTCATAAGGAAGCGCGTACATGTACGCGTAGTCCGGCATGGTTTGGTGGAAGGCGGTGTCGAAGACAGCTACTTGGGGAACGTCCGGCAGGATCTTCTCGATCGCCTCAATACCCTTGAGGTTAGCGGGGTTATGCAGCGGAGCGAGGTCGATACACTCCACGATCTGCGCTTTTACCTCCGGGGTGATGAGCACGGATTTGTTGAATTTCTCGCCACCATGGACTACGCGGTGACCGACAGCGTTGATCTCCTTGAGGTCCTTGATGCAGCCGATTTCCGGATCCACCAGTTTCTCGAGGATGAGCTCGATACCCACGGTGTGTTCCGGCATGGGTTTCTCAAATTTTACTTTCTCACCGTTGGGCAGTTTGACCAGAAGGAACGAATCCGGCAGACCGATCTTCTCGATGCCACCCTGCGCTATCACGGTTTTGCTCTCCATCTCAAAGAGCTTATATTTAATACTGCTACTTCCGCAGTTTAATACCAGAATCTTCATAATTGTAATGAATTAAAATTTTGGAGCTTCGGCTACGTCGAGTAGCGTAAGCGAGCTTACACTCGACTTGCCCGAACCTTCATGTATTACTTAATAGCTTGGTTGGCAGTGATAACCACCATTTGAACAATGTCTTGCACTTTGCATCCGCGGCTGAGGTCATTGACCGGCGCGGCGATACCTTGGAGAATCGGTCCCACGGCGTCCGCCCCGCTGAAACGCTCCACGAGTTTATAGCCGATGTTTCCAGCCTGGAGATCCGGGAAGACGAGTACGTTTGCTTTTCCGGCTACAGGACTGCCCGGCGCTTTGGTAGCAGCGACGGACTCAATCAGCGCTGCGTCAGCCTGGAGTTCGCCGTCAAGAGCCAGCTCAGGCGCCATCTCTTTGGCAAGCTTGGCAGCCTCGGCTACTTTGTCCACGAGTTCATGCTTAGCGCTACCCTTGGTAGAGAAGGAAAGCATAGCTACGCGCGGCTCGATGCCTGCGATAGCGCGTGCGGTCTCTGCTGTAGAGATAGCTATCTCTGCCAGCTGTTTAGCATCCGGATTCGGGTTTACGGCGCAGTCGGCAAAGAGCAGGAATCCGTTCTCTCCCAAGTGTTTAGCCGGAGTGAACATCAGGAATGCCCCGCTGACGATGGAGCAACCGGGTTTGGTCTTGAGGATCTGGAATGCGGGGCGGATGGTATCTGCCGTTGTGCCGCGTGCACCAGCGAGTTCTCCGTCTGCATCACCTGCCTTGATCATCAGACAGCCGAGGTACAAAGGATCTTGTGCTTTCTTCGCAGCCTCTTCCTCCGTCATGCCTTTTGCCTTGCGGAGCTCGAAGAGTAGATTCGCGTACTCCGGCATTTTCGGATCGTGAATCGGGTCTACAATCTTCGCTTCATGGATGTGTTCATAACCCTTTTCAGCAGCCATGGCTTTGATCTTTTCCGGGTCACCAATCAAAATAAGTTGCGCAATCTTGTCTCTCAACAGGATGTTTGCAGCTTCCAACGTACGAGGTTCGTCACCTTCCGGCAACACAATGCGCTGCGGATTAGCCTTCGCGCGCGCAATCATTTGATTTAAAATGTCCATAATATATAGCGTTTTAGTATTTGAAATACGATGTAACTAAATCGAGTGCAAAGATACAAAATAAATCCCATATATGCAATACTGAGTAACAAAAAAAAATTTTTTTGCCAAAAAGTTTGCATATGTCAAAAAAAAGCAGTACCTTTGCGCCCTGAATTGTGAATATGACGATAAAATCTCATTTTATCATGAAAAAAGGCTTATATATCTTGTCTCTGTTGCTTCTTAGCCTGCCTATGTGGGCTCAGGAGAGTGAAGAAGCAAAGGGTGCTCATCCTTACAAAGTGGAGGAGAATGAGAATATTCCGCCGGAGTTTGCACACTGGTCGATTATTCCTCACATAGGATTTAGTTCCTTCGATGGAGATTTTACATCAGAGGCAAAGCATACCGTTGCAGTACCGGCTGCGGGTTTGGCGTTGGAGTATAACTTTACTCCGGTGTGGAGTTTGGGTATCGAGTATATGTACGATATGTACACCGTAACGGGTGCAACAGGCCATGCAGATACCCTCTTGACCGGTCATATGCATAAAGCTGGAGGTTACTTGTCTATGGACCTTATTAGTCTCATCTTCCCGCGTGCGAAAAAGAAGATACTTTCCGTAATTCCGTACGTTGGCGGTGGTGTTGCGTTCTATAGAAGGACCAAATACCATATGGATGATTATTATGTTGATCCGCGTACGGGCATTGAATATAATCCGACACACAAGAGAGGAAATACGGCATCGTATATCAATGCGGATGGTGAAGTAGCTCCGGAGCGTGATAAGGGTTATAAGTCTATCGGTTACCTGCAGACAGGTGTAAATGTGGAGTTTAACCTCAACCGAACCCTCGCGCTCGGTGTACGTGCAAACTATTCCTATTTTACCCGTGACTACGTGGACGGACGCGGATATCACCCGTATAGCCCCTCTTCGTTTGCGTCGAAGAACAACGATGGTATCTTTGACGTGACGTTGAATATGCGTATTAAATTTGAGTCGCAATCCAAGAACCACGTACGTAACATCAGCGCATTCGATACATGGGAGAAGAAGGTTGAGCAGAAACCTTGTCATGACACCGTCATCCTGCGTCGTGACTCGATTATCATCCGCGAGACGCTTCGCCAGTTTGAAAAAGAGAGAGAACAGGATAAATACTACTATGTATATTTTGCTAAAGGCAAATCCGATATTGACAATGAAGGTCTGATCACTATCCAGCAAGTAGCAGAGCGTCTGCAAGAGGATACCACGTTGTATGCGATTGTAACGGGTTATTGCGACAATACCGGATCTAACAGCTTCAATTATGCATTGGGCGACAGACGCGCGGACAATGTAGTGGAAGAGTTGGCTCAGGAGCACGGCATCGAGATGGAGCGTATGCATGCCGGTGGTATGGGTAAGGTTATCGCTCGTCGCAGCACCACTTCGTATGGTCCGAACCGTCGCGCCGCTATCCGTCTGGTGGATAAGGAGACCTTCGATCGTATGAAGAATAACCTGGATGACCAGAAAGCCAACCGCCCGGAGGGCGAGAAGACAGTGCCTCTGACGGAGAGTAGTCGTCTGGAGAAAGTCAACACCTACCAGCAACGCGGCGGAGAGGAAGTGACGGTAACGAAGAGCATAACGCTGGCTAAGTTGGCACGCCAATACTATAACAACACCTATTGCTGGGTATATATCTACATTGCCAATAAAGAGAAGATCTCTAATCCGAATGCGTTGCTCCCGGGAACTAAGCTGAATATTCCGGAGTTGACGGCGAAGGAGATGCAGATTACCAAAGACGAGAGCCTTGTGCTCTTCAGCAATGCCCGTCAGAAGAAATAATACTGACTACGGTCCCATAGCTCAGTTGGTTAGTAGCACCTGACTCATAATCAGGGGGTCCTTGGTTCAAGCCCAAGTGGGACCACGACAGGAGGGTAGTCACGGGACTATCCTCCTGTTGATATTTAAGAAGAAAAAACAACGTTTGTATCTTATGCGTTTTCGAATCGTGATATATCTATGTGCGCTGGCTCTGATGATCGGAGGTGGCGATTTGTATGCGGCATCGAATGCGCAGAAGCGTGCGAAACAGCGTGCTAAGACGGAGCAGAAGCGAGTAGCAGCGAAGCGCAAGGCAGAGAAGAAAAGGGCAGCAAAGCTGAAAGCAGATAAGAAGAAAAGAATCAAGGAAGGTAGGCCTTTGCTGTACGTTTATTCTTTTAACCAGAAGACCGG
This sequence comes from uncultured Bacteroidales bacterium, assembly GCA_945828585.1. Lineage (GTDB taxonomy): Bacteria > Bacteroidota > Bacteroidia > Bacteroidales > Paludibacteraceae > Colicola. The sequence goes on along the minus strand of CALZRN010000005.1, from coordinate 11,355 downwards.
CGAACCGCTACCGGCAACGCATATTACGGTACAAGAGCAGAACGCTCGTCCGAATAAGAAGCCGAAGGTCAACAAGCCCACGGATAACAAACGCGCCCGTGTCTCCCGCGGCTTGCCGAATGGTCAGTATTGGGCGGCGGCTGCGAAGACCGGGTTCTTTCCTTCTGATACGGTTCGTTTTAATCACCGGGCGGATGAAGATACCGTCAAGGTTTATTTGTATCCGGAGACCCGTCTGACATTTACGGTGACGGATTCGCTGACATCGCGTCCGGTGGCAGCAAATGTTATTGTTCGCAATCATGAGCGGAAACGTATCATGCAAACCACGTCGGATACGCTGCATTCGGTGTTGGCGGTGTTGTTAGATGACCGTATTCCCTATTATACTATAGAGGCTACAGCCGTGGACTATTTTCCTTTCCGTGATACTATCACGGATCCCGCATTGTTTGGCGGAGTGGTGATGTCCCCGAAGGAGGTGAAATCATTTGTGCTGCATAACATCTATTTTGCGAACGGAAAGACTCGTATTCTGGCTACTTCTGAGCCGGCATTGAATGAGTTGTATCAATTTCTGAGAATCCGTCCCACCCAGCGAATCCGCATTGTGGGGCATACGGATAATATCGGTTCGGACCGTTCCAATCAATCTCTGTCTGAAGGCAGATGTCAAGAGGTGCGTAGCGAGATGGAGCGACGCGGTATTCATGTAGACCGGATCGAGATTGAGGGAAGAGGAGAAAGAGATCCGATTGTGCCTAATGACAGTGAAGAGCACCGTCAGATGAACCGGCGGGTCGAAATTGTACTTCTATAAAAACAGCCTCTTTCGGGGCTGATTTATTACCATTTAGCTACTGTATCGTTGTAGATGTTCTCCGCGATCTCCTGAATGATGATTGCGCATAACTCGTCTTGCACGTCTGTCAAGAGTCGGCTGGCGTCGAAGGTCTGCGATGCAGAGTACGTCTTGTCGAACGAGTCTTCGGGGTTGATGTTGTTGGTGAAATGTACGTTGACGCGGATGGTCAGTTTACTTTCCGAAGCATAGCTGTCAGCACCGATGGCTCCTTGGGAGATGTCGTATCCTACTATTTCGCCCTCTAACTCCAGATCACCGCCTTTTCGTAGAATCTGCAGACGTGTCTGACGTTGGTATAAGTCTCGGATGCCCTCCGACAGATTGTTACTGAGGGTAGGGTTCACCAATGGCGCGTTATTCGGAAAGTCGGCAATGGAGATGGAGTGGGTAGTCTGGTAGTTGATGTTCGCTCCGTTGAACTTATAGGAGATAGAACAAGAGGCCAGCAGGAGTAAAAGTGTACCGCAGAATGATAGCACTTTACTCTTGTTTAGTACCCTTTTAGTACCGATCCGATTCTGTCTCGATAGTGTCTCGCCAGTCTGATTTGCTCTATTATAGTCCATACTCTTTGATTTTGCGATATAGTGTTCGTTCAGAGAAACCGAGTCTTGCGGCGGCTTCTTTACGGTTGCCATTCGTTAGATCCAAGGCTCGTCGGATCAGTTCTTTCTCTCCTTCATCCACGCGCAAGCTATCTTCGATATCTTCTGCCTCGATGGTTTTTCGTGGCGTTGTGTCGGGCGACGGAGAGATGGTGATGGTCGCTGCGGGCGAGATCTCATGCTCTTTTGCCGGAGAAGGATGAAGTAATTCTTTGAGTTCCTCTATCTCTTTCTTATTCTGCATGACCATATTATAAAGGATGCCAATCTCGTGTGAGTAGTCTTTCCCGGTGGACTCAGTCGGCGTCTTTCGCAGGACGATACTCTGTTGGTTTTCCTCTTTGGGCAGGTATTGGCGGAGCGTGTCGGCATTGATCTGGTGATCCATCTCGATGACGGCAATCTGTTCGGCTAAGTTCTTGAGCTGACGGATGTTACCACGCCAATAGGAGTTTTGGAGCAAGCGCGTAGCCTCTTCGTTGAGTGAGAGAGGGGGCATCTGGTATCGGTTGCAGAAATCCACGGCGAACTTACGGAAGAGCAGAGGTATATCTTCTTTTCTCTCGCGCAGCGCGGGTACGCGTATTTCTACGGTGTTGAGGCGGTAGAACAAATCCTCCCGGAAGCGGCCATCGTCTATAGCCTGGCGCATGTTCAGATTGGTGGCTGCCACGACGCGGACATTGGTCTTGCGGACTTGGCTGGAGCCCATGCGCAGGAACTCGCCGGTCTCCAAGACACGTAGCAGACGAACCTGCGTCTGAAGAGGAAGTTCTCCCACTTCGTCCAAGAATAAAGTACCTCCATCGGCTATTTCGAAATACCCTTTGTGCTCGTTCTTGGCATCGGTAAAAGCGCCTTTCTCGTGTCCGAACAGCTCACTATCGATGGTGCCCTCGGGGATGGCGCCGCAGTTCACGGCAAAATAGGCACCGTGTTTGCGAGAAGAGAAAGCATGGATGATTTTCGGAAAATGCTCCTTTCCCACACCGGACTCTCCAGTGATGAGCACACTCAGATCCGTGCGTGCGACCTGCACGGCAATCTCTATATCGCGGTTCAGCAACGGACTTTGACCGATGATGCCGAAACGCTGTTTGATAGCTAATAATTCTTGTTGCGTCATAGTAAACCTGACAAAATGTCATGCAAAATTACAATATTTTTTGCATATATGCAAATAATTTGATAAAAAAAGTGTATATTCTTGTGTATGTCAAAAAAAATGTGTACCTTTGCACGCTTTTGAATACTTTGGAAGAACTATGTATAAAATTACTCGACAATTCTGTGTGTTGATTATAGCCGCTATATCGGCTGTGAGTTGTGTAACGCAGAAACAATTAACTTACCTGCATGATGCGGATGCGTCTAAGGTTGATTCCATCAATGCGAAATACTCTCCTCGGACGGAACATGTGATTCGTCCGGGTGATGCTCTGACGGTTTTTGTATCAGCGCTTGATAAAGAGGCAGTAGCTCCTTATAACCTTCCGACGGTTATTTATGCGGCTCCCGGGTCTAATCAGGTTCAGACGACTCCGATGTTGCAATACTATGTTGTGGATGCGGCGGGGTATATCGAGATGCCGGTGTTGGGAAAGTTACAAGTAGGCGGACTGAGCCGTCCCGAGGCAGAGGAGGCGATTCGCAAGGTCTTGTCCCAACAGGTGATTGACCCCACTGTGCGGGTTTCGGTTGTTGGCGCAAAAGTGTCGGTGTTAGGCGAGGTGAACCGTCCGAGTCAAGTATCCATGCCGAGTGGTCGGATGACTATCTTTGACGCTCTTGCAGCAGCCGGTGATCTGACTCCGTATGGCCGTAGAGACAATGTGTTGATCACCCGCGAGGTAAACGGAAAATTAGAGTTGGCGCGACTCAATTTAGGGAACGCAGATATCTATACCTCTCCCTATTATTTCCTTCAACAAAACGATGTTGTCTATGTCTCGCCGAACAAGGTGCGCGCTATCAGTAGTACGAATTCCGGTTTGTGGCTGAGCGTAGTATCTACGGCATTGAGTGCTGCAACGATAATTGTGACAGTCGTAAAAAATTAAGGGTGTATGGAAACAAATCAAAATAACGAGATAGATTTGCGCAAAGTGATGCGCATTGTGCTGGAGCACTGGTGGTGGTTTGCGATAGGAGTAGCGTGTTTTGTACTCTTGGGTGTCTGCTATTATTTGCGAAAGAGCCCTAAGTGGACGACCGATGCCGCCATCATGTTGCGTCAAAAAGACGGCTTTGGCGAAGAGATGGCATCTTTGTCAATGTTGGGTTTGACCGGCAATCAGGCAGCCGAAGACGAGGTGGTGGTGTTGGCTTCGAGAGGCCTGTTGTATCAGGCTATTGATGCCCTTGATCTCTGGGATGCACATGCGAAAAAAGGTTCGCTGAGATGGGAAGGCGAGTTTCGGAATCCGGCTTTTTCTGTGGACTATATATCTTTGACGGAAAGGGCAGAGAAAACCCCCTTCTCCATTATCGTAAAACCCACCTCAAAAGGGTATAAGATAAAAACCAAAAACGGTTTCTTCCATCGTTCGACAACCCGTGTGGAGAGTTTGAATGCGCCAATAGAGACGGGAATCGGAACGATACAGATCCATGCCAACCGCGCGTTGAGTCAAGATACGACGTATCGTGTTTTTCACAGTCGCCGCGAGTTGGTAGTGGCCGGTTATGGCGAGATGCTATCTATTTCGCAATACAAGAAGGAATCGAACATCATCAAGATGTCGATAAAGTCCCCCATGCCCGAACGCGATAAGGCCTTGCTGAATCAGCTGATCGAGCAATATAACCTGAATGCCGTGGTGGACAAAAATATGATTGCGACGAACACGGCGAATTTTATCGAGGAGCGGTTGGCTATCATCACAAAGGAGCTGGCCGACGCCGAGAATGCTGTTTCGGACTATAAAGAGAGCAATAACATCGCTGATATCCAGGCCCAAGCGCAACTATTTCTCTCGGCCAGCAGTGCGGAGCAACGCGCAATGGCGGAGATAGAGACTCAGCTGAGTCTGGTGGAGTATATCGATGAATTCTTGCGGGACGAAACCAAACGTAATAGCCTCATTCCTTCGAATATCGGTGTGACGGATGCATCGCTGTCGAGCGGCCTGTCGGAATACAACGCTTTGCTGCTGCAACGCATGCGTATTCTTCGTACCGCCACGGATGACAACCCCGTTATTGAGCAGATGAATGCGCAACTCGCTATCATGCGTCAAAACATCATCGCTACGATAGGGTCGGTGCGCGAGAGCTTGAAGATCCGCCAGCGCAATCTTCTGTCGCAGGACTCGAAATACACCCGTAAAATCAAAGATGCCCCGGAGCAGCAGCGTGAGTATGTACGCGTTGTACGCCAGCAACAATTACGAGAGCGTTTGTATGTCTTTCTGTATGAGAAACGTGAAGAGAATGCCCTGATGTTGGCTGCGACGACGATGCCGGCGAAAGTGCTGGATGTCCCGCAACGCGATGTTAAGAGTCAGTCTCCGAAGCTTATCAAACTGATGCTGATATGTATCTTTTTGGGGTTGTTGATACCCGCAGGAATCCTATATCTTTACGTCCTTATCAATGACAAGATCGACGATCCGAAGGAGTTTGAGAAGCGAATTCATGCACCTCTGTTGGGGCAGTTGGTACAAAACTCCAGGAATGCGCATATTGCAATCCATGAAGGCGAGTCAACGGTTTCGGCTGAGTTGTTCCGCCTGATCCGAACGAACTTACGCTATGTGATTCCTGCCGATGTGAAATCTCCGGTCATTTTGGTGACCTCATGTATCAACGGAGATGGAAAATCGTATGTGGCAAGTAATACAGCCTTGTCGTTGGCTATCTTGGGAAAGAAAGTGGCGTTGGTAGGATTGGATATCCGCAAACCGATGTTAGCTGCTTATTTCGGGCTGAGCAATAAAGGTCATCTGACGGATTATCTGGCGGATCCGGATGTTGCGATAGACGATATCGTTGTACCGAGCGGCGAGCATCCGAATTTAGATATCATCCCTTGCGGAACGATACCTCCCAACCCGGCAGAGTTACTGCAGACCGAGCGTGTCGATGGGCTCTTCGCGGAGTTGCGTAAGCGGTACGACTATATTCTCGTGGATACGGCGCCGGTGGCTTTGGTGAGCGATACCTATCTCTTGGATCGCATCGCAGATATAACCATCTTTGTATGCCGTTATAAATACACGCCGTCGGAGATGATCGAGTATATCAATAATGTCATCGCCCAGAATAGGATGCATAATGTCACCTGCGTGCTCAACGGCGTGAAGGGTCTTCGTGCCGGTTACGGGTATGGTTACGGAGTGCAGAAATCGTAAATGGTAAATGACTAAATTGTAAATCACGTGATTGTCTGTGTAGCGGAGAAACCCTCTGTGGGTGCATATATAGCGAACGTCCTGGGTGCCAAGCAGCGCAAGGACGGCTATTTTGAGGGCAATGGATACCAGGTGACCTGGACCTTTGGTCACTTATGCGCATTGCTCGATCCGCAGGAATATACAGACCAATGGAAGGCTTGGAGCCTTAGTTCCTTGCCGATGATTCCTCCGCGTTTTTCTATCAAAGTCTCCGGTGACGAAGGGGTACATAAGCAGTTTAATGTCATCAAGTCGCTGATTGCGGGTGCCGATGAGGTCATTAACTGTGGTGATGCCGGTCAGGAAGGAGAGCTCATCCAACGATGGGTCTATCAGCAGGCCGGATGCAAGTGTCCGGTAAAGCGTCTGTGGGTGAACTCGCTGACCGAAGAGGCTATCCGTGAGGGATTCCGCCAACTGAAAGATCAATCCGAATACCAGCACTTATATGAGGCGGGCATGATGCGGGCGATAGGCGATTGGTTGTTAGGCATGAACGCCACGCGCGCCTATACTATAAGGTACGCGCGCGGGAGTGGAAAAGACCGGCAGGTGCTCTCCGTGGGACGTGTACAGACGCCGACGTTAGCGCTGGTGGTAAAACGGCAGGCGGAGATCGATCACTTCGTGCCGCGCACCTATTGGGAGTTGAAAACCAACTACCGCGACACACTTTTTAGTGCCCAATTACCGACGGAAGAGGACGAATATGCCATCACTTCCGAGGAGCAGGGACAGGCACTTGTGGACGCTATCAAAGACCAGCCGTTCCTGATTACCTCTGTGGAGAAGAAGAAAGGTACGGAGTTTGCCCCGAAACTGTATGATCTAACTTCGCTGCAGGTGGATTGTAATAAGAAATATTCCTTTTCCGCAGAGCAGACGCTTCAGCTCATTCAGTCTCTTTACGAGAAACGTCTGACCACTTATCCCCGTGTGGATACGACTTATCTGAGTGATGATATCTACCCCAAAGTACCGGGTACGTTGGCGGGCATCAAAGACTATTTCCCGCAGGTAGCGCCGTTATTGGGGCTCAAAGCCGATGGCAAGAAAAGTGCCGGCTCATTACCCAAATCGAAGAAAGTGTTTGATAACAAGAAAGTTACCGACCACCATGCTATCATTCCTACGGGGCAGCGGCCGGACGCCATGACGGCGGATGAGAAGAAGGTGTATGATCTGGTGGCATTGCATTTCATTGCGGCTTTCTATCCCGAATGCGAGGTTAGCAACACGACTGTTCTGGCAAAAGCCGGTGAGATTGATTTCAAAGTAACCGGGCGGGAGGTTCTCAAACCCGGATGGAGAACCGTGTTTGAGAAGGGACAAAGTGACGAAGTACAAAGTACAAAGGATACCTCCGATGAAGCCGAGAACTCCGACAATCAGGAGGAAAGCAAGTCGTTGCCGGCGTTTGTGAAAGGCGAGAGTGGGCCTCATGAGCCGTTCTTGAAAGAGAAGACGACAACTCCGCCTAAGTATTACACGGAGGCGACTCTTCTGCGCGCGATGGAGACGGCCGGCAAAACGGTCGAGAATGACGAACTACGTGAGGCGATGAAGGAGAATGGTATAGGTCGTCCATCTACCCGCGCAGCCATCATCGAGAAACTCTATCAACGCAAGTATATCCAAAAGCAAGGTAAGTCGCTCCGTGCTACTCAAGTGGGTATCGATCTCATTCACACGATTATCTCTCCCTTGCTTAAGTCCGCAGAGTTGACGGGTCTATGGGAGAAAAAACTGCGTGAGATAGAGCGAGGCGAATATCAAGCGCAAGATTTCTTGACGGAACTCAAGGAGATGACTTCCGGAGTCGTCAAAGATGTCAAGACGAACAAGGCAGGCATGCTTTGCCCCGTTTGCCGACAGGGCTTGATCATCCGCGGCAATACGCGTTACGGCTGCTCCAGATGGCGCGAGGGTTGTACCTATGCAGAGCCGTTTTGACAAGTCAATTTAGCAAAAAAGTACATATGTGTAATTTTTACGTCAATTTTTCTACATGAGATTGACGCTTTTTTTGTACCTTTGCGCCGTTTTTTGACACCTGTTTACGTAAAACGTAATATCATTTAAATTAACTATATCATAAAAACAAACAAAATTCTCTGTATGAAATTGAATTTCTCAGTGTTCCGTACCATGATGCTTTCGGCCTTACTTTTCGTAGGTATGGCTGCTCAAGCACGTGTGATTAGCGGAACGGTAAAGGATCAGACGGGCGAGACGATTATCTCGGCTTCCGTGGTCGTGAAAGGTACCACTATTGGTACAGTGACAGATTTCGACGGTAACTACAGTCTGGATGTCCCCGACGATGCGAAGGTGTTGGTTTTCTCGTACATCGGTATGAAGACCCAGGAGCTGAACATCACCGGCAACACGATGAACGTAGTACTCTCCGAAAACAGTGAGGTACTTGAGGAAGTGGTTGTAACCGGTTATGGTACGACGAAGAAACGTGACGTTGTGACATCCGTGGCTTCTGTAGGTGCAGAGCAGTTGAAGGATATTCCTGTTACTTCTGCTGCGGAAGCGCTGCAAGGTAAGTTGTCCGGTGTGACGGTTACAACGACGGAAGGCAGCCCGGATGCTGACGTGAAGATCCGTGTCCGCGGTGGTACGTCATTGACGCAAAGTAATGAGCCGTTGTATATCGTGGATGGTTTTCCTGTGTCGAGTATCTCGGATATCGCGCCGAGTGACATCGCCTCGATGGACGTCTTGAAAGACGCTGCGGCTACCGCCATCTATGGTGCTCAAGGTGCGAACGGCGTTATTATCATTACTACCAAAGATACACAATCGGCAGATGGCGAGAAAATGACTATTCATGCTGACTATACTGGATATATGGGTTGGCGTCATATTGCAAAAAAATATAATATGATGGATGGAGAAGATTTTCTCCGTATGCAGTATGAATATGCATATTTTGATGGAAAAGGACAAGATAGTAAGTTATTAGATAACTTCTACAAGTATTTTGATCGCGTTGGATATAATAAAACGGAGAAGACTCATGGCTCATTTAGTAGCGTAATTGAACAATGGAGGAAATTCCGTACTGACGAGTCTGCTCTTTCTGCTGCTTTTCCCAATATGAGCCAAAATCAGTTGGATATATATCATGCTTTTAAAGATGAAAATGGTGATATTGATTGGCAAGATGCAACATTTGGAGGTAATCACTTGAATTCCAATCACACCTTTAATATTTCTGGCGGTATGAAGTCCGCTAATTTTAACTTTACATACAACCGTATTGATGATCATTCTATCATGTACGGTTCTAACTACTCCCGAAACAATATTTCCTTAAAAACGAAATTCAAACCGATTAAGAACTTGACGATCGCCGCCACAGCGCGTTATACAAATACCAATGTGTTGGGCGCAGGAACAAACAGCGCCCAAGATGCGGGTTCAACCAGTGAGAGCCGTTTGCGTAATGCAGTAAGTTTCATTCCTCTTCCAGGTATAGAGGCTTACATAAAGGATATGGAAGATGATACTGATCTCGGTAACCTTTGGAATCCGATTATTGCGATTGATGATAGTTATAAGAAAAAGGTAGATAATAAACTTACTTTGAATGGATATGTTAGTTACAAATTCTTGAAGTACTTTACCTTAAAAGCAGAGTTGGGTTATGAAAACCGTACAGTAGCTCAAGATCGCTACTATGGTAAAACAACATTTTATGCACGTCAAGGTGAAGGTAATGCTCAGGTTGGTCAGGGCTTCGGTCATTCTGTTTCGACAAACGATGTTACGTCTCGTTTGAAGGAAACTAACACCTTTGAATACGCGCAAAAGTTTGTCGGTAATGCTCACGATTTTTCACTTTTGTTAGGTGAGGAGCAAACTATTAACAAAGGAGAATTGCGAACCATATATGGGTATGGATTTGATCCAACGCTCTCTGGGGCGCAGGTGTTCAGTTTACTTGGTCAGGCTCAAAAATCTACTATCAAGAATTATGTAGATCCTACAGACAATATGCTTTCGTTCTTTGCACGCGCAAACTATAATTATAAGGGACGTTACTACATTACCGCTACTTTCCGTGCAGATGGTTCTTCTAGATTTACAAAGGGCAATCAATGGGGCTTCTTCCCCTCCGTGGCTGTTGCTTGGCGTATGGTGGACGAAGAGTTTATGGCTCCGGCACAAAGTTGGCTTTCTAACTTGAAATTCCGCCTATCGTATGGAACAGTTGGTAATAATCAAGTTGATCTCGGATATCTCCATTTTGATTATCTGGCATCTCAATCTCCATATATGCAAGGTATGGGTACAATACTAACGGATGGTCAAAATGGAACCAACAACTACCTTATCGCTGCTAATCCAAACTTGAAATGGGAGACAACGGTTACCCGTGATTTTGGTATTGACTATGGTTTCTTTAACGAGCGTTTGAGCGGTGCAATTGATTTATATTGGAATAATACTAACGACCTGATTCTTCGCTATCGTTTGGCTACGGGTGGATACAATTACCAATATCGTAATATCGGTTCTACTGATAACAAGGGCGTTGAGTTCTCCATTAAAGGCGTAATTCTCGATAGACGCGCCAAAGACCTTTCTTATGGATTAACAGTCGATGCGAATGTGTCATATAATCACAATACCGTAGTGGATCTTGGAGGTATGGATACGTATAAGGTTCCTACCGGTTGCTTCTCAACGTATTATACGCAAGAGTATGAGTATATGTTGACTCCTGGTTCTGCTGTCGGTGATGTGTATGGCTACAAAACAGACGGATGGTATACTGCAGCTGATTTTGCTTCGTATAACAAAAGTACAGGAGCTATGGGGGGATGGAAGGATGCAGAAGGAAAGGCTATTGAAACTCCGTTAGGAATAGCTTATCCAGGTATGCCGAAGATTGTAAAAGACGAAAAGGGTGAGTATAGCCTCCAGAAAATAGGAAATACACTGCCTACTGTAACTGGTGGTTTTAATATTAACTGTTTTGTCGGTGGAGATAACTGGGGTAAAGTTGATTTTGCTGCTAACTTCACATATTCTATTGGTAACGATGTCGTAAATATGGCGGCATTAGATTATTCTTCTGTTTGTAGTTCTACGCGTAACCGCAACTTGCTGGCAGCATATGCTTATGATCAACGTTATTCACTTTTTGATGCTAATGGAAACTTCATGCGCGGTTTCGCCGCTGAGTTTAGCGGCAACAACTTAACAGGTGATGCTTACAAAGCTATGGCAGCGTATGTTGATGAACAAAATGCAAATGCTAAAGTTGCCAATCCGTACTGTACCTCGCTCGTGTTGACAGACAAATACGTAGAAGATGCGTCTTATCTTCGTTTAGCGTCGCTTAATATCGGTTATACGTTGGCTCGTAAATGGACCGAGAAGGCGCATATCTCTACTTGTCGAATCTTCTTCTCTGCATCGAATCTCTTCTGTGCTACTAAGTATAGCGGATTGGATCCAGAGGTGGATACTC
>CALZRN010000004.1 GCA_945828585.1 uncultured Bacteroidales bacterium | reverse complement strand
AGCGATTTTCAGTTAAATGAGTTAGAAACCAGATATTTAAAGGTGGGATATGATTTTGATAACAATGGTTATCTTGATTTTATATCTACAGGAAACTCTTCAGCAGCAAAAGTATTCGTAATATATATGTATGATGATTGTACGGTTTCTTGTCAATATATCAATGAAAGTAGTTATACATTCATTCGTGATATAGACACCTATCCTTTTGTAGATTTAAATGGTGATGGTGTGCCGGACTTGAATGAGTATATACTCAAAAGTAATATCCGGAACGCAGTCCCTGCTGTGCCGACCAACTTACGAGCTGTACAAGAAAGTGATGGCGTATATTTGTATTGGGACGCTGCCAAAGATAAAGAGACACCATATGCCCAGATGCGATACAATATCAGTGTCAAGAAACAAGGAATGTCAGTCGGAACGGATAATGCTTTTGTCATCTCGCCTGTAAACGGCTTATATGATGAAGCTGCCATTATTCCGGGATATGCATACTTTACAGGTACCAGTTACTTCATTCCTATTGACAAGTTCACCGGCGGACAGACCTACGAGTTCCAAATCCAGTCTATAGACCTTTGGAACGCCCATAGTCCTATGTCCGCGGTATATACCTTTACGGTACAACCTCAGGTTCTGATCTCCATGCCCGCCAATACTTGCCTCAATGAGCCGGTTACAGTTGCCTATACAGGCACGAACAATGGCAGCATATCGTGGAACTTTAACGGCGGTACGGCATCTCAAAACAACGATGGCACATACACTGTTTCATGGGCAACGGAAGGCGTTAAAACCGTGACTGCAACTCTGAACGGCAAGACTTCGTCCCGGGTTATCTATGTGCAGAACGCACAAAAAGACCTTACTTTCGCCCTTCCTGAGCGAGTATTGAATAACTCATGGGTAGAGGTAATGTTACCGGAGAACTACTTGAATTTGGATAACCTCGCTCTCCGTACTTCGGACAACTGCACAGGATATGTATTGCCCAAGAAGGATTCCCGTATCTTCCGTGTTCGTTTTAGTGGAACTTCTCCCAATGATTCCGAGATAGGTTGGATTGAATTCTATCAGAATAATCCTGTTTGCGGAGAGGTGAATACATTCCGTGATTCCACAACCATTGTAGGGAACGGTAATGCACCTGCTATCTCTTTGGTCATGGTAGACGCTACTACCGGAAAGAATATGGTTACTTGGGATGCACCGGCGAACCTGCCTGCGTATGTGGATAGCGTGATTGTATATAAAGAGGAAGGCAAAACCAATAACTGGGTAAAACAAGCCAAGCTTCCTGTTTCCGCCGGACAATGGATAGACAATTCTTCTGATCCATCGGTAAAGAGCAATTCCTATTGCATAGCGTACACCTCTATATACGGAGGCGAAAGTCCTAAGAGTAAACCGCATAAAACGCCGCATTTGCAGACTAACTATGGTCTAAATGGGGCTATTAACCTCTATTGGACTTATTATCAAGGCGATGTAGTGGACTCCTACCAAATTCTGAGGGGTTCTTCTGCTTCGAACATGCAAGTCTTTGCTACAGTTGCGGGAGATGAATGTACCTACACGGACAACAATCCTATAGCAAACGGCTACTATGCAATCGCCTATTCCAACGAAGCGTTTACGGAAGAATGGACAATTAGCGCTCCAGCAGCTAATGCGCCTGCCATCAAGCGTATGCCTCAAGCAAGACAAATCCGCAACGGACACAGTAATATAATGGCTTCCGCTTCTTCCGTACAAGCGACATTGGTAGAGCAGATGACGATTCTGGCAATGGAGCGTACCGTAGAGCTTTCTCCGTCTCAAAACGTACTGCATCTGTATGTAGAGACGTCACCTATTTCAGCTACCTTCAAACAAGTCAAATGGGAAATCGTTAGTGGAGAAGGAGTGGCGACCATCAACAGTAGCGGCTTGTTAGTAGCTAATACCGAGGGAAGAAACGGTACTGTCAGAGTTCGCGCCACAGCCATTGACGGTTCCGGAGTTTATGCCGAGCGGGATATTACTGTAGGCGGGTTTAAGACCACTCTTTCTTTGTCCGTTAATAACACAGAAATGGGTACTGTTAAAGGAGCCGGTAAATACAGTGTAGGCGAATTAGTAACTATCTCCGCGATAGCTAACAGCGGTTACCATTTCGTGCAATGGAATGATGGTAATATCGATAATCCTCGTTCAATCGACTTTATGCAGGACACTACGTTTACCGCAGAGTTTGCGAAGAATTCATATAGTATCTCAGCTATTACTCTCAATGATCAGTATGGTACAACTTCGGGGAGTGATTCTGCACTATACCAAGACCAAGTAACCATTTCTGCGACCCCTGCGGACTGCTATCGCTTTGACAAATGGAATGACGGCAATACAGACAACCCACGTATAGTTACAGTCACGGAGAACAAAACATATATTGCTTATTTTGCCAAAGCAACATATACTATTACAAAAATAGTCAACGAAGAACAAGGCGGTATATATGATCAAATAGGAGGATACGGACCTACTGAAGTTGAATGCCAAGAGTCTGTCAAATTGATGCCTATTCCAACGGAGGGATACCATTTCGCGGGTTGGGCTGATGGCGTTCATGATAACCCACGAACGGTTATTATTACTCAAGACACTACGTTTAAAGCTCTGTTCGCTAAGACTTTATATGAAATCAAAGTCGGAACGTCCACCGCAACTCAAGAAACATGGTGCACGTTAACAGGCGAGGGAGAATATGAGTACGGAAGTGTTGTTACTATTGCTGTAGAACCAAATTATGGTTACCATTTTGTTCAATGGTCTGATGGAAATACAGACAATCCACGTACAGTTACTGTCACCGAGCATAAACTCTATGTAGCATCTTTAGCGAAAAATACCTACTCTGTATCGGTGATATATGATCCAAATCAAGGTTCGGTCTCCTATCATGAGCAAGCAGAATATATGCAAAGCATCTCTCTTTACGCCACTCCAAATACCGGTTATCGTTTTGTACAATGGAATGATGGAGAGACGAGAAACTCGCGTCGTGTAGTGATAACACAAGATACAGCGTTTACAGCAGAGTTTGAACTAAAAAAATATACTATTACATTCCAAGATAATGATGGAGCAATCATTGATCAAGTAGAATATGACTATGGTTCAATGCCATCTCATACAGATCCAGCCAAACCGTCAAACGGTATTTACTCTTATACATTCACAGGCTGGGTGCCGGAGTTGACTCCCGTTACCGGTAATGCTACTTATACGGCACAATATGACACGCTTAAAACGTCTTCAGGAGAATGCGAAGACATACATGAAATATGGCTACAGACTGGACAAGATGGCTTGGGAGAAATTGTAAGTGATAATGGTTTATGGGGCTATCATGTAAATAGTGGAGCTACTATACATGGAACAAACTATGATTTCTTAAGGACACCCGCTAAAGACTTATCTAATATGTCATCTGTAACATTATCCTTTAGCCACGTATCTTCAGATATATCTACACAAGATTTGACACTTTGGGTTTGTGCTGATTTCAAAGATAGAGAAGATGACGAGTGGCAAAAACTTACAATTCCGAGATATAAAACAGCCGTAATAAATGTTAAAAAGCAATATGTGGGCGAAAATACAGTTTTTGGATTTTCATACGGAGGCGCAAGTGTAAGTTATGCCTATTGGTCTATAAAGAATCTACAATTAGATGCTATTTGCGAAGGCTCTACACCTCCTCAACCGACTTATTACACCATCCGCTTCCTCAACTGGGACGGAACGGTATTACAAAGCAGCCAAGTGGAAGAAGGTGATATGCCTGCTTATGACGGCACTACGCCAGTACGCCCCGAAGATGAGCAGTACACTTATTTGTTCGATGGTTGGTCTCCGACTATCGTTGCTGCAACGGCAGATGCTGATTATATCGCAACCTACACGGCTACAACCAAACCACAACCCACTTACTACACCATCCGCTTCCTCAACTGGGACGGAACGGTATTACAAAGCAGCCAAGTGGAAGAAGGTGATATGCCTGCTTATGACGGCACTACGCCAGTACGCCCCGAAGATGAGCAGTACACTTATTTGTTCGATGGTTGGTCTCCGACTATCGTTGCTGCAACGGCAGATGCTGATTATACCGCGACCTACACGGCTACAGAAAAACCGGTAAGCGGTTGTGTTCACATGGATTGGTTAACAACCGGCGAGAGCGACTGGGGCGAAATGTCCACTAACAATGCGGAAGTGTGGACTTGGAATAGCAGATATGGCGCAGTAAGCAAGAAGCGCGGAGGAGTTTCTGCATGGTTATTGACTCCACAGCAAGATTTGAACGAAAAGGAGAATATTACACTTTCGTTCAGCCATGTACACCGAGATGCAGTAGATTTTGAGAGCGAAATGACATTATGGATCTCTGCTGACTATCAGGGCAGTGTAGAATCCTCCTCATGGCAGCAACTCCCCATTTCGCCTTATGCATCCAATACCAGTTGGACTTACGTGGATGTTGTCGTTAATGTTCCTCTTGATAAAGTAGGTGAGCATACTGTATTCGGATTCAAGTACACAAGCGCAGCGAATAACTATGCGACATGGGAAATTAAAAATCTACATTTGGACGCTCAGTGTACCGAGGTTACTAAAAATATAGATAACACTTCATCTCAAAAGAGAGACGTTGTTCGTAAGATCCTCATCAACGGTCAAATCTTCATCCTCCGCGGGGAGAAGGTATATACCATTACCGGGCAGGAAGTACGATAAAGCGGATGACGGTGCATCAATGCACCGTGCGGTGGGCGGAATATAATTCCGCAGAAACGGACATACAAGGCGGGCAATCGAATTGCCCTGAAAAAGAAGAAAATAAAAGCGGGATAATATCCCGCGAAAAAAGACACAGTCAAGCGGGATAATACCCCGCGAAAGTGCCAAGAAAGAAAACTCGCGCAAGGATGCACGAGAAAGGAACAAAGAAAATCGGCGGGGGGGGTAACCTCGCCGGTTTTTGTAAATCACCGAAAATGGGAACAAAATTTGCATATCTCAGATTTTTTTTGTATCTTTGCAGCGGGAAAGAAAAAAACGGACAAATGGGGGTTGCAGAGGTAAAGGACAGTAAGGAGATGTGCCTGTGAGGTAGGTTATATCGTCTAGGTATGGTCTAGGTATGGTCTAGCATACTATGTATCCGAGTAGCAATTATATATTCTTAATACTGATGCACCAAAATTAAACAAAAACCAATAAAACCCTTTAAGTGCTTTTGTGCTACGCACTTCCGTGCTTTTGTTGCTAAAAATGCCTTAAAAGTAAACTTTTAGTCCTTTTTATCTCCAAAATCCCAAACCCTTACGGGAAAAAGCACTCAAAGACATAAACCTAAAAAACATTTTTATGGGAAAAGTAAAGTATCATGTAGTTGTAGATCAACTGACGGGGGCTCTGGACAGCAAGAAATACGGTGAGAGCCACGGCATGCGTTTGGTGTCGCGTCACCGGAAAGGGAGCGGGAGCGAACACCAGATTTATTTCATGCAGAAACATGAGGGTGCGTGGTCCGAGGGTGCAACGAAGAACCGGGAGCTGATCAAGGCCGCCCAGAAACGCGCCCACGCCATCGAGAAAGCCGCCCGCAAGCCGGAGGAGTGTACCGCGGAGGCAGTAGCCGAGGCGAAGGAGTGGCAGGAGCGGTTCCAAGCGTATCGCGCCGGGTTACAAGAAGGCGAGAAGGGGTACGGGAGTCTGTACACGTATGTGTATGTGCAGATATATAAAGAATTAAAAATTAAAAATTAAAAATTACGAATTAATGACGGCGGAGCCGTGTCCGGATAATATCCGGACGCAATGAACAAAGAAAGGGCTCGCGCAAAAGGGAAAAAGAAAACGGCGGTTACAATCCGCTGGAAACAGACATATAGGACGGCGGAGCCGTGTCCGGATAATATCCGGACGCAATGAACAAAGTAAGGGCTCGCGCAAAAGGGAAAAAGAAAACGGCGGATACAATCCGCCGGAAACAGACATACAGGACGGCGGAGCCGTGTCCGGATAATATCCGGACGCAATGAACAATGTAAGGGCTCGCGCAAAAATGCGCGAGAAGGGGACGAAGGGCAAAGGGGAAGGAGACAAAAACAAAGGTACGCGCGGGTGCGCGTACCTTATTTATATCCGCCAAGTTTGGCGGATGCAAGAGGGGAGATTAGAGTCCCAGGCTCTTCTTGATTTCCGGAACACGGGCTTCCGCTTCCGCAGTGCAGCGCTCGTAGTCGGCACCGGTGAAGGGTTTGCCGATCTCGGTCTTGACCGGGATCTCGAAATAGAACTTGATCTTCGGCTCGGTACCCGACGGACGAACGGAGACTTTGAGACCGCCCTCGGTGAAATACTGCAGCACATTGCTCGTCGCGTTCAGAGGCATTTCGATTTTCTCATTTTCCCATTTACCATTTACCAATTTCTTCTGCTCGAGGGTCTTATAGTCCTTGATGAGGCATACCTTCTCGCCGGCGATCTCTTTCGGCGCATTAGCGCGGTAGTCCTTCATCATCTGCTGGATCTCCTCCGCGCCGGTCTTACCCGGACGAACGACATTGATCGTCGTCTCGCGTTGGAAGCCGTAGTCGGCGTAGATCTTCAGCAGATAGTCGTACAGCGTCATGCCGTTGTCCTTCGCGTAGGCTGCGATCTCGCAGATCAAGCAGATAGCCGAAGGCGAACATTTATCGCGAACGGCGTCGTACGGCAGGAAGCCGAAGCTCTCCTCACCGCCACCGATATACTTACGCTTGCCTTCCCACATACGGATACGGTTGGCGATCCACTTGAAGCCGGTGTATTCATCGGTGAGGGTAACGCCCTGAGCGTCCGCAATCTTACGGATGAGCTCCGAGGTCACGATGGTCTTGACGATATACATGTCGTCGCGGAACTTACCCAGCCGCTTCATGTTATTGATGATGTAGTAGTGGAACATGATGTTGGTCTGGTTGCCGTTGATGATGACCCACTCGCCCTTGTCGTTGCGGCAGACGATAGCGATACGGTCCGCATCCGGGTCACTCGCGATAACGAGATCGGCACCAAGCTTCGTACCGAGTTTCATACCAAGCGTCATCGCCTCAGCGTTCTCGGGGTTCGGGCTGACTACCGTCGGGAAGTTACCGTCGATGACCATCTGCTCCGGTACTACGTGGATGTTTTGGAATCCCCAGCTACGCAGACACAACGGCACGATCTGACGACCGGCTCCGTGCATCGGGGTATAGACGATATTGAGGTCTTTCTGACGAAGGATAGTCTCCTGGTCGATCATAACGGACTTAACCGCCATCATGTAGTCGTAATCCATCTCACCGCCGATGATCTCGATAAGGTCCTTGTTCGCCTCCCATTTGACATCCGCAAGGGTCACTTTATTCACCTCGTCGATGATACCCTGGTCATGCGGCTGCAGCACCTGCGAACCGTCCTCCCAGTAGGCTTTATAGCCGTTGTACTCTTTCGGGTTATGAGAAGCCGTCACGTTCACACCGCCCTGACATTTGAGATGCCGGATAGCGAAGCTCACCTCCGGCGTTGGACGCAGGCTCTCAAAGAGATACACCTTGATGCCGTTCGCAGAGAAGATATTGGCTACCGTCTCCGCGAAGAGCCGACCGTTATTACGGCAGTCGTGACCAACGACAACCGCTACACGACCGTCCTGCACGTGCTCAAAACCGCCTTCTTTCTGCACTTTCAGCATGTAGTTGGCGTAACCCTGCGTTGCCATCGCAACGATGTACTTGTTCATACGGTTCGTACCCGGACCCATGATGCCGCGCAGACCGCCGGTACCGAATTCGAGGGTACGATAGAAAGCGTCGAGGAGCTCGGTCTTGTCCTCTGCCTCCATCATCGCCTTCACTTGTGCGCGAGTTTCCGCGTCAAACGGCTCTTTCGTCCAAGCCTCGGCGACTGCCATTACTTGTTTCAATTCTTCATTCATAATGGTACAATTTTAAAGTTAAACTATATTGTTAATTATCTGTCTCTTCATAGTTCTGGAAAAGAAAATCGTTGTACGGATACCGCTTCACGTGGATTGCCTTGATACGGTCGTAGAGCAACGCACGCAGCGCGTCGATATTCTCTTTGTTGCGCGCGGAGATGAAGATCGCATCCTCGCCCAGTCGCGCCATCCAGGTCTTCTGCAAATCCGCCAACGAGTAGTTCTCCCTTTGCATCGGCGTCAGGTCGTCCTCCTCTTTCGGGACGTACGAGAAGTTATCAATCTTGTTAAACACCACTATCTCCGGGATGGAAACCCCTCCCGACCTCCCCTCAAGGGAGGAGATGCGTTCCCAAGGATTGCGCTCCTTCTTGCTCTCCCTCTCTTGTGGAGAGGGGCGGGGTGAGGTTATTTCATTTATCGTCTGCTCCACCACCTCGTACTGCTCCTCGAAATTCGGATGGGATATATCTACTACATGGATGAGGAGATCTGCTTCGCGCACTTCGTCCAAAGTCGATTTGAAGGACTCGACGAGGTGGTGCGGCAGCTTGCGGATGAACCCTACCGTGTCGCTCAGCAGGAACGGCAGGTTCTCGATCGTCACCTTCCGCACCGTCGTGTCTAAGGTCGCAAAGAGTTTGTTCTCCGCGAAGACCTCGCTCTTGCTCAGCAGGTTCATCAGCGTGCTCTTGCCCACGTTCGTGTACCCCACTAACGCCACGCGAACCATCTTCCCGCGGTGCTGACGCTGGGTCGCCATCTGTTTGTCGATGGTCTTCAGCTGCTCGCGCAGCAACGCGATACGCTGACCGATGACGCGCTTGTCCGCCTCAATCTGCGTCTCACCCATACCACGGTTGGTGCCGCCACCACCGCGCTGACGGTCCAGGTGACTCCACATCCTCGTCAAGCGCGGCAGCATATATTGCAGATGCGCCATCTCCACCTGCGTCTTCGCGTAACTCGTCTGCGCACGCTGAAGGAAGATCTCCAAGATCAATATCGTCCTGTCAATCACGCGGACATCAGGCTGACCTTTATGATTAAGCGCTTTCTCTATGTTGCGTATCTGCCGCGGCGAGAGTTCGTCATCGAAGATCACCACATCTATAGGATGATGCTCAGCGATATATTGGTCTATCTCTTCGAGTTTGCCTTCTCCGACATAGGTGGCGGTATTGGGTTGGTCGAGTCGTTGCGTGAAGCGTTTGACGGGCACTATGCCGTGCGTATCCGCTAAAAACGCCAACTCATCCAGGTACTCTTTCGTTCTGTCCTCCGGCTGGCTCGGCGTTATCAGACCCACCAGCACCGCATGCTCTATATATGGTTTAATCTCAATCACGGTGCAAAGTTACAACTTTTTTTTGATATATACAAAAAAAATCGTCCGTGTGGACGATTTTTCTGTTTTCTGTCAGGCCATAAGGCCGGTCTGTCATTGAAACGGTCTGTACTCTGTCAGACCGCAGGCCGATCTTATTTTCTGATACCCAGCTCTTTGATGATCGCGCGGTAACGCTCAATGTCTTTCGCCTTCAGGTAATCCAACATACGACGACGCTTTCCTACCAAAGCGGTCAGCGCGCGCTCCGTACCGAAGTCCTTGCGGTTTGCCTTCAGGTGCTCGGTCAGGTGGTTGATACGGAAGGTGAACAATGCGATCTGGCTCTCAGCAGAACCGGTGTTTTTGGCGTCGTTGCCGTACTTAGCGAACAACTCTGCTTTCTTCTCAGAAGTTAAATACATAAAAGCATTTACGATTTGGTCATTTACCATTTGGTCGTTTACGAGCCACCCGGTAAATGAGAGTTAAACAATGGTGGCTAAAGCATCATACTTGTATCAAAACTTCGCCACATTTATTACGCTTTCTCACAAAAGCGGGTGCAAAAGTACTGCTTTTTTTTGACATACGCAAATTTTTTGCACATTTTTTTCATTATTTTCGATAAATCGTATATAACTTATGCCCATCCACCACTTCAAAATCTCCGTTGAAATCGGACAAATTGACGTTGGGAGCCGCTACTCCTTCGCCGATCGTGATCTCCGGTGCCACCTCGATATGCATCTCGTCCCAGACTCCCGTTTCGAGAATATGGTTCAACAAAGTCGTACCGCCTTCTACCATAATCGAGTGAATACCCCTTCCCGCGAGATCCTCTAATATATACTCCCAATCGGTCCTCTCTCGATATACAATCACCGGGTCGATTCCGGGATAATCTGACTCCCTTCCCCAAATCCTTGCATCCTCCGGTATCCGTCCGTGCCGATCTACCGTCACGCGTATCGGGTTGCGACCCTCCCAATGAGTCGTCATCAGCCGCGGGTTATCCATAATCACCGTATTCGTCCCCACCATAATCGCCATATTTTCCGCCCGCATCCGATGCACTATCGCCTTCGTCCGCTCCGTCGAGATAGCAAGAGCACCATTCAAGTGAATCGGTCTATCAGCGAAGCGGTCTGTCAGCCGAAGGCGGTCTATAAACCCGTCCCCCGTCTGCGCCCATTTCAGCACCACGTATGGCCGGTGGTGCTCGTGCAGCATCAGAAACCGTTTATTCAGCTCTCGGCACTCTTTCTCCATCACGCCGACCACCACCTCAATCCCTGCCTCACGCAGCATCTTCACACCTCTTCCGGCAACCAACGGGTTCGGGTCTAACATCCCGACAACAACTCTCCCGACGCCCTTCTCGATAATCAACTTCGCGCATGGCGGCGTCTTCCCGTAATGCGAGCACGGCTCCAGACTAACAAACAACGTACATTTCGATAAATCGATGTCGCGATATTTCGATTTCTCGAGGCTCTTAAAACAATTCACCTCCGCGTGCCCTTCTCCGAACCGCTCATGCCATCCCTCAGCAATAATCCTTTCGCACGCAACCTTTCCCTCCCCCTCCATAGGGGAGTCGGAGGGGGCTACCAGCACCGCTCCCACCATCGGATTTGGCGCCACATAGTACTCCCCGCGACGGGCAATTTCAATGCATCGAGCTATATATTGTTCGTAATTCATAAGCAAAATTTGCGTATTTCATTATTTTTTTGTAACTTTGCACCGTGAAACAAATAATCAGTCAAATTAGTTCGCAACTTCAGTCGGCTTATCCGGAGGACGAAGCCCGCTCTCTGGCGTGGTGGATCATGGAAGAACTCACCGGCAAAAGCCGCACCGAATTGCAATTCGGGTGCAAAGATACTGCTTTTTCTCCAATTATGCAAGAGAAATCGCAGGAAATCATCTCCCGACTCTTGCATTTTGAACCGATTCAGTATATTTTCGGGCATACCTTATGGTGCGGCCTCGACCTGCTCGTCACCCCCGCCACCCTCATTCCCCGCCCCGAAACCGCCGAACTCGTCGAGAGAATAAATGTCCAAATGGTAAATGACCAAATGGTAAATGTCCTTGATATCGGTACCGGCTCTGGTTGTATTGCGATTGCCCTTAAGAAAGCGCATCCCTCATGGTCCGTCACCGGCATCGACATCTCCCCCGAAGCCATCGCCATCGCCCGTGAGAATGCCCGCCGCAATAAGGTCGAAGTCAACTTCCAAGTCGCAGATATCTTCGATTTCAACGAAGAAACTCCTAAATTTGAAGAAATCGTACCCCCTGCGGGTAAAGAAATCCTAAATCCTAAATACGACCTCGTCGTCTCCAACCCTCCCTATATCTGCGAGTCGGAAAAAACCTCCATGCGGCCGAACGTCCTGAACTTCGAACCCTCCTCCGCCCTCTTCGTCCCCGACGACGACCCCTTGAGATTCTACCGCCGCATCGCAGAGTTGTTCTCCTTGCCCCTTGAGGGGAGAGGTCGGGAAAGGGGTTTATTCTTCGAGATCAACGAAGCCTACGGACCCCAACTATCCGCCATGCTTGACAACCTTGGCTACACCGACATCCAAATCCACAAAGATATCTATGGCAAAGACCGAATTATCGAAGCTCGAATGGCTCGCTAAAGCCCAGGCCTATTGTGCCCGCGCGGAACATTGCGCCGCAGATGTACGTCGTAAGTTTTACGAGTGGGGACTGCAAGATGCAGAAACCGCCGATTTTATCGAAGAAAATCTCTACTCCAACAACTTCCTCAACGACCGCCGTTTCTGCGAAGCGTACGTCCATGACAAAGTCGCCTACCAGTCTTGGGGGCGTCTCAAGATACAG
Source organism: uncultured Bacteroidales bacterium (assembly GCA_945828585.1). GTDB lineage: Bacteria > Bacteroidota > Bacteroidia > Bacteroidales > Paludibacteraceae > Colicola. The sequence goes on along the minus strand of CALZRN010000004.1, from coordinate 34,503 downwards.
GCATCCCTTCGGGCTCTCCAACTTCCCGAATCAGAGATACGCGCAGCGTTGGAAAACATCGATGAAACCGCGTATTTTGACAACTTACGCAAGCTCATCCGCGCCCGCAAAAACGACTCCGAAGACAAACGTCTCCGTTTCCTCCTCCAACGCGGTTTTACCTACGAGGAGATAAAAAATATGTGATTCCTCTTGCATATTCCCAAAAAAAGCAGTACCTTTGCAGTCGCAAATTTTTGGACGGACATATGAAACGGATCTTAGGTATAGTACTATGTTTGGCGCTTGCGCTGCCGATGATGGCGCAGGAGGAGACGCTTTGCATGGACGGGACGCTTCTCTTCCGCGAAGATTTCGGCGGCAATGACCCGTCCGATCCGGTAGCCGGTACGGATCCTGTCCCGGGCATGACCAGCAGTTACATGCAGATCTACGACACCGCTCATTGCAACGGCAGACCAGGCTGCAGGGGCATGGGTAGCGGTCGGTACCTCGTAACCAAAGTCGGATACCGTAACTCTAGAGGGTATAATTACTCACACTGGTTCATCATGGACGACCACACTTACCCCAATGACTACAGCCGAGGCTACCTCTTAGAGATCGATGGCAGGACGGATGGTGCTACCATCTATGAGACGATCATCGATGGCCTATGCGAAGGATCCCGGCTGACCTTCACTGCGTACGCCGTGAATGTAACCACCGCTCATTCCTACGACGTAGATAGAAATAATGGTGACCCCCAGTTAAGTTTTGTGCTGGCTGATCCGGAGACAGGTTCAGAGATCACAACACCTTATAACACCGGTCCTATTCCTGTCGATCGAAGTTATAAGGGGATGCCCGGCGAATGGAGAAACTCGGCGCATTGGAACCTGGTGGGTATGAATTTCACGGTGCCGCCGGGTAGAACGGCGATCAAGCTGATTATCAAGAATGCTTGTATGCAGTCTAACGGCAACGACTTTGCCATCGATGACATCGAGATCCGTCTCTGCGCGCCGCCGGTAACGATTGAGGGCGAGGCGGAAGTATGTACAAACACCTCAACAACCCTCACTGCCAACTTTACCAACGATGGTACGTTTGCGGAACCTTTAGCCTATAAATGGTGGCACTCAGCGGATAGCGTCACATGGACAGAAATGTCCGATTTCAACGGAGAAATCCTCACTTTCAGCACCATCCAGAAAGCCGACTCAGGATGGTACAAAGTAGCCGTCTCCGGCGATGGAAATATCGAGAGCGTCAACTGCCGTGCGATGAGTGAACCCTTCCGACTGAGAGTGAACGAATGTGAGCCGCCGGAACCACCTACACCGCCGACGCCGGATACGATTAGGACGGACACGACGGTCTGCGACACTATTGATCAGATTGCGTGGCGCGGCAAGGAGTTCGTCCTCGCAGACACCCTGCGCGACACGGTATATAGTCACTGCGGGTTTGACAGTATCTACTATGAGTTGCACGTAACTACGGAGCATTGTGAGCCGCCTGTACCGCCTTGCCCGGAGTTAATCACTATTACTGCTGATACCATGGTTTGCGACACTTTGATGCCGTATCGCTGGCGGGATACGCTGTTTACAGAACCTGCCACCTATGAGATTCTGTATAAGAACGAACTCGGTTGCGACAGTATGCTCCGTGTACTGACTTTAGGTACACAAGTGTGTTGTCCCAATGTGGTGACTATTACCGCTGACACCACGGTTTGCGACACTTTGATGCCTTTTACGTGGACGATAGGCGGTCAGACTTTTGTGTTTGAACAAGTAGAGACGCAAGAACGGGAAATGCCACACCCGAAATGGACGGAGTGTACCGGTACGAACTATGTGCTGCGTCTGGATACGTTCCATTGCGAGAAATTGTGGCTGATCATCGTCAATAAATATGACTGGCAGCTGCTTTGTAATAACGTGGCGCTGCGGAACTATTTCCCGGCTCAGACAGCGACGGCGTTCCAGTGGTACAAGAATGAGCAAGCCATCCCCGGTGCAACGGGCGATGACTACTCGGAGCATAACGAGCTGCAGGGCGTGTTCCAGCTGAACGTGCACCTGAACGACGGCCGCAGCATCTGGTCGAATATCATCGAGATAGACGGTCCGAAAGAGGCACCTGCGCGGGTGCAGATATACAATAGTCAAGGTATGCCTGTGAGCGAAGGACAGATGACGCGCGGCGTCTATCTCTACCGTTACGAGAAAGGCAAAGAAGTATGGACGGAAAAGAAGATCGTGCTATGAGAAAAACAGGAATCGTCATATTGCTTCTTCTGCCCGTCTTATTGCATGCCGAGCACCTGTTTGAAATGGGTCTCCACGGCGGTGTCGCCGGATGGAACGGGAAGACAGAGTACATCGAGAGACGCGTCGGGGCGCAAGGCGGAGCACATGTGTACTATGACTATTTCTCGCCGTACGTGATCGGTTTTCGTACCGGCGTGACGATCGATATGCATAACGCTTCGCTCGGCAAGACGAACTACGAGGACGCCTACACCACCATCGACGTGGAGAACGAGCAGATGGATATCCTCTACTCCATCCGCGACCTCAACGAGCGTTACACGACATACTCGGTCGGCATCCCGTTGCAACTGGCGGTGACGGCGAAGGGTTTTCATTTCTTAGCGGGCGCCAAGGCGGTCTTTCCGCTGGCGAACAGATGGAAGCAGACCGTCCGGCACGCGGCGCTCGCGGTTTACTATCCGGATTACGACAATATCGTCGAGGAGTCGTACCCCTTAGCCGCTTCGCGGGATTTTGAGATGATGCAGAACGGCAAGCTGAGCCTACCTACCGTACAGTGGTGGGGCGCCATCGAAGCGGGCTATGCCATCCCGATCAAGACATGGGGCAAGTCCTACCGCTCGTATATCATGGTAGGCGCATATTTCGACTATTGTTTCAGCAAGCATACGGCTTCGCAAAGCGAGGCGGTGAGCCTGACCATGCTCAGCGACACGCGGGACGGCTTCCCGCTGCAACGTCTCCTCACGCCGGTCATGGAGGCGAACCGGCAGGGGCGCAAACTCGTCAAAGAAGCCGCCCTCTTCGACGCCGGCCTCAAGATCTCCTACGCTATCTCTCCATACGACCGCGCCAGCCGCAGGAGAGCTTATCGCTGCCAATGCCTGCCCTTCAGCCGGTAGGTGTAAGCCTACCCCTGCCCCTCCCTTAAAGGAGGGTTTTCTACCCCTAATCCCTAGAACCTAAGCCCTAATTCCTAAAAAATCTACGATTTTATTTGCGTATATCAAAAAAAAGCAGTACCTTTGCACGCATTTTTGCTAATGGCACATCGTAAATGGCTAAATCGTAAATGATTTTATGAATATTATCAAGACACCGATTGAGGGGTTACTGGTCATCGAGCCGCAGGTGTTTAAGGACGCGCGGGGGTATTTTGTAGAGACCTACAACGAGCAGCGTTACCGCGAGGCGGGTATCGATGCGCAGTTTGTACAGGACAACCAGAGCTGCTCGTCGTATGGTGTCGTACGCGGGCTGCATTTCCAGCGTCCGCCGTACAGTCAGGCGAAATTAGTTTGCTGCACGGTCGGCAGAGTGCTGGACGTAGCGGTTGATCTGCGCAAGGACAGTCCTACTTTCGGACAATGGTACAGCGTAGAGCTGAGCGAAGATAACAAACGGCAGTTCTTCATTCCCCGGGGCTTTGCGCACGGCTTCTCGGTGCTGAGCAATCAGGCGATCTTCACCTATAAATGCGATAACCTCTACCATCCTGAAGCGGATGGCGGACTGCTGCTGAGCGACCCGGATTTAGCCATCGACTGGCAAGTCCCTGCAGAGCTGCGGATTATCAGCGAAAAGGACAAGAAACATCCTAAAATGGCAGAATTCGATTCTCCATTTTAAAATGTCGTAATTACGTAATATCGTTATATCGTAAATGACTTTATGAAAATACTAATTACAGGTAGTAACGGGCAGTTGGGAAATGAGATGAAGGTGCTGAGTAAGGAGCACGGGAAGCATCAATATTTCTTCACGGACGTCATTCAGGCGGACGATACCTATTTGTTGGATATCACGGACAAAGCAGCGGTATCGGCATTCGTTGAGGCACATTCCATCGATCTGATTGTCAATTGTGCAGCTTATACGAATGTGGACAAGGCAGAGGAGGATGAGGCGACGGCGCAGAAGATCAACGCTGACGCTTTAGTTGTATTAGGCAGCCAAGGTGTGAAGGTGATTCATATCAGCACCGATTATGTCTTCTCCGGCGATGAGCATGTACCTTACCGCGAGAGCGACCCGGTTGCACCGCGCACGGCGTACGGCCGAACGAAATACATGGGCGAGAAGAACCTGCTGGCAGCGTGCCCCGAAGCGGTGATTCTCCGTACGGCATGGCTGTACTCGATCTACGGCAATAACTTCGTGAAGACGATGATCCGTCTGGGGCAAGAGAAAGAGAAGCTCGGTGTGGTCTTTGACCAGATCGGTACACCGACCTACGCAGCCGACTTAGCATGGGCGATCTTCACGGTCATCGAGACGCCGGCATGGCATCCGGGTGTGTACCATTTCACGAACGAAGGCGTGTGCTCCTGGTACGACTTCACACTCGCTATCCATGAGCTCGCAGGAATCACAAAATGTCAAGTTCGCCCGATTTTATCGGAGGAATATCAATACAAAACCCCACGGCCGCACTATAGCGTCTTAGACAAATCGAAGTTCAAAAAGACCTTCGGCGTGGAGATACCGCACTGGCGCGAAGCGCTTATACGGTGCATTAAAAAATTGTCGTAATTACGCAATTACGTGATCACGTTATTACAAAAAAAATGAAAGAGACCTTAGATTTTCTGGCAGAGTTAGCGGTCAATAACAACAAAGAGTGGTTTGACGCCAACCGGGATCGGTACCAAGCATGCCGGGATCGATTTGTCGCGTTTTCAACAGAGTATATCTCCCGTCTGACGAAGTTCGACCCGACGCTCGAAGGTCTGCAGCCGAAAGACTGTATCTGGCGCATCAACCGCGACATCCGTTTCTCCGCGGACAAACGACCGTACAAAGAGTGGTTCGGCTGTTTTCCCGCTACCGGTGTACCCGGTCAACCGAAGACCTGGGGTAAGAAATCCATGCGAGGCGGCTACTACGTACATATCCAACCGGGACAATGCATGTTTGCCGGAGGTATATGGGATCCGTCCAAAGAGCTGCTGAAAGCCCTGCGCACGGAGATCGAGGCGAACTACGAAGAGGTCGAGGCAATCATGGGCAGCAAGGAATGGAAGAGATATTTTGCGCAGGATTTTGACAGTTACTGGGGTACGGGACTGAAGAAAGTGCCGGCAGGTTTTGACCCGAACTTCGTACATGCCGAATGGCTCAAACATAAGATGTACACTTTCAGCGTGCCGCTGAGCGATAAAGAGGTCATTTCTCCCGATTTCATCGATAAAATCACCGATATAGCAAAGGCTGCCAAGCCGATGAACGACTTCCTAAACTATACCTTCGAGGAGTATGGGGAGTTCCCTTCAAGGTGCTAAAGGGTGTAAAAAGACTTGTTAGTTCAATGGATAGAACGGGGCTCTCCTAAAGCTCAAATCCGGGTTCGATTCCCGGGCGAGTCACCAAAACAATGAGTACTTCAAAACCTATATTACCGGCTCTGGCGGTAGATGCTGCATGCAGCGGCAACCCCGGTGTCATGGAGTTTCGCGGCGTGATAGCGGATACCGGCACGGAGGTCTTTCACCGCGGTCCGTTCGTCGAAGGGACGAATAATATCGGCGAGTTTTTAGCGTTGGTATTGGGCTTGGCGTATATCAAGAAATATAACCTTCCTTGGGTTATCTATACAGATTCCGTGACGGCGCTCGCGTGGGTACGCCAGAAACGATGCAAGACCAAGATCGAGTGGTCGGCCAAGAACCAGGACTTGTTCTTCATGGTACGGAAAGCGGAGATGTGGCTGCATGACAACACTTGGACCACGCCGATATACAAATGGGACACGAAAGCCTGGGGAGAGATACCTGCGGACTTTGGAAGGAAGTGATTTTGTAAAAATAAGATTACAAAAATAAGATTTTTGGACGAATTATTTGCATACGTGCAAAAAAAACAGTAACTTTGCGCCGCTTTTCAAAGAAAAGAGCTTTGACAAAGAAAAACAATTAATACACAAATAACTTAAATTAATCTACAATTATGACAAAAGTAGCAATTAACGGCTTTGGCCGTATTGGTCGTCTGGCTTTCCGTCAGATGTTCGAGGCAGAGGGTTACGAGGTAGTTGCCATCAACGACCTTACCAGCCCGAAAATGTTGGCTCACCTTCTGAAATACGATACCGCTCAGGGTGGTTTCGCAGGCAAGTTCGGTGAGGGCAAGCACACTGTAGCTTACAAGGACGCAGTTCTCGCAGAGGACGGCAAGACTGTCGTTACTCCGGGTTCGATCACTGTTGACGGCAAGGAGATCACTATCTACGCTAAGCCGAACGCAGCTGAGCTGCCTTGGGGTGAGCTGGGCATCGACGTAGTTCTCGAGTGCACCGGTTTCTATACCTCGAAAGCTAAAGCAGAGGCTCATATTCAGGCTGGCGCAAAGAAAGTAGTTATCTCTGCTCCTGCAGGAAACGACCTTCCGACCATCGTTTATAACGTAAACCACAAGACTCTGACTCCGGCAGATAAGGTTATCTCCGCAGCTTCTTGTACGACCAACTGCCTCGCTCCGATGGCAGCAGCTCTTCACAAATACGCTCCGATCCAGAGCGGTATCATGAGCACTATCCACGCTTACACCGGCGACCAGATGATTCTCGATGGTCCGCAACGTAAGGGTGACCTCCGTCGTAGCCGCGCAGGTGCACAGAACATCGTTCCGAACTCTACCGGTGCTGCTAAGGCTATCGGTCTGGTTATTCCTGAGCTGAACGGCAAGCTGATCGGTAGCGCACAACGCGTTCCGACGCCTACGGGTTCGACCACTATCCTGGTAGCAGTAGTAAAGGGTAAAGACATCACCAAAGAGGGTATCAACGCAGCTATGAAGGCTGCTCAGACCGAGTCCTTCGGTTACACCGAGGATGAGATCGTTTCCAGCGATGTAATCGGTATGAAGTTCGGTTCGCTCTTCGATGCTACCCAGACCATGGTTGCTAAGATCGACGAGGATACCTATCAGGTACAGGTTGTTAGCTGGTACGATAACGAGAACAGCTACACCAGCCAGATGGTACGTACTATCAAGTACCTCGCAGAGCTCAAATAATTAATCGGGAGTAGAAGCTCCTGAATTGGCATCGGATTCCGTCTTGGGATCCGATGCTTCTTTTTGTATAGGTTTCGCGGGTTTATGGATCTTCTCGAAGGCCTTGAGGAGCGTCGGGAGATTGGTCTTGGTCGTGTCATAGGTGAGGGTGACGGTCTTGGTATCGAGGTCGCAGACCAGATCCTTGACACCTTTCTCGAAAGCGATATTCTTCATGATCTTATCGCAACAACCCTGACAATGGAGGTCACAGGAGAGGACAACCGTCTGGCGGGAGTTAGACCGCTTGGAGCCCCTTTCCCGGCCTTCCCCCTGAAAGGGGAAGGAGAATAATAGGCAGATAATAATAAAGAGATATTTTTTCATTATTGTATAGTTTTTTTCTAGGGTACTAGGGTACTAGGATACTAGTAGGGATCCGAGTTGATAGACGAGGAAGGATACGAGCCAGGCGAGGGCGAGGGAGTGGAAGACGGTGAACCACGCCCAGACCTTTCCTGCCTCGCGGCGGAGGGTAGCTATCGTCGCGATACAAGGGAAATACAGCAGGACGAAGAGCAGGAAGGAGAACGCCGTGAGGGGCGTGAAGCCTGCGGTCGCTATATCTCCGTCGTAGAGGATAGCGAGGGTCGAGACGATCGCTTCCTTCGCCGGCAGACCGGTGAGAAGGCAGACAGACATCTTCCAATCAAAGCCAAGCGGCTCCAAAATCGGCGAGACGGCCTTGCCGATAGAGGCGAGGTAAGAGTTCTCGAGGTCGTTGAGGTCCTGCGAGGGGAAGTACTCGAGCGCCCAGATGATGATCGACGCCCAGAGGATGACGGTACAGATCTTCTGGAGGTAGTCCGCTACGCGTTCCCATATATGCACGGCAGTGACGCGAACCTTGGGCAGGCGGAACTCCGGCAACTCGTTGACGGAGTCGTCGTCATCCTGCCGGAACCACGGGGTCTTCTTCATCAACACGGCAAAGAGCACGGATAGGCAGATACCTATCGCGTAGAGAGAGATCATGACGAGGGCCTTATGGTCGGCAAAGAAAGTATCTACGAAGAGCATATATACCGGCAGCCTTGCGGAGCAGGACATGAACGGCACCATGAGCATCGTCAGTACGCGGTCCTTGGGATTCTGGATGTCGCGGGCCGCCATGATCGCCGGTACGTTACATCCGAAGCCCATGAGCATCGGCACGAAGGAACGTCCGTGAAGCCCGACGCGGTGCATGATGGTATCCATGATAAACGCCTCACGCGCCATGTAGCCGGAGTCCTCCATGAGGGAGATGAAAAAGAAGAGGATGATGATATTCGGCAGGAAAGCCAGTACCGCTCCGACGCCTTGCAAGACGCCGTCGATGAGCAGACCGCTCCACCAGGTATGCGGCATTAAGCCGCTCAACCACTCTGCCGCCGCTCCGACGCCCTGCTCTATCCATCCCTGGGGGTACGCACCGAGAGTGAAGGTACACCAGAAGACGAGATACAGCGCCGCCATCATGATCGGAAAACCGAGCCAAGGGTTCGTGAGGACCTTATCGATCTTCTCCAGGCGGGTCTGGTTCTGATCATCTTTAGCATGGGTGAGGGTCTGGGTGAGGACACCGTGTACGTACGCGCGGTACGTATCCTCATCGCCCTGATCGCGGAGGTGATAGATCGGGTGCGCCTTGGATAAAGGACGCGAAGCGACCTCCTGCAAGACATGCAGACAGTTGGACAAGCCGTAGTTCTTATGAACCGAGACACGGCAAGCGGGTACACCGATGAGCTGCTGGAGTTTGGGAAGATTGAGCGAGTGGTCGGTCTCCAAGAGAAGGTCATAACGACCGATAGCGAGGACGATCTTCTCATGCTCGTCGATGATATGCGGCGTGAGGAGGAGCGACTCCTCGAGTCGCGTGGAGTCCACGACCTGCAGGACGATGTCGTAGGAATGTCCGTGGAGCTCGTCGGGGTTATGTACCTCCGTAAATTGCAGGTCATGCGCATCTTTGTCCGCCAGGTTCTGGAGGGCAGAGGCGAGAGCGGATTTGCCGCTCTGAGGCAGTCCTATGACAGCGATTTTGGTCATTCAGTATTCAGTTTTCAGTGTTCAGTGTTCAGTTAAAAATTTTGCGGTGCAAAATTACTGCTTTTTTGCGACATACGCAATACCTATTTATAGGGATTTGAGTATCTGGCAGAGCCAGGCGTAGCAGCGATCGGTGGAGGGGATGGAGAGACGCTCCTGGGGGGAGTGGACGCCGTACATCTGCGGACCGATGGAGACCATGTCGAGATAGGGGTACTTCTCGAGGAAGAGTCCGCACTCCAGACCGGCATGGATCGCCAGCACTTTGGGCTCGGATTTGAAGAGGTCAATATAGGCTTTCTTGGTGATGTCGAGAAGCGGCGAAGAGGGGTTGGGCGTCCATCCGGGGTACCCGTCACCGTGGGTCACTTCGTCGCAAGCCATAGAGAGCGCCTGCTCAACGACCCATTTGAGATGGTGCTTGGCGGATTCTTTGGAGGACCGCTGGGAGGTGTTGATTTCTACAACCCCTCTCCGGCTCTCCCCACAAGGGAGAGAGGTGTCTTCATACATCTTGATAGAAGCGAGGTTGGTGGAGGTCTCGACGAGGCCGGGGATGTCGTGACTCATGGCGATCATGCCGTGGGGGCACTCGCAGAGTGCCATGACGAGGCGGTAGGCCTTGTCGGCAGGGATGAAGGTCTCGGGCATGTCGGTTGTCTCAAGGTCGAGGCGCATGTCCGTCTCCACGGCGCCGAAGACCTGCTCCATCTGCGCCACGAAATGGTTCCACTCAATGCGGATCTGCTCCTTGAAAGCCATGGGGATGGCGATGACGGCTTCCGCTTCGCGTGCGATGGCATTGCGGAGGTTACCGCCGTTGATGGACGCGAGCTGCACTTCGGTCTGGGGCATGATACGCGCGAGGAACCAGACGAGGATCTGGTTGGCGTTGGCGCGGCCTTTGTTGATATCGTCGCCGGAGTGACCGCCGAGCAATCCGCTTACTCGCAGCTTTACTGCGAGTAGACCGCCCTGCGGGCTGACAGAACACAGACCGCTTCGCTGACAGACCGCTTCGCTGACAGACACCGGCTCATAGTGCATCTTGGCGAGGGTGTCGATGCCGCCGGCGCAGCCGATGAAGATCTGGCCGTCGTCTTCGGAGTCGAGGTTGATGAGGCGCTTATGGCGAAGCATGCCATTCTGGAGCTTCATGGCGCCGGTGAGTCCGGTCTCTTCATCGACCGTGAAGAGACACTCGATAGCGGGGTGCGGGAGCTCGGGGTCGGTGATGGCAGCGAGCGCCATGGAGATACCGATACCATCATCACCGCCGAGGGTGGTGCCTTTGGCTTTGAGCCACTCGCCGTCGATATAGGTCTCGATAGGATCGGTCATGAAATCATGGGTTACATCGCCGTTCTTCTCACAGACCATGTCCATGTGCGCCTGGAGGATGACGCCCTCGTGGTCCTCGTAACCGGGTGTAGCGGGGACACGCATGATGACGTTCATCGCCTCATCGGCGACACACTCGATACCATGGGCAGCGGCGAAAGATTGCAGCCAGCGGCTGATTTGCTCCTCGTGCTTGGAGGGACGGGGGACTTTGCATATCTCAGCAAAGATGTCAAATACTTTTTGATTCATATTTCAGTCGTTTTAGTTGTCTATTAAACCGTATATGGAAAAGGACGGCCGGGATCGCAAGGGCGATGACGAAGGCCATCCACATGCCTTTGGCGCCAAGACCGGCAGGGAAGGTCAGATATAGTCCGAGGGGCAGGGCGACACCTATATAGGCGAAGAGGGCGATACGCATGGGGACGCGTACATCCTGAATGCCGCGCAGCATAGCGGCTCCGATACATTGCAAGCCGTCCGCGTACTGGAAGAGCGCTCCTATCACCAGCAAGGTGGAAGCGATATTCGCCACCTCGGGATCACCGGTGAAGATATAGGGTATCTGATACCGGAAGAAAAGCATGATACTTGCGCCGATGGTGTTCATCAGAAGACAGAGGTGGATAGAGGCGGTAGATGCCATTCGCACCGCGTGGAGGTCACCTTTGCCGAGTTGATGAGAGACGCGGATGGTAGTAGCTGCTCCGATGCCTTGCGCCAACATAAAAGTGAGGTCACACATCTGGTTGGCGACGTGGTGCGCCGCCAGGGCTTCCTTGCTGATCCAGCCGATGATGACGAAAGAGGCGGTGAAGAGGAAAGCCTCCGCGAAAGACTGTAGTCCGATAGGTGTACCGATCGCCAGCAGGTGCTCAATCTCGCGGCGGGTGATCATCCGCGTACGCATGGAGACGATATATTTGCGCCAATCCGCCTTCCAGAACATAACGGCAAAGAAGCAGAGAGGCATGAGCGCGCGGGCAATGAGGGTAGCGATGCCGGCACCTTTGGCTCCCATGGGTTCAAAGCCCCAATGACCGAAGATGAAGACCCAGTTCAGGAGAATATTCAAGAGGTTGCACGCGAGCGTGATCACCATCGCGACCGTGGTGTTGCCCAATCCCTCAAGGAACTGCTTGCTGAAACAGAAAAGCAGGAAAGGGATGATAGAGAGCACTATTAATATATAGTACGGGCGCGCGCACGCGATAACCACGGGTTCCTGGCCGAACGCATCGAGATAGGGGATACATGGCGCCAGCAACAAAAGGGACGCCAGGCACATGAGGAACGTGAAAATGAGTCCGTTAGCGAGATACGAAGAGACCTGCTCACGCTTGTGGGCAATCTCTTCGGCAGGCGCGGACTGCTGGAGCAGTTTCTCGAGGCGGCCGTGTACATGCCCTACCAGCGGCGTGATGCCCATGACGGCTCCCATGGCAAAGACCATGACAGTGAAGAAGATGGCATTGGAGAAACTGACCGCCGCCAAGTCCGCCGTACCGTAATGCCCCACCATGATACTATCCGCAAGACCGACCAGAGCCGCGCCGAGCTGGGTGAGCATGACGGGGAAAGCGACTTTGAGATTTCGCTTATAATAGGGCACTATTTCTCGAAAAGTATAGGTCATGATACAAAATCGAGTGCAAAGATACAATTTTTTTTGCATATTTCAAAAAAAAGTAGTAAATTTGCAGCCAAATTATGAAACAAATGGGCAGTTTAAGGAATAAACAGGCAGGAATCCTCCTCTTCATAACATGTTTGTGGTCAGGAATGGCGTGGGCAGACGAGCCCAATAAACCGGCGTACCAGATAGCAGATAACACGTTCTTCGATCCGACGAAGAAAGTGGAAAAGGAGGAGAGTTACCAGTTTGGTGTGGAATACCGCATTGAGGTGGGTTACGCGCAGCACCAACAACGGACGCACAGTCTCTCTTTCCCGGAGATGTACCTTCACGGCGTACGCGCCGGCGCTACTTTCACGTTCCTGCTGCCGATCCATTTCAGCCTGCAGACGGGTGTGTACTATACCTTGCTGTACGGGCAAAGAGAGCAACACTGGCGGTCGATGGACGCTCCGTCGGTTCAGACGGAGTACGTCACACACCGCGTTTTAGCGCATAACCTGACCATACCAGTGAGGGCGTACTACACCATTCCGCTCTGGAAAAAACTGAATTTATTCTTCTACACGGGTCCGCAGTTGCATATCGGCATGGCGCAAACGGACTATATCCAGAACCACCTGAGCGCCGGCACGGAGACGTGGCTGAAGGATCAAGGCATCGCGACCGAGCCGTACGACCGGATGGCGGATGAGTTAGTCCGCGCGAATATCCAATGGGGCGTAGGCGGCGGCCTGGAATGGGACTGCTACCGGCTGCAGAGCGGGTATGATTTCGGTCTGAACAATCTCGTCAGACACAAACAAATCCCCACCCAGTACATGTCCGAGTGGGGATGGTTCGTCAGCTTCTGCTATAAGTTTTAGGTAAAAGACCTTACGTATTCGTTGGCTCAATAACTAACGAATAACCAACTAATAACTAACGAATCACTAACGATTCGTCTTATTCGTGGGTTATTTCCGGGGCGACGAGTCGGAGGAATTTCTCGGGAAGAGGGAGTCGATTCGGTCCGCAGCTGTTGCCATACTGGTTGCGCTTGAACTGTCCGTTCTCTTCTTTGCGCTCCTGTCCGTCGATAAATTTCGTCACCAGATAGAAGTAGAGTCTCTGCCAATCCGCCACAAGATTCTCTGCCTGCGAGCACGAATAGGACGAGAGGAAAGATTTAGCATCCTCTTCGCTGAGTTCGGAAGCCTGTGCATCGACTCCGGCTATCTGGGTATTGAATTTTTCGTCCCAAATCTGCTGGGTCTCGCGGATGTGGGGGTACATGCGGCTATATTTGGTGTACGCCCAGTTCGCTACGAGGTTGAAGGTCCACCAAGCGGAGGTAGGGGAATAGGTGTAGCTGTCGCCATTGCCTTCGGCAAAACACTCCGGCACATGCTTGAGGCAGCTGTACATCGGGGTGTAGCAGCTGCAGGCGGCATCGTCCACACCAAACCAGAAAATACCATACTTGCTGTACGGACGCATCTGCGCGACGAACGACCAAGCGGTCTGCTGGGTAGCCGTCGGGCGCTCGTACCAATATTGCAGCGTATCCGCTGCAGGACCGGCTTCGCCTGACAGACCGTCCTCTGGACTGACAGAGTACAGACCGTCCGCCGGACTGACAGACAGTTTGAAACCTAAGCCGCCGTAACGAAGTTTGCTGTTCCAGGGGCCGGCATCGGTACCTTGGGTGATGTCCAGCGGCGTACCTTTGTATTCATCCCGCATACATTCCTTGATATCCTGGACGGAGACTTTGCGGTTCGGGACGATCCAAAGAGGCATGTGTTCGCCCTCCGGGCTAATTGATGATTGATGATTGATGATTGATGATTGATTATTTTCGCGGAAGGTCTTGCCGGTAGCGTAGTCGAAGTACTTGTCCATGTCGTCACTGAAATGGTTGAAGAAGGACCATACGCGTGCTTCGCAGACATATAAACCGCTGAATTCAAAGGGGTTATAGGCAGCCTGAAAGGAGAAATCTTTGTCCGCGCCGGAGAAGAATCCTTTTTCGCGGGCAAAGGAGATGACATCCTTGCTCCACATCCAATCGCCCTTGCAAACGCAGTTAAGCTTTTTCTGGAGGCGTTTCTCCTCTTTGGTCAGTTTGTGCTTTGCGGAGAGAGGCAGTGTGGTGATGCGCGCTTGGTTGGCATGGGCCGCGATGGCATTGTCAGGAATGCGGACAGCCACCCAGACAGCGCCTTTCTGCCCTTTTCCTTTGCCGATCAGATCCATGATCCATACCTCATTGGGGTCGCCGAAAGAGAAGGACTCTCCTTCGGAGGCATAGCCGTATTCGTTGACGAGAGTGATGAACCACTCGATGGCTTCGCGGGCGGTCTTACTGCGCTCGAGGGCGATATAGATGAGTGAGCCATAGTCGATGCCGACGGTGTCCCAAAGGGCTTCTCGGCCGCCCCAAGTGGTCTCACCGATGGTGACTTGGTGCTCGTTCATGTTTCCCACCACGGTATAGGTGTGGGCGATCTGGGGGATGGATCCTTGCGGACGTCCGGTGTCCCAGTCTTTCACTTCGCGCAGGGCACCCTCCGGATGATCGGCAGCCGGGACGAAATGCAGGAATCCGTACATGCCGTAGGAGTCCGCGGCGTAGGAGATGATGGTACTACCATCCGCGGAGGCGTCTTTGCCAACTAAAAAATTCGTACACGCGGACGTTTCCGAAGGAAACGAGACCGCCATTATCATGGCTGAAAGACCGGCTACAATGTTCGCTGATAGATTTTTCATAATAAACGGGGGTTTTGGAGTTCTGTAATTCGGTTATCTTTATTTTTCAAAGCTATCTCATAGGCTTTGCGGTAGTACTTGAAGAAATGCTTCCAATCGGCCTTCTTCGCCACCGCGGCAGCTTCTTTGCGGGCCCGTGCTTTGTCTTCGACGCACAGGCGGGTGAAGCGCAAGAGGTCATCGGCAATGTGCTCTGCGACGGCATCGAAGTTAGAGTCATTGCGGTCGATGACGATGATGCCAAACTGTTCTTTTTGCTGTGCCGCCCAAGCTCCGAAGCCCGCGAGAGAGGTGGTGATTGTCGGAACATGGAAGGCGCAGGACTCCAGCGGCGTGTAGCCCCAGGGCTCGTAATACGAGGGGAAGACGGTGACATCCATGCCGATGAGCAGATCGTAGTAAGTCTTGCCGAAGAGGGGATCATGGCCATCAAGATAGTAAGGCACGAAGACGGCGCTCACTTTACCTTTGCGCGTAGGTGCGCGATCGAGATAAGGGATCATGACAAACGCCACGACTTCTTTCTCGGGCCGGTCGCTATGGTAGATCTTCTGCGCGAGCTTATCCAGCGCTGCCGCAAAGACATCGATGCCTTTGTTTTTCCACTCCTGGCGACCGGAGATAGCGACAAAGAGTGCGTCCTCCGGCACTATTCCACCCAACTTCTCCCCCGCCACGCGGCGTAGGGCCTCGCGCGCCTCTTCACGGCGAGCGTCGAAGGCTTTTCCCTTGGGCACAAACGTCGTTTCGAAACCGTTGGGGGTAACGATATCTACGGGTTTGTCGAGGAGCTGTGCACACTCGCGCGCGGTGATGTCGCTGACGGTGGTGAAGCAGTCGGCAAAATGTGCAGCCTGTTTCTCCGCCGAGTGCTTGGAGACCATGTTCAGCTCCGCCGCCATCTGATCGCCGTTATAGCCCTCGAAATAGTCGTAGAGGGGTTTGCCGTTTCCGGCGATGGAGCGGCCGATACCCGTAGCATGGGTGGTGAAGAGGGTCGCAATCTGCGGACAATGCTCCCGAAGGTAGAAGATAGCGAACGCCGTCTGCCACTCGTTGGCGTGCATACAGACCGCAGGCTGCGCCTGCTGACGGAGCACAGACCGCTTTGCTGGCAGACCGCCCTTCGGGCTGACAGACTGATTTACACACAGCCAGTGATAGAGGCTCTCCATGACGATGCCGGCAGCGTAGCCGAAGAGACAGGACTCGTCGTAATCGCCGTAGGCGGCATGGCTCTGGACTTGGAACTTATCCCACGCCCAGGCGTATATCTCGTCCTTGCGCGACCAGAGTCCATCGCACTTCAGCAAGATAGCGATGGGTTCTCCGGGCACTTTCCAACGGCCGACACGAAGAGAAGATAGACCGCTTTGCTCAAAGTCGAAAGAAGAAAGCCATTTTTTCAGGAGGGATTTGTCTTCCTGAAAGAAGATATCACTGTGATCGCCGAAATCGGGACCGAAGAAAAACACTTTGTCGGGGTGCTCCGCCTGCATGGAAGCCGCACGGGTACTGAGCACCGCATAAATACCGCCTACGCGGTTGCATACTTCCCAAGAGGTTTCAAAAATATAATCAGGTTGCATTATTTGAGGTCGCTATCCACAGCGATTTTTGTTATATTCGTTAATGAATTCAAGAGGACAGGGGTCGTGACAAACTTGTTGTTATCCGACCCGACAAAAGGCATGTACCACACGCCCTGCGCGTTCGCCCAATAGATACGGTTGTCCAGCACGTCATCCAGCGTCATGGCGGCGCAAGGGGAAGCGTCAATCTGCACGGGGTAGGCTCCATCGATATTCGCCACCCAAAGCCCGTTAGCGCGGTAGTAGATCTTGCGGTTGGCGATATGGAAGCCCTCCATCTCGGGGAAGGTGGTTTTCAGTTCGGAGAGGCGGAAGGTAAAGCCGTTGTAGGTCTGGACGGTGTCTTGCTCCTTATCCAAGAGCTGTTTTGCGCTCGGGTCGGCCTTGTAAGGCTCGAAACGAGTACCAAAAAGCCGCTGTCGGTAGTCGGCGTCCAGCGTACGGAAGAGGACGGAGTTAGTGGCATAATCTTGGATTTGGAAAACTTTCTCCACCACCGTAGTATCCTTGTTGAGGATAACAACCAGTTTGACTTTCTCCTCCTGAGCGGGGTGCGTGAAGAAGCACTTGACGGAGGGTTTGTCTTTTGCGGCCAGGGTGTCTCCTAAGTACCAGGCATACGAGATGTCGTAGTTGTAGGGGTTATAGACATTCGCCGTGAAGGTATAGTCGCGGAAGATATAAAAAGTAGTGTCGGATGCCACGAAAGTAGGGATGGTGTCGAGGACGACAATCCTCTTATACGCCGTCCAACGGTTTTTCTTATCCACCTTAAGGATGACGTCGTACTCTCCGGGCTGTTTGAAAGTGTGGGAAGGTGACTTGAGCGTCGAAGTAGCGCCATCCCCGAAGGTCCACTCCCACTCCTCTCCGGAGGAAGAGAGGTTGGAGAAGGTCACCGGCTGTCCCGCACGGGGTGACTGCGGCGAATAGGAAAAAGAGACATCGTTCTTTTTACACGCTACCACCGCGCAACAAAGTGTCAATACTATCAATATTTTTTTCATAATCGTTATTTGCATCTATCCAATGGATATCTTTATCTCTCCTGAACCAGGTCATTTGGCGTTTGGCGTAGTGCCGGGAGTTTTGGCGAATAAGCTCGATTGCGCGCCGGAGGTCGTATTCGCCATCGAGGTATCCGAACAATTCTTTATATCCGACCGTCTGCAGACTATTGAGATGGCGAAGCGGATAAACGGCTTTGGCTTCCTCGAGCAGTCCGTCGTCCATCATCCGGGTGACGCGGGTGTTGATGCGCTCGTACAGCTGATCCCGAGGGCGCTCGAGCGCGATCTTGAGGATGCGGAACGGCCGGACTTTTCGGGTGTTCGTCCGTAACGAACTATAGGGTTTGCCCGTTGTGAGCGACAGCTCTACGCAGTGCGCCAGACGCGCCGGGTTATTTGGGTCCACGATCTTCCAATACTCCGGATCAAGGCGCTGTACCTCCTGTTGCAGCCACGAAAGGCCGCGGGTCTTGTAGTTTTCGGTTACCTCGGCGCGGATGGCATCCGGTACCGTAGGCAGGTCGTCCAAGCCGTTGCAGACGGCGTCGGCGTACAACATCGAACCACCCGTCATGACCACCACATCGTGGGTGAGGAAGAGTTGGTCGAGGAGTTCGAGGGCGTCCCGCTCGTACTGGCCGGCGTTATAGTCGTCCTGCAGGTCGCGCGTAGCAATAAAATAATGTTTTGCGCGCGCGAGCTCCTGCGCCGTCGGGGCTGCCGTTCCGATAGGTATGCCCCGGAAAACCTGACGACTGTCACAATTGAGGATAGGGCAGCCGTAATGCTCCGCTACCCGCAATGACAGCTCCGTTTTGCCGACACCTGTAGGACCAAGGAGCAAAACCAGGGTTTTGCGATTTACCATTGGGTCATTTAGAACATGGTGCCATCATCGAAACTGAGGTCCTGGAAACCCTCCATGTCGATATCGCCCAGATCGTACTCGTCCTTGAACTCGTCATCAAACATGAAATCATCGTTGCCCTTGCCGGCACCGCCCCCTGCCAAAGGATCCTCGGATTTCAGTTGCTTCGGCGCTTTGCCCTTGCTCTCCACACACTCTACTCCGGTCATGGTACCCGGCTTGATCTCTTTGAGCGAGCCGAAGAAATAGCGCTCGAACATCGGATCGAAGACATAGATCAGACGCTGGCCCTGCTCCTCAATGAGATCATTGAGGTGGGTCTCATTCATGACCATGTTGTCGTACTCGAAGTTGGAGTCCATCTCCACGAGGGTAATCTCCTGGCCTTTCTCCCACTCGTCGTTGCAGAGGAAGAACGAGGTCATCTGGTCATCGGGATAGCCCACACTCTTCAAGATAGCCTCGTGCAGCTCCAGAAAAGTAGCATCGGCCGAAGCCTCAAAGACGCGGCGGAAATTAGGGTCGCCCTCTTCACACGAGAAAGTAAATTTATATATCATATTTTCAAAAAATTAAGTTCAAAAATGTAGTTTTCAAAAAAATGCGCACAAATTTACTGCTTTTTTTTGAAATATCAAAATTTTTTTGTACTTTTGCACGATTTTTTAACAAACGAACATTAACATTCTGTCATCTTCATTCGGGGTGCCGCTCTCCCCACAGATTAAAAATCTGCGTGGGTCCTATATTTTGGCTGAGATAAAACCCGTTGAACTTGGGCAGGTAATGCTGCTAAAGAAAATGAGAAAAAACATTCTTTCAATCAACCATGTATGGTTGATGGTTTTTGGTGCATTCGCACCAGTTATGTCTGCGTTCGGGCAGACGAGTGAGGACACATTGTCCGTCAATGATTTTCAGATCCAGGAGGTAGAGGTCACCGCGCAGCGCGTGGAGCAGCAGACCGTTTCCAGTACGACCGTCAAGAACGGTGATCTGAACCGCGACAACACGGGTCAGAGCCTGCCGTACCTACTCTCCACCACTCCGGGTTTGCAGGTCACTTCGGATGACGGTTTAGGCGTAGGATACACGTATTTCCGTGTGCGCGGGACCGACCACACACGTATCAACATGACGGTCAACGACGTCCCTTTGAACGACAGCGAGAGCCAGGGCGTTTTCTGGGTGAACATGACGGATATGAGTTCGTCACTTTCGCAGATCGATGTACAACGCGGTGTGGGTACAAGTACCAACGGGTCGGCTTCTTTCGGAGCAAGTCTAAACATGCAAAGCGGCAATAAAGATACCGTTTCCAGTGTAACGATAGCTTTTAACGGCGGTATGTACAACACCTTCCGCGAAGTGGTGAACGCACATGTGGTTCTGCCTGGAAAATGGATGGCGAACGCGCGATTCTCGAAGGTCAACTCCGATGGTTTTCTATACCACTCGACAAGCGATCTTTACAGCTACTACGGTGATTTCGGCTGGTACGGGAAGCAGACACAGGTAGTGGCACGTATCTTCGGCGGCAGTGAGAAGACCGCTCAAGCATGGGAAGGCGTGGACTACGAGACCGCGTATGGACTGAACAGCAAAGACAGACGTACTAATCCCGCCGACTCGCTGAACTGGGACACGTATGCCCAGCAACATGCACAACTCGCTGTCACTCATCGTTTTACGCATCAGTGGAGCCTCAACGCCACCTTGCATTACACGCACGGGAAAGGCAATTACGAACAATACAAAAAGAAAAAATACACTTATTGGGGCCTCAACGACAGTGGCAAGAGCTATGGTTTTTACCAGAAATGGCTGGATAACCATTTTGCCGGCGCCGTAGTTTCAGCCAAATATATTTCCGAAAACGTAGATGCGCAATTCGGTGCTGCGGCGAACGATTATATTGGAGCCCACTGGGGTATTCTGGACTATTTAGAGACACCTTCCGCCACCCCACTTCCTTTCCACTACGAATACTATCGCAACTCCGCCAACAAGATTGATTTCAACACGTATGCAAAAGTCAACTGGCGAGTGATCAACAAAGCTCAGGAGAAACTGGCGTTATATGCAGACCTGCAATACCGTTTCATCCGTTACACGATGAAAGGTATAAGTGACGACAGCATGACTGAATTGCCGTTTGCCAAGGATTTTCATTTTTTCAACCCCAAAGCCGGTTTGACCTACCAAAATCACGGACACCTGCTATCAGGTTCATTCGCCATGGCTAACCGCGAACCCAGCCGCGCCAACTACACAGAAAACATCATCTACGATCCCTCCACGCAGTCTTATATAGGCAAGATGCCCCAAGCGGAGACGTTATATGACTATGAGTTAGGTTATACGTACGCGCACAGGCGTTTTAATATAGGTCTCAACCTCTATTTCATGGATTACGACAACCAGTTGGTACTGACAGGGCGCGTAAACGACGTAGGTAAACAGAGCACAACGAACGTGAAAGACTCCTACCGGATGGGTATGGAACTGATGGCCGGCGTACGGATAACCAACTGGTTCAGATGGGAAGGAAACATGGTTGTGAGCCGTAACAAGATACAGAACTATACGGAGACTATCACCCGTTATGACGAGAACTGGGAAGAGGTAGGAGAAGAAGAGGTGTTCTTCAAAGAAACGACTATCGCTTTTTCTCCGACCATCACAGCGATGAGCCTCTTTACCTTTGACTACGCAGGTTTTGTAGGAACCATTCAGACGAACGTCACAAGCAAACAGTACTTGGACAACACTCAGAACGTGACCGCTGCGCTCAAAGCCTACACGACGACGAACGTACACTTGGAGTACAGCCTGCCGATGAAACAATGGTGCAAAGAGAAAAAAGGAGTGCCAAACATCAAATTGCTCTGCCAACTCAATAATATCTTTAACGCAAAATATGCGTCAAACGGCGGTAGCGACTGCTCCTATTTTCAGGACGGCAAAGCATGCTGGCCATGGTACTACGCGCAAGCGGGCATCAATGTACACGCAGGATTTGTAGTAAAATGGTAAGAAAGCGGTAAAAAAGTTTTTGGATAAATAAAAATGGCACTATTCTTGCATATGTGAAAAAAAAATACTAATTTTGCAGCATGAATAGGATTTTATGGGTTGACGACGAGATCGACTTGTTGCAGCCGTACATTATTTATCTGAAAGAAAAGAACTACGAGGTCATCACCGCCAGCAATGGGGAAGATGCGCTGAATGGTCTAGGATTAGACGCTCCGGATATCGTGTTTCTTGACGAAAACATGCCCGGCATGAGCGGTCTGGAGACCTTGCAGGAGATCAAGCGTCTTCATCCGGAAGTGCCGGTAGTGATGATCACGAAGAGCGAGGAGGAGCACATTATGGAGCAGGCCATCGGCGAGAAGATCGCCGATTACCTGATCAAGCCGGTTAATCCGAGTCAGATCCTGCTTTGTCTGAAGAAACATATTCACCAACAGGAGATCGTGACCGAACAAGTGCAGCAAAACTACCGTCAGGAGTGGAGCGACATCTCGTATATGATCGATACCGCCTCCACCATCGAGGAATGGCAGGCTATCGAACGCAGTCTGAGCAAATGGGACCTGGAGTTAGCGGACGTAGAGGAGCAGGCAGGTCATTCGGGCATGCGCAGTCTGATTGCCGACCAACGGACGCAAGCGAATGCCGCCTTCAGCAAATGGGTCGCCAAGAACTACGAGGGGTGGTTTGAAGAGAATGCGCAACGGCCGATCATGTCGCAGGACGTGATGAAACACAGCGTTTTTCCTCTTCTGGACAAAGGGGAGAAAGTGCTGCTTTGCGTGATAGACAATTTCCGGTACGACCAATGGAAATGTATCCAGCCGCTGATCAGCGAGTTTTTCACCATCCGTACGGAGGAACAGTACACTTCTATTTTGCCGACAGCTACCCAATATGCCCGGAATGCTATTTTCTCCGGCCTGATGCCACTTCAGATCCAAGAGATGTTTCCCGATTACTGGGTCGAAGAAGGCGATGAAGAGAGCAAAAACCAGTATGAGAAAGAGTTGGTACAGACCCTGCTGGACCGCTATCGGAGACGGGAGAGTTTCAACTACTGGAAGGTGAACGAGAGTGATTTCTGCGAGCGTGTCATTCATCAACTGAAAGGCGCGCAAGCGCCGCTGAACATCGTTGTGCTGAATTTCATCGATATGCTTTCTCACTCCCGGACGGAAAGCAAGATGATGCGCGAGTTGGCGAATGACGAAGCGGCTTACCGCAGTCTGACCATCAGTTGGTTTAAGCACTCGCCGACCTATGAACTTCTCCGCCGCGCCTCGGAATTAGGGTTTACGGTCGTGCTGACAACCGATCATGGTACGACACGGGTTAAAAACGCCGTACAAATCATTGCCGACAAAAATACGAATACCAATATCCGTTACAAAGTAGGCAAAGCGCTGAACTGCAGCTCCAAAAACGTGTTCACCATCGAGCACCCGAAGAAAGTGGGATTGCCTTGTCCGAACGTGAGCAGCAGTTATGCGTTCTGTACGGGAAGCGACTTTTTTGCATATCCGAATCAGTTCAACTACTACGCGCAATACTACCGCAACACCTTCCAACACGGCGGCATTTCGCTGGAAGAGATGATTATCCCGCTGGTAACTCTGAGTCCGAAGAAATGAGCCATTTTATCCTCATAGCGATTACCGTTTTGACATGGAACACGGGCCGGATGGGTGGTTTTGAAAAACCCGGGAAGAACGAGGTCCTGCACTATCTGACGGCGCAAGACGCGGATGTCATCTGTCTGCAGGAGGTAGATGTATATAAGGACGCCCAATTCCTTACTTTACCGGATGTGAAGCGCGTTCTGGGACAAAAATATCCATACTCATATCTGGATTTCTCGGTGTACAACAAGAGGCACCAATACGGTACGATGGTTTGGTCCAAATATCCGCTTGTCAACAAGCAAAGTATCCACTACGAGACACGGGGTAATCTTTCCAACCGCTGCGATATAGTGGTGGGGAACGATACTATTCGGCTGATAAACAATCATTTAGAGTCCTATAGTTTCACTCCGGATGACCTCATCGAAGCGGAGACACAACGCAATTACGAGGGTTTCATGTCCTCTTTCAGGCGTCTGAAAGCCAAATGGAAACGCGCGGTAGGTTTGCGTAATAATCAAGCGCGAGTAGTGCGAAGAGAGATAGAGGCGAGTCCGTATCCGGTAGTCGTAGTCGGAGATTTCAATGCGCCGGTACTGAGTTATGCCTATTGGCATATCAGCAGAGGTTTGCACGATGCATGGAGCAGTACGCATCCCTGGGAATGGGGCGCGACGTGCGAGAAAAGAGGATATGGCTTGCGGATCGATTATATCCTGTCGTCGGAGAGCCTGCAGCCCACGGCGTGCGAGGTCAAAGAAACAACCGGCTCGGATCACAAGCCGGTTGTTGCCACTATCGAGTGGTAAAAATCACACGCGTTTGTGGTAATGATAATCTTTAAATCGGTCATCTGTACTATCCAAGTGCTCATGACCGGTTATTTTTTCTTTGATCCGGCGCCAGAGATTGCCGAACCGCGGTTCACGCCACTCCATCTTACGCCAATAGAGGATCAGAAGCCATCCGAAGAGCATTCCGCCCAAATGGGCAAAATGCGCTACGTTATCCACGGAGAAGCCCGCTACGGAGCCCAAGCCGGCGAAGAGTTCGATAGCCGCATATATAATAACGAACGTGCGCGCACGTATGGGAATGGGGATAAACAGGAAATACAAGGGCACCGAGGGGTAGAGCCATCCGAAAGCGAAAAGGATGCCGAAGACCGCTCCGGAGGCACCGATGGTGTTGAGGAAATACGAATACTGCGCCAGGTATGCTGCTCCGTAAGCGTCGCTCATGTTAGAGAGCATCAACGCCCACACCACCTCCTGGATAACTGCAGCTCCTAAACCGCAGACCAGATAATAGATTGCGAAGCGACGTTCGCCCCATTCGTTTTCAATCATCGGGGCAAACATCCACACGGCAAACATATTAAAGAAAATATGACTCCAGTTGGCATGGAGGAACATGTACGTGATCGGCTGCCACCAATGAAAGGACGCAGCACCATAGTAGTGCAGTCCACAAAGGGCATTCAAATCGATACCATAACGAGACAGGATACCTGTCAACAAAAAAACTACTAAGTTGGCTATTAACAAATAGCGGGTTACATTTGGTAAATTACGCATAACGAGTGCAAAGATACTAAAAAATACGCATATAAACACACAAAAAATGCACCAAAAGTGTAAAAAATCGCGTTTTTTTGCAAAAAATGCATTTTTTTTTACAAAAATATTTGGTATATAAAGAAAAAGTTGTAACTTTGCAAGCGTATTTCCAAAAAGGAATCAATAGTTCACATTATTAATAACTAAAAAACACAAAGTTATGAACAAATCCGAACTCGTAAAGGCGGTTGCTGCTCAGGTAGAGCTCCCGCAGGCAGAAGTTGCAAAAGTACTTGACGCAGCTCTTGAGGCAACCGTTGAGGCAGTTAAGAAAGGTGAGAACGTACAGCTCGTTGGCTACGCTTCTATCAACGTAGTAAGCAAAGCTGCTCGCAAGGGTATCAACCCGGCAACCAAGCAGGCTATCGATATCCCGGCTCGCAAGGTTGTTAAAATCAAACCGGGTGCTAAATTTGCTCTCTAATTAGGCAATGTAGCTTCATAAACGAGTTGCCCTACCAACGGGCAACTCGTTTTGTCTGTTCATTAAAAGGTATTAGTTATGTTAAATATAATATTGTGTGGTGCTCCGGGCAGCGGCAAAGGAACGCAATCGGGGTATATAGCAGAAAAATATGGTTTGAAACATCTCTCGACAGGTGACGTCCTGCGCGCAGAGATCGCCAAAGGTAGTGAACTCGGTAAAAGCATCGATGAACTGATATCCAAAGGCAACTTGGTACCGGACGAGATGATGTACGGCGTGATTGAGAATTATATCTCCTCGCTGCCGGCAGATTGCAAAGGTACTATTTTCGATGGCTATCCTCGTACGGTTTCCCAAGCAGAGTCATTGACCGAGTTGCTCAAAAAATACAACATGGATGCGATCATGATCGACCTCCTGGTGGATGAGCAGTTACTGATCCAACGCCTGATTGATCGTGGAAAAGTGAGCGGTCGTGCGGATGACACCCTCAATACCATCCGTCACCGCATCGCCGTTTATCACAATCAGACGGAGCCTATCGCACATTATTACCTGCATCACGGTAATTATTTTACCGTGAACGGCAATCACTCGGTAGAGGACGTGTTCCTGCAGATCGAGCGAATTATTGACCTCGCAAAATAATATTTTTTATGGCCGCTAATTTTATCGACTACGTCAAGATCTACTGCCGCTCTGGAAAGGGTGGCGCAGGTTGCATGCACCTTCACCGCGCGAAATATCTGCCGAAAGGCGGTCCGGACGGCGGTGACGGAGGTAAAGGAGGGTCGGTGATCTTACGCGGCAACCGCAACCTGTGGACCTTACTGCATCTGAAGTACCAGAAGCATATCATGGCTACCGACGGCGGTAAGGGCGGTCAGAGCCGTTCGTTCGGCAAGGACGGAGAGGACAAGATTATCGAAGTACCTTGCGGAACGGTGGTTTACGACGGCGAGACCGGCGAATATATATGCGAGGTGAAGGCACATGACGAGCGCGTGGTGCTATTAAAAGGCGGCCGCGGAGGTCTGGGTAACTGGCATTTCCGCACGGCTACAAACCAGGCACCTCGTTATGCGCAGCCCGGCGAACCGGCTCAAGAGCGCACCGTGATTATGCAACTAAAGGTGCTTGCCGATGTGGGTCTCGTGGGCTTCCCTAATGCCGGCAAATCCACGCTGCTAAGTGTTGTCTCGGCAGCCAAGCCGGAGATAGCAGACTATCCTTTCACGACCCTTACGCCACAATTAGGCATCGTCTCTTACCGCGACGGCCGGTCTTTCTGCATGGCGGATATTCCCGGTATCATTGAGGGAGCCAGTGAAGGCAAAGGTCTTGGTCTCCGATTCCTGAGACATATCGAGCGCAACGCGGTTCTTCTATTTATGGTTCCCGCCACCAGCGAAGATATACAAGGCGAGTATCGGATTCTTCTTCGCGAGTTAGAAAAGTATAATCCTGAACTGCTGAGCAAGGCGAGAATCTTAGCAATCAGCAAGATGGATGTGCCACGTGTGGATGATGAGGGCAACGAACTGCCGGAGATTGATTTCGACGCGCTGCGAAAAGAACTGGAGATACCCGTGATACCCATCTCCTCGCTCACGAACGAGGGCATCGACGAACTCAAAGACCAGTTGTGGACCGAACTCAACAAGGAGCAGAACCAGGTGATCGAGATCAGCCATGCACCGATAGACGTGACCCTGATAGAGAAAGAGGAGCCCGAGGCGCAAGAAGACGACGAGGAGCAAACTATCTACCTCAACGAGGTAGAAGAGGAATGGGACCTCGACAAATATAAAGGCATAGGCTGGGACGAATGACGAACTTGTGGTACGATAGAATAATCGAGTGGCGGGAACGCCATCTCAGCGAGAAGCACTTAGTGCTGCTTCTCTCGTTCTTCGTAGGAGCGTTTTCCGCAGCCGCAGCGGCCTTGTTGAAATCGTTTATCCACTTGATACAAAGGCTTGTAGAGGAGCAGTTGATCGCGGATGAACGAACCTGGTGGTACCTCATCACGCCGGTTATCGGTATCACGCTGGCGGCCTTGTTTGTCAAATATGTCGTTCGTGACGACATCTCCCATGGTATCACGAAGATCCTCTACGCAATCTCCCAACGCAAATCGATCATCAAGGCACATAACATGTGGTCGTCCATCGTTGGTTCGGGTCTGACGATCGGTTTCGGTGGATCGGTCGGCGCCGAGGCACCTATAGTACTCACGGGTGCAGCCATCGGTTCGAACTTAGCGAAAGCCTTTCGTTTGGATCAAAAGACGATGATGCTGATGATCGGCTGTGGCGCTGCGGGAGCCATAGGCGGTATCTTCAAGGCTCCGATAGCCGGTCTGGTCTTCACGCTGGAGGTTCTGATGATGGACCTGACGATGGCGTCCGTAGCTCCGCTGCTGATCTCTTCCGTCAC
The DNA here is from genome assembly GCA_945828585.1 of uncultured Bacteroidales bacterium. GTDB lineage: Bacteria > Bacteroidota > Bacteroidia > Bacteroidales > Paludibacteraceae > Colicola. The sequence goes on along the minus strand of CALZRN010000004.1, from coordinate 6,800 downwards.
GGCGACCGCCATCTCTTATATCCTGACAGGTACCGAACCGATGTTCCCGCTGGATGTAGCAGAGCCGTTCCTGGTGGAGCGTATCCCTTGGTATCTGGTTTTGGGCGCTATCTGCGGTCTGATCAGCCTCTATTTCACCCGGGGCATGAACGGCTTGGAGCAATGGGCGAAGCATTCGATTCGGTCTTTTGGGTTGAAGATCCTTATCGGAGGACTGACGCTAAGCGTCCTGATCTTCCTCTTCCCGCCGCTATACGGTGAGGGTTACGACGTGATTAAGCAGCTTATCAACGGCGACAGCCTCTCGGCACTCGACAACAGTCCGCTGCATAAATACCTCATTCCTACAGACTTCTACGCGAGTCTATCCACGACCAACACGCAGTTGATTATCTTGGGTTATTTCATTGCGATTATCTTTTTGAAGATCGTTGCCAGCGTTGCGACGAACGGAGCCGGAGGTGTCGGAGGTATCTTCGCTCCCTCGCTATTCATGGGTGCTATCGTGGGATTTGTGACCGCACGGATTATGAATTTGGCGGGGCTTATCGTACCGGAGACGAATTTCGCGCTGGTAGGCATGGCAGGACTGATGTCCGGCGTGATGCATGCTCCGCTGACAGGTATCTTCCTCATTGCGGAGTTAACCGGCGGGTATCACTTATTCATGCCACTGATGATCGTCTCGGTCATCTCCTATTTGACGATTATGTTGTTCGAGCCCCACTCGTTGTACGCGATGCGTCTGGCGCAGAAAGGCGAGCTGTTGACCCACAACAAAGACCGTAACGTACTGACATTACTGAAGATGGATAGTGTCTTGGAGACGGATTTCATTACTATCCTCCCGGAAATGACTTTGGGCGAATTAGTCAAAGTGATCAGCGAGAGCAAGCGGAATATCTTCCCTGTGATTGACCATGAGGGGCATCTGAAGGGTATTTTGCTGCTGGACGAAGTACGGAATATTATGTTTCAACCGCGGCTGTACAAGCGGTTTACGGTTGGTCAACTCATGACTTCGCCGCCCGCGACTTTGCGGTTTGATCTGACGATGGATAAAGTGATGGAGATTTTTGAAGACACCGGTGCATGGAACTTACCGGTAGTGGACCAAGACCGTCGGTATCTGGGATTCGTGTCCAAGTCCAAGATCTTCAATTCGTATCGACATGTACTCGTGCATTTCAGCGACGAGTGATTTTCGATTAATTCAAAGTATTGGGTTCGTAATGCCGCCATTTCTCAATGAGGGCGGTCATGTCTTCGGGCCACTGGCTGTCGAAGAACATCCTTTCTCCCGTGCGCGGATGGGTAAATCCGAGCGTCTTGGCATGTAGTACCTGCCGCGGACAAAGCGCAAAGCAGTTCTCTATGTATTGACGGTATTTCTGTGTGCGAAGGCCTTTCAGTATTTCGCAGCCCCCATACTTCTCATCTGCAAAAAGCGGGTGACCGATATGTTTCATGTGCACACGAATCTGGTGGGTTCGTCCGGTCTCCAGGCGACATTCAACAAGTGTGACGTATGGAAATTGCTCGAGAACCCGCCAGTGCGTAATGGCTTCTTTGGCTTGCGGACATTCCTCCGTATCCCAAACACGATAGATTGTGCGATCCCGGTTGTCTCGGGCTAAAGCTCCTGCGATAGTGCCGCTTTGCTCCTTGAAAGTACCCCAAACAAGGGCATTATAGGTGCGCTCGGTCGTGTGGTCGAAGAACTGTTTGGCAAGATGCGCCTTCGCTTCCGGCGTTTTGGCAATCAACAAGAGTCCGGAGGTGTCTTTATCGATACGATGCACGAGACCGATTGAAGGATCATTGATATCTACTATTTGGTCATTTACCGTTTGGTCGTTGTGCGCAAAATGCCATGCGAGGGCGTGCAGGAGCGTGTGATCGTAGTTGCCATGCCCGGGGTGCACGACTAATCCTGCAGGTTTATTGATAACCAGCAGATCCTCATCCTCATAGACTATCGTCAGAGGGATATTCTCTGGGGTGATGGTGAAGTCATGGGGTTCGTGGTCCAATAAGACTTGGATGATATCTCCCGGTTTGACGCGATAATTAGAAGCAACAGGCTGCCCGTTAACCCACACGTTTCCCGCGTCCGCAGCCGTCTGGATGCGGTTTCGGCTGGTGTTGGTCATGTGCTCCGCGAGGTATTTGTCAATACGTTCTTTGCCTTGACCTTTGTCCACCTCGCATCGCCAACGCTCCCACAGCTCTTCGTTCTCTATTTCCAACTCTTCATTCATTGGGCCTTAGAACCATTCTTCGCTATCGTTTTCGTTGCCCACGGTCGCTGCTTTCTCTATTTCTGCAGAGAGTCTCAAAGCGACTGTTTCTCCTTCTATCAGTTTCGATCCTTCTGCCGGTATCTGGCGATAGACATACTGATCCACCCCTTCCTGCTGCGGCTCATCATAACTGATAGATCCCACGGTGAGACGGTGGCTCAAAAGGACGGAACGCGCCTCTTGCAGTTTCATGCCAATGACAGAAGGCACTTCGACCTCTTCTGTACCCCGGCCAAAACCTACAACCAAGCGAACTTGGGTACCGACCGGCAGTTTATCCCCCGGCAGGACACTTTCTCCATTGCGTTTCACGTCTAAAACCAGATCCCGGAAGGCGGAGGGTTCATAGTCGTAAATCGTGTCCACCTCGATCCCTATTCCACGGAGCGTGGTCTCAGCCTGGCGATAACTCATATCCTGCAGATTCGGCATCGTTACCTGGCGTTTGGTAGTGGCGTTAATCGTTACATATACAGCCCGACCGTGTTTGGCATGGCTGAAGGGTTTCGGGTCTTGCTCCACAATCGTCCCAAAAGGAACTTTCTCCGAATAAGTCGAATCAATCACTACCAGAACTAATCCTTCTGCCGCCAAGAGAGGTTCCGCTTCCGCCACAACCATCCCTCGCACGTCGTTCACCTCTACCTCAACTCCGTGTTGCGTATAAGTACGCAGCCAGGCGATCAACCCGACAAGGATTCCCACTCCGACAAGAACAGCTAAAATCAGGTTAATTCCAAGAAACTTAGCGTCAGATTTGTCAAAAAAACTCCCTTTTCTCATAAAATGTAAGATTTATTGTGCAAAATTACAATTTTTTTTGGATATGTGCAAAAAAGTTTGTAATTTTGCATCGTTTTTCGCAGAAATACGAGAAATACAGTAAAATAAAGCTTTATTAACTAAAAAAAAATTTACAATTATGAAGAAAATGCTTCTTATCGTAGCTGTAGCATTCGCTGCTATGAGCTGCGGCAACAAGTGCTGCGACAAAAAGTGCTGCCAGGACACCTGCTGCCATCAGGACACCGTAGAGGTAGTTGAGGCAGAGGCTGCTGTAGAGGTTGCTGAGTAATCTCTCTTGTTGTTTCAAAAAAGAAGCGACCCTTTTGGGCCGCTTTCTTTTTTTACCTAAGCAACTCCCGAGCCATCCTTGGTTTGACAAAGATCACTTGCTGTTTGTGTGCGGAGATCTGCAATCCGCCCCGATGTCCCGCAGCGCCATGTTGCGGCAATCGCTTTGTCTTGGACAACATAAAGAAAAACACCTGCGAAAGATGTCTGCCTCTTCATATACCAGCCGGCAGAGCCGCTGGTTTGGGGTCCCTCTAAACGAAGTTTCCCTCTAACACCTTGGGGTCCCCGCAAATTGTCAATTTGTGGGGAGAGGAGAAACCACAGCAAATTCAAAAGAGCGTGCTCTTTCGGCCTTGCATGTACGTTTCGACGAGGTCGGGCTTTGCAGGGGTTCGCAAGCTCCGCATTGTTACACAATACCGTAGCCCGTCCAATCTCTAACGCGGAAAAAAGCAAGTTTTTTTTCATTTTTTGCGATCAAAATTTGCTTTTTTGAAAAAAATACACTAATTTTGCATAGACTTTCATTTTGTGAAAGAAGAAAGTTGTACTTTTGCAGCGTCAAACGAAAATCGCATTATGAACAAATCATCAACATCGTATCTCTTTGAGTGTTACATCTGGCTTGTAAACACTATCGCACGCGGACCAATCACCCGCGCCGCTATAGATGATAAGTGGGCGCGTGCGTCCGTGAATGATTACAAGACGGATTCTATCCCGGAATGTACATTCCATCGCTGGCGCAATAATGTAGAACTGCTCTTCGATGTCACCATCAAATGCAATACGCGCGGTGAGTACTACATTGAGGATGGGAACAACTTGCATAGCGACGATTGGCGTAATCGCATGTTCCAACTCTTTGCGATGAACTCGCTCATCAAAGACAGTAAGGAACTGCGTCATCGCATTTTGCACGAGCATGTGCCTTCCGGCGAGAAGTACCTCACAACGGTTGTAGAAGCTATGCGAGATGGCTGCGTCTTGGAAATGACTTACCAAGGCTTCGCTAAAACAGAGCCTTCTTCGTTTATGGTTGAGCCATATTGCCTGAAGATGTTCAAGCAGCGTTGGTATATGTTGGCGCATTCAGTTGGCAGAGATAAGACGCTTATCTATTCGCTCGACCGTATTCACGCTCTGGAGCCAACCACGCAGAAATTCCAACTGCCAAAGGACTTTGATGCGGAGTTCTATTTTCGCAACGTGTACGGAGTGAGCGGCATGGAAGATGAGCCGCAAGAGGTGGAAATCAAGATAGAGACCTACCAAGCCAATTTCTTGCGTACGCTACCTTTACACTCTTCGCAGACAGAGATTGAGCGCCAGGAACAATACTCTATTTTTAGATACAACATTGTGCCTTCGTTTGAGTTCAAACAGGAACTGCGCAAGCATGGCTCAGTGTTAGAGGTGCTTAAACCTCAATGGTTGCGGGACGAGTTCCGCAAAGATCTAGAGTATCAACTTTCAAAATATCAAGACTGATGGAAGCAACAATTGAAAACAAAGTTGCAGATATTTTGCAACGAATGGAACGCTACCAGACGAGCGATCCGACCGAAAAAGAGCTACGCTCATTTAGCAAGGAATTACTGTCGGTTCGTCGCGCCTTGGATAAGATAGATACAGACCTCCGAAAAGGCTATTGGTGTTATAACCAGTTCTATGCCCGTTGGTGTGATGCGCACGAAAATGAGCGGCAGGCACGCGTCGAAGAATGGCACGTAAGCCGCCAGTTGGATATGTTTGAAGAATAAATAAAGTAAGAAATATATGGAAACAACAAACCAAAAGTTGAACGCACTTTTTGAGAAGTGGAAAGAAGAACGTCATTATAGCGATGATGTATTTGTAAGTGATGGTCTAGTGTACAAGAAAGCCTATCGGAAAATTAAATGGGAGGAGGAAATTGCTGGGTCTGAAGAAGATATGGCTGTAGAAGAATTATGGAACACATCACCTTTGCGTATAGCATTTCTTCTTAAAGACACAAATGACAGCGGGAAAGATGATGTCCGTAAGTGGATGGTTTTAGACACACCAGAAAGTGAACAATCACGCAATCTTGCTGGAGGTCGAGTTGGCAAAACGGGCTTCCTTCCTAACATAGCAAGGATACTATATGGCTTACGCTATATAAAGCAATTGAAATACGCTGACTTTGAAGAGTTCAAGAGCAGATATAAAAATCAAATTGTAGACGCTTGGAATGAACTTCCTTTTGCTTTCGTTGAGACAAAGAAAGTCGCTGGAGAGAAGAAAGTGGACGTAAAAATTATAAAGAAATTCTTAGAGACTGATGGCGATCTGTTGAAACAAGAGCTGGACTATTTACAACCGAATGTGATAGTTTGTTCTTGTGATGATGCACAATTTGACTTTATTACACGGAATTATCTTGCTGACGAGTATATAGAAGAATGTGATAAGATAGAGTATGCATACGATGATGCAGAGTTTGTTGATTGTTGCCTCTGGTATTATAAGCGGAGAAATTTAGCAGTAGTTAAATCGTATCATCCTACAAACCGTGGTAAAATTCAATGGACAATTTTCGAACGGGTTGTAAGTCCTTTCCGCAAATTATTAGAAAAACATCCTGAATTTTTCGAAAATTTCTAAATAATTTTCTCCTTCTTTCATCTTGTGAAGGCATAATGTAGTAATTTTGCAGCGTGATTCGGAAAAGCGAGTCACGTTGTAACTTTATTAACTGCTAAATTATTACATTATGGAACCACTTATCGCCGCTATTAAACCATACCTTTCAGAAGGCAAAACTTACTTTTTTCGCCCCGACAAGTTCTATTTTGAATTGAATGTGTGGGAAACTGATTTCGAGGACCGCCTTGAGACTTACATCAAAATCTCAGATCTGCGGTTTGCTATCGAGCATGGCTTTAACCTGACAAAGCACGTTATGGAATATATTGACAATATGCCGAAAGAGCCGGGGTATTTAGAGCCAATCCTTGCTGCCTTTCGAAGGTATATAAAGTTCTTGCGGACGGGCATTGGTTTGTCAGATGGCACATTCAACATTTCAAATCCACTTATGAGCCTTGGCGTTGAAGAAACGGTTGAACTGTTTTGCAAAGAAGCTATGGTATGCTTACCGTTAGAGTCTGTCCCTCATTGGAATTATAGGGCTTTATTGGTTGCCAGAGATGCGCATATTATAAGTGATGATGAATACTATACAATATGCACAAGTCCAACCGATTATTATTTAGAAGCTATGGAGCGTATCAATACGGAAGAGCGTTCTATCCGTAAAGAAAAAGCTATTCAGATAATTGAAATTGACAACAAATAAATTGAAACATTATGAGGAAATTTTTAGTTCTTTTATTGGTTTCGTGTGCTGTTCTGACAGACGCACAAGTTTTAACCCTTCAGCATTCATATGAAGGT
>CALZRN010000003.1 GCA_945828585.1 uncultured Bacteroidales bacterium | reverse complement strand
CTCTCTCATTTACAAGCTCTTACAAAGTCTCATCAAAGTTTCACAGTTTCAAAGTCCCATCTGTTTTTTTCATTTCAACAGCGACATAGCGACATAGCGACATAATTACTAAACCCTTACAAAAGTCTTACTAAACCCTTATTGGGGTCTTGCTCTACACACACAAAAAAAGTCAGTAACAACCGAAATCCACGCCGCAGTTATGTACGCGTAGGGGTGCGCATCCCTGCGTGGATTGGTTACAAAATTACAACATTTATTTGGAATATGCAAACTCAATTTTACAATTTATTGAAATAGGCGTTTTTTTACACAATTTCTGTCAATTTGTACACCTCCCGAGAAAAAACGCAAGGATCGGTTGCAGAGGGCGTTAGAGCAGCCTAACCCCGGCCCTTCTCTAGAAAGGGTTAGAGGATCAAGGATTAGAGGTTAGAGGGGTAAAGGAAAAAGAGATAAAGAAAAGCCGGATACCCAAATGGATAACCGGCTATTTCTGGAGTCCGAAGTATTAGGGGACCTCGGGTACTAGAGTCCTAGGTCCCTAGGGTACTAGGTTCCTATGGTACTAGTTATTTCACTACTATATGATGTGCGGAGCGGTTGTCCTGTTTTTGCAGGATGAGCAGGTAGCTACCTGCGGCAGCCGGCGCATAGATATCGGAGTTATTGAAGACTTCGGTATGATGGGTACGTCCTAACATATCCACCCACTGCGCAACACCCTGACCCGGAACGGAAATCGTTTGTCCCATCGGCACAAGCGACGGCATATCCATCACCTCGGCAGGAACAGGAGCCGGAACAAAGGCGCAAGTGAACAGTTTGACACCATCCTCACGCGTCAGCAGCGCCTGATACTCTTCGCCGAAACGCAGTTGTTTTCCTTCACCCACGTAGTAGTTGAAGTCCGTAGCTCCTTCAATTGGCGCGCCGGAGACATACCACTGGACGGAATCAAAGCGGTAACCGCCGTTGAAATCTGCATTCTTGATCGCCAAGACGTCATTCCAACGCTGGGCAATGACCGTAGAGGCATACTGCATCGTGAGGACGAAGGGCAAGCGGACGTTACATTGTGGCAGCGCGTCCTCCAAGAGCACGAAACCGTTATAGACATCAGGAATAATCGTCTCGTCAATCGGTATAGAGATGGCATAATCGCCTTTCTTCTGCATCTCCGCTACGGGGTCAAGCGACGGCATGCCAGACTCCTCAAAACCATAGGAATAGCGCACGCTGCGCCCACGAGAGATGGTGTACACCAGTCTCAGCATATCGTCTCCCTCACAGAGGATATATGCCGAAGGCATGGAAGCCTGCAGCGGTTCGTAGATCTCCAGATTGAGGACGTAAGTCGAGTCGCAGTTAGTAGGCGAAGGAACAGTATCGATCATAGAAACGGTACCCTCCGGGTAAACGCGTCCGTGATAGGTGAACGGCAGCGAGGTTTGCATGATCATCGTGTCCTCGAAGATACGAATCGGCTCAATGAGCTTGAGGTAGATGATCGAGTCGCAAGAGGTAGCTTCATTATAGAGGATGATGGAATCCAAGCCGTAGTTATGATAGAGCGTGTCGGGTTTCTCCTTCCATACATATCCATTGATACGGGCATCGTCGCAGAGGATATCCACGATGGTATCACGCGTCGTGGAGAGCGGATCCATATAGAGATGATAGGTCAGGACATCCTCGCAGGTACCGCATTGCGTACGGAGATTAACGATGAAATGCCCACCCTCTACCGGGAAGTTAAAGGTCGGCTTGACCTCATCGGACCAGTTGGAGTAGCCCGCCGGCAGGCCCTCTATATTCCACTCGTAACGCTCAATATGATAATTCTTAGAAACCGATGTATCACCCGTCACGTGGTTGATCTCCTGCACCCAAGAAGGCGAAGCGTCAAACTCCACCTTATAGATATTATCGCGGCAGGAACGGATGATATGCGGCTTTGCCATTTCAGAAATAGGATTGGTAGCCAGAGTCGAAGCATATAGGGAGAAGTAACAGGTGGTATCCTGCACGAACATACAATCGACCACATAGAGGTGATCATCGTGTTCGCCGGCATTATAAATCTGGTTTCTGCCACGTACGTATTGCTCTGGGAAGGAGCCGTTAGCGCGGCGGTGTACCTCATCCGAAGCATACGCCCAGCGATACAAGAAGCCGTCCGGGGCTTTGAAATCCGGATTGACCTGTCCGCACTTCATATCCTTCAGTTTACCATCGGAGCAGCCGAGCGTGAAATAGGCATATCCTGAGTGAACAGAGAAAGTACAGTCGTGCGTAGTAAGGCGAACTGTCAGTTGTTTGCCCTGATAGTTACCATCCCGGAGGTTGACACCTACGGTCGTCCATTCTTTCCAAACCACATCATCAGATGTCTGTGCTATTTCTTTGGGGGTGATATGCCATCCTTGTGCCACAGCTTCGGGCTGAAGCGCGCCGTCCTTCATGACATTATTGGCGTTAAAGTCCGCCTGACCGCAACGACCGATCGTTTTACCACCTACTAACATATCGAGTTTGAAGCGGGGATTCTCGAAATCCTCATGTCCCGGTGCCTCCAAAAGCGGCATATACTTAAGCAGGAGAACCGGATACTTGATCGTATCCACGAGGAAGGTAAACTCAATTCGCTCCGCCTCATCATTGGAATCCCAGTTACCCAGACGTACAGAAGCGAACTCTCCGTCGGGAATGGTCTTCGCCAATCCACCGGTACGCGGCTCCGTTTCCGTACGATCGAAATGGACGGTATGGCGGCTGCTCTTCTGAGCCGGTCCATTATCCACCCTGCGTACTACGAAATCCTCAAAGGTCTCTGAACTGGATGGAGAGGAGTTATTTACGTAGCAAACGGCATTATCGAGATTAAGATAATCTACACACATCTGATCCGGATAATAGATGAGTTTGGATGTAATGGTCTTGAGACTAAAGTTACCATCGTCGCAGACAGCACGAATGATAAAATCCGTCTGCCCGGCAGCGGGATTCGCGAAGGTAGTCTGGTTACCCTGCACGATCTTCGGTCCCGCCCAGGAGTCCGCATCATAGGAATAGGCGCTAACCTCGTAGGAGGATGCGTTCCCTGACCAGGAGATTTTCACAGTATCACCCGAGCGTGCTATAACAGGATTGGTCGGCGCGTCACAAAGGGGCACATCGGTAATCACTATATTATCGATCATCGCACCCGGTTGCTGAGGAACAGAGGAGCCGTTCGTCCAGATGAATACCAGACGATGGGGCGTACCGTCGCATTTAGAACCGGGAATCTTAGCCGCACACTGTTTCCAAGTAGCCGTACCGCTCAGGTAATCCGTATTCGCCAGAGGCTGAAGAGGAATGAAATACGGAAGACATTCCTCCGGGATATCTTCTGCCTTACCGGGACTGGAAGGGATGGACATGATCTTGACAGACTCCGGAATCCAAAGCATATAGAGTCCGTCAAACTTACTTGCCATATTCGCCATGACACAATAGTCGAAATATACCGTATAGTCACCGTTCATAGCCTCGAGCGAAATGGTATCATAGGCATATACCCAACAACCGGCGGTGTTGGTATAATGCGCAGATTGACCGTTATCGTCCGAAATGAACAAACCATACTGGCCATTTCTATCGTTATTTCCCGGTGCACCTATATACCACTTATTCTTCAACTTGCTGAGCACAGAAGAATTCGCAGCGGGGTTCAGAACCCAGCGACTGCGCTCAGCCTGCGTCTCAAAGTTACAAGAATAGTTTCTAACCGCATAGACAGGTGCTGCCAAGGAAAGGGAAGCTACTATCAAAACACTAACTAATCGATTTATATTCATAGGTATGTGAGTTTCTACTTATTGTTCAACAATCATCACTTGGGCTTTTGTCTCGCCGTCTCTATTGACCGATTTGAGGATATAAACGCCGGGCAGCGAAGGCACCTCAAGGGTGTTATATCCCTCCATAAGGGAGGTGGTAGAATAGAGTTGTCCGGAGACGGTATAATACCATATGTCCGCCGGTTTAGCCATATACATCGGTACACGCTGACCGACCTTGACGATAGACGGATACTCTGACTGCTGCTCTCTATAGACAGGTTGGATAGGACAGGTAGCGATAGAGACACCATCCTTGCGGGTCGCTACTACGTAGTATTCCGACTCATAATCCAGCGGCTGGTAGAGATAAGAGTGGTTCTCGCCGGGTATAGGCATGTTATCCTTATACCACTGGAACGCCGTGAACTCATATCCGCCGTTGTATTTGGGCGCGAGCATCGTCAAGACATCATTCCATTTCTGCTCCACGATCGAGCTGCTATACCGCACCTCGATCAACCTCTCCTCCTTGCGGACACCGCAACAGAACTGGTAGAAATAGAGGGACGCCATATATTGTCCCGGGGTGATGGTCTCCGGATAGGGGATAGCGATAGAGTTGACATTCCGGTCATAAATCATCGTATCTCTCAATTCCGGGGTAGAGAAGCGGATCTCAAGACTATCGTACACGCCCGCATGTATATCATAGGATATATAGAACTGGCCATCATCGGCACACGCATAAGCCGGCTGAGGAATCGTCGCTTCCAGACGCGTATTGACCGTCAAAGTCAGATAGATGGCACTATCACAGCCGTTCACCGTCTTGAGCATAATGGGGTAGTCATCGAGAGGCTGATTATAGCGAACACCATTGATGATCACCGCCTGGTCGGAGCAGATGGCCTCATGGATATGCTTCTCTTCAGGCACGGGATGTACTTTCAGGTACAGCGTAGAGACGGAATCACAGCCGGCAAAGTTCGTAAAGTGATCCGAATACACCGTATCGGAATTAAAGTATTTATACCCTATCTCGTCATTACCGAACTTTACTGTCTCCTCCGGGCAAATGACACGGCGGATCTCCGTCGGCTCCGGAATAATATTGGGCATGACAATCGTATCCACACGGGTGTTGAAGCAGGAGTTATCGGCACCGATATATGAGGTAACCGTCACCTCTACTGAGTCACCCGTATCATCGCACAGGTACTCGGGATTCCAGATGGTTGTTCTGAGCGGAGTCCTCGACGAAGTGAGGCTGCGGAAGACCCATTCGGACTCACTACATTTCTCGGCAGTATGGTTCTCCGAGCCGTCTTCCAGAATCGTCATCACATGAGACGTATTGGTGAATCGGATCTTGCTGGAGCAGTTCGCAAATACCGGTTCATAGGTATATTCCGCCACCGGGAAACGAGGATCGGAAACGGTACTGATCTCAAAGTAACAATCATCCTCTTCTATAAAGATTGCACGGCAGGTATATTTACCACCGGAAGCATCGACGGTAACGGTTCTGGTCGTAGCCACGACATTAGTGATATCATCGTCCTTATACCACAGGTACCGGAAACCCTCCGGAGCGACACAGGTAACATGCGCATCGCTACCGCAGTTCTCTGTTTCTATATGCGCGTTGGCGCAATCGACGGTGAAGTATGCATAGCCGAAGTGACCACCCATTCCGCAGTCCATGGTCGTGAAGCGGACTTTGATATCCTGACCGTGGTACTGCATGATAGGTACACCGACGGTCGTCCAGTCTTTCCAAGCCACATGGTTATTCGAAGACATATTCCAACCATCTTCGACCGCATCGGAATAGGTAAACTTCGCCTGACCACAGAGATCCTCGAAGGGCGTTCCATCGGGTTTCAATATCTCCAGATCAAACTCCGGCTCATCTTCATGCCCCGGGTCCTCAAAGACCACGGCATACTTGACGAGCAAGATACCCTGGGTGAACGAGTCCACATGGATGGTATAGGTGACGGACTCCGCTTCACCACCCCAGTTCCAGTTACCGAGCCGTACAGAAGCGAGCGATCCTTCCGGCACGGTCTTTAACAGACTATCCGTACGGGGATCAACCTCCGTAGGATCGACATGTATTGTATGCCGACTCTCCACCGCATCCGGACCGAAATCCACCTTACCGATAACATCATAGGGCGTCTCGTTATTGCCGTAATAGTCAGGGAAGAAACCGGTCGTGCAGACGACATCCGGTCCATCCAGATTGATATAGTTGACGCAGTGGTTATCCGGGCAATACACCAGAACCTGAGAGACATATACATAGTTGGTCTGCAGTTCGTCATGTCTTCCTCGTATGCGCACATCGTACGCGCCTTCCAAAATAGGCTTGAGTGCATACGAACAGTTCGTACCGTCTTCGCGCACAAAGCCTTCCATACCGTCCGAGATACCGGAACGTCCATGCGCCCAATTCTCTTCACCCACCTTGCGATACTCAATGTCAAAGGTAGGCAGGCCGCTCTCCCATGTAACCAAAAGGGAAGAATCCTCACATTGCGGATAGACAGCGACGTTGGTCGGTTTCTTGATAGATGCCGAGTTGATCTGGACATTATCAATCGCTATGGAGGTGCGGCCAAGAGAGTCCTGCTGATTCTCGTTTACCCAAATGAAGACAATGGCAAAGTTCATCGTCGAACGATTAGCAAGCACACTAACCTCGTTGGTAAGCGAAATATTCTGCCATGCCTCACTACCACATACAAATCTCTCACCAGACTCGCCTAATTGCTCACAAGCATTAATCGTCTGGTTAGACAAACGACCGGTATTATAGGGCGCAAGGATATTATTGATGTTTCGAGGATTGTTGGCAGGGTTGTTAAGAAAATAGTCCTCCAGACAAACCATGACGTACAATTTGGAGATCGTAGAATCCCCCTGTCCCTTCCAGTCAAAACTGATATCATATTTCTGGTTCTGGGTAGAAGTCGGGAACTTATAGCGCAAATACGAAATGGTGATATTCTTCTTTCCGCCATAATTGAGCCCGTCTCCATAAGCAGAGATATACATGGATCGCCGCCCTGCACTATGCGCGTCCGTACCGAAGATCCATTTATCGGTTGCGTTAGCTGGAGCCTGAACGTTCAGGTTCCATGCAGACAGATCCTCGCTTTCCTCGAACCCACATTCATAAGGGAAACCGGTAGCCACATTCTGCGCCCTTGAGAGAGTGCAGAGGAGCAGGATTATATGTAAGAAGAGTAGTCTCTTCATAAGATTCGTTATTACGTTATTACGGTATTACGGTATTTCTCAGAAGACTTGCTGGATGTCTTCGTCTCCGGTACCGGTGATGGTGAACTCTACACGACGGTTGAGCTGACGTCCCTCCTCGGTATCGTTATCGGCTACGTGCTCGCGCTCACCCTTACCTTCGGCGGTCATACGCTCTGCGGCTACGCCACGCTTGATGAGGTCATTACGTACGGCGTTAGCACGACCCTCAGAGAGGATCTGGTTCGCTTCGTCCGAACCCACCGCATCGGTATGTCCGGTGATATGGATAGTGACAGACGGGTTCTGGATGAGGAAGGATGCCAAGTCAGACATCGCTTGCTCCGAAGTAGGCAGGATAACCGTCTTGTTGGTAGCAAAGAAGAGGTTCTCGATCTTCACCTTGATACCCTCCTTGATATGGCGGAGGAAGATATCCGCGGTATCGCGTACGAAATGAATCGTATCATCCTTCGGCATATATCCCGCAGCGGTGAGGTGCGCGATGTAGTCACCTTCGGTGAGCGGCGTCTCAATGAAACCGTCGTCGGAAGCCTGTGCCGCATAGAGAACGACTGTATCCGTGAGAGCAGTGAGACGCGCAGCTGCCTCTACCGGCTCATGCGACTCCTCGTCGTACACGTTCATGCAGAGGGTATAAACGACCGGAGCCGGGATGCGGCGCAACGGCAGACGGAGCGTATCAAACGTAAACTCCTCGACCGATTGCAGCACCGTGTCAGACGGGAAATAGCCGTTCTTGGTAGCCGAGATACGATACTCGCCCGGCGCGAAACGGCCTTGCAGGAGACCCTTACGATTGGTATTCTTCTGCATCTGCTTGCCGGACTCGGTATTGGTGATCTGAACCGCTACGCCACCCAAAGCGAGCGCAGAGTTCTCATCAAACATATAGACGCCCATACGCGGGGTCGGTTTCTTCGGATAGTCACGGGTATATTTCTTCGGACGGGGCAGATCGAACCACACGGCAATCTTCGCACCCACGAGGAAGGGATTGACTTTCGCATTCGCAGCCGAAGAAGTAGCCAAGGCTGAGTTCGTCGGGAAATCCAGAGGATTAGCCGTAGCTAACAGCTGAGCCGGCAGATCGGTCTGCGCTTTTGCAGACGCCGGAGCTGCCGCTTTATACGAGAGGGCATTGAGGAAGCCGTAATCCGCAAAGAGGGAGAGACGCAGACGCGGAGAAGCGTTGATCCACTGATCAAGGTTCACACCGATCTCCGCCGTAGCCGCCAGGTTCAGTCCCCATTTGACCGAAGTAGCCGGGTGATCAAAGTCCTGATCGGTAACCAAGGAGTGGTTATACATATCCACGAGGCCGTCAATCAACTCGTTATCCTGAATCGTCGTGGTCATCGTGCCGGAGATCTTGGAACTGCCCCAGACGCCGATACCTGCTTTCAGACCGGCTTGCCAGAAGAGCGGCAGTTTCTTGAGCTCCATACCGAAGAGGAGGGGCACCTGTACAAATCCGCCGATGAGCTGATCCTGCATTTTTGCGAAGTTATAGGTATAGGTCATTGTCGTCGCGTATGGCTCCATACCGAAAGAACGAAGGATCGAACCATCCGGTTGGTTAGAGATGCCCATTATCGAGTTATAGGTATTGAACTCTGCGCCAACGGTCATGAGGAACTGCTTGTAGCGCAGTTGATACCCCAGACCGAGACCTCCGCCAACAAAGCCTTTGTCTTTGTTTTGGAAACCGGTCTGCGCCTTGTCGTCAAAAGCGATTCCTGAGGTGAAGAGGTTCGAATAACCGACCTGTCCCCAGAAGCCCAAGCGGTGAGTGATGTCGCGGTTATTATAGGCTTCGGCTTTCGCATTCGCCTTATCGATCTCGGCTACCTGCGCCATGTATTGGGCTTTCTCCTCCGCAGCCGAGAGGGAATTATCTACCTTCGGGGCAGCGGATTTAGCAGCCAACTGCTTGGAGGAAGCAGAGGAGGATTTCGCCTGCTTTGCTTTCGCCTGTTGTGCTTTGGCTTTCTCACGGGCTTTCTGCTTCTGGGCAGCGGCTTTGGCTTGCTCTTTCTTCTTCTTTTCGCGTTCCTTGGCCGCTTTGGCTTTCGCCTTTTCGCGCGCTTTTTGCTGCTTTGCTTTCTCTTTCTCTCGCTGCGCCTTCGCTTTCGCACGAGCATCCGCCGCATATACAGCCGCTACATTGTTATCCACCAAGGAAGCCATAGGAACTACAGCCGCCAAACCCATTGCCAACAGGATAATATAGATAATACGTTTCATCGATTAATGAATATTTTGGTTTCCGCCGCGTTTCCGGTAGTTACGTTCCACGCGGTTATAATCGTAAATGTACGATTTCTTACGTTGTTTACCTTCAAAAGCTATGGTATATTTGATACCGATATTGAAATTACGGAAAGTGGCTCCGTCCGTGAGGTTGCTGAGCAACAACGGTTGAGAATAGAACTGCACTCCGTGGTCCGTCTCTGCGTATCCAAAGACAGGCGCACCGCCTTTTCCGGTAATGAGGTTGAGTACACCGAAATCCACATACCCCGCCAGATACATACGTACCTTATCGGGATTGAGGCGGAACTGCTTATACTTAAACATATGTCCGATACGTCCTCCTATCTCGATATGTGCCAAGATATTAAAGTTCCATTTCATTTTCAACATATCGCTCTTTACGGGCAGACTGGTAATGAACTGGTGGTTCGGCATGTCATAGAAGTCGTCATAATAGCGATCGTATTCGCCATATGTGGTAACCGTCGCAGAAGAGGAAGTAGCGCCATACATATTGATCGAGAACTTAGGACCTATCATGAAATAGAATCGTCCCCACTCTCCTCCCATCAACAGAGGGATATTGAGGTTTACCATATGCGACAAGTCGCGGGCTTTATCGACATGGAGGTGCATATTAAAGAAATCGCCCTCTGTATCGATCATCGGGATCACCTCGTCGTGATCCTCCATACGATTAGCGTTCAGCTCATACATGCCCTCTACACCTATGGAGAAGAGGAAGGCATTATGATAGAGCCGGTAGTCTATACCGAGATTCGTATTCATGCCGGCAGAAGGCGCATGACCCGGTATAGTATGCAGCAGCGCAGAGTATCCCGCATCGGCATGCAACGATACGAAATGGTAGGTCTCCGGAGTGAGCCTGGTATGGGCATTTACCCACATGCTCGAGAGCACCAAACATACTATGGATATTATCTTTTTCACTACTACCTGCCACAAATAAACAGATTTGGGCGGCAAAGTTACAAAAAAAATCCCACTTACACAAGTTTTTATTACTTTTTTGCCATTTTTTCTTCATTTTGCTATGTTTTCTTTACAAAAAGTAGAAAAAGGTTAGGGGATTAGGGGGTTAAGGGGTTAGGGGATGAGGGGATGAGGGGGTAAGAAACAAAGAGAGCTACCCGAGGGCAGCTCTCTTCGTGAGATACGATATTTCGAGTTATCGAGATATCGAGATATCAGTTATTTTACGACTTCGACCTTGCGTCCGGTAGCATCGTAGATGACGCCGTTAACCAGGATGAAGACTTTTTCGTCGCGGATGAACTTGATTGCCTTGCCATCTGTACCGAAGCCGGTATTGGAGATGGAGGTCGGAGCACCCTTCTCGCGAATGCTGATATTATCAATAGCACCCGGATAATCCTCTCCGAAGTCTTTATCGTTATCGTTGAACCAAGCTACAGCCAGTTTGTAGAGTCCGGCAGGCACATTCACTTCCTTGCTCAGGTGCTGCCATTCGTTCTGGAAGTAGAGACCGTCGTTCTCATCCAGAGCAATCGCAGCGGCAGGAATGTCAGCATCTCCGGCAGCAAAAGCAACCGCATTCGGGATAAGCGCAACGCGCATGTAATCCATAGCCAATTCTTCCGCTACCAAGTAGTCACCGTTAGCTCTCCAATCGTACTCTACGACATAGTCACCAGCCTCTGCAAAATCAAGCAGGATGTAAGCGAAGGTAGATGATTGAACATCCTTGGTATAAGAGTTGGAAGTACCTCCATCGTTGGAGATGTAGAGTGCTTTCTCGCCGCCGTTATTAGCCGCATTACCGATTACCCATGCGTTCGGCTGATTACCATTGAGGAGTTTCCAGCCGGAGTTCGGATTCTCGAAGTCCTCGTCGAACGGAAGCTCAGCTTTCCGGATATCCGTTGTAAAGGCAATCGAAACAACTGCACTGTTGCCGTCCTCACCGCATGCTTGACGGAGATAGAATACGTATTCGGTATTCTCACTCAGCTGGTCAAGGACTACAGAGTGGTTATTGGTACTGTTCTCGAAGGAAGCAGGAGCAGGCTCGGAAGCCGGCAGTACTGCATACTCCCAGTTAGCACCTTCTATCTCATTCCAAACTACGGTAGC
Organism: uncultured Bacteroidales bacterium; assembly: GCA_945828585.1. Lineage (GTDB taxonomy): Bacteria > Bacteroidota > Bacteroidia > Bacteroidales > Paludibacteraceae > Colicola. Next base: position 35,653 of record CALZRN010000003.1, on the reverse strand, counting down.
GGAGAAGGCAGCGATGTCCGAAACAGCCAGACCGGCCGGTTTCTTACATGCCGGCTCTACACCCGGTGCGTATTCGATCAACATCTTCGGCAGGAAGTTACGCTGCGAAACAGAGAGTTGCAGCGATGTCTTGTTCTTATATCCTCCGACCGACGCATCGTTAGCCGTAACGCCATACCAGGAGAACTCCTCGAAGGAACCCGGAACCGTCTGCTCGATACCGATCAGGAGGTTACCGCCTTCGTATTGATACGGCTCATCGAAGGTAACTACCATCTTGCCGTCTGCCACAGAGAGACTTGCGTCTGCCATTACCTGGTGCAGGTCGCTCCAGTCATAGAGGGTAGCCGAAGCGAAGGAAGACTCTTCGAGTTCCGCTACATATGCCTTGAACTGCGCCGCACCGAAGTCGTGGCTGTCAATGCTTGCAAAGAAGGTCAGAGATTGGATAGAATCCCATACCAGATCCTCTAACTGCTCAGCCGGAACGATGAACTGACCTAATGAGTAGTTGTCTGCCCAGTAAGCATATACCGGAACCACACCGTTGGTAGTAGCACCATCGTTGATAAGGAGCTCGTACTTGTTCGTCGGCTTGAAGGAGATGATAGCGCTATAGAGGCTCTTACCGTCCATCTCACCGCAGTCTGCTTTGACGCGAGCGTAGTAGGTCTGCTCAGCGGTCAGACCGATCAGGTTCACGAAGGTATCGTTAGCCAATACCTCGATCGAGTCAGAGAGGTCCGCATTGAGACTGTACTCTACTACCCATGCATTCTCCTCTGCGCCTGCGCTCCAGCTGAGCGTAGCCACAGAACCGTCACCCGGAGTGAGCGTAGCCTTGAGAGCGGAAGGAGCAGGACAAGCGATGGTCGTCTTGAAGTTGATACCATCCGAGAACTTGCTAAAGTCACCGGCACCACAGTTTGCGCGAACGTAAATGTAGTAACGTGTCTCAGGATCGAGATCGTTCAGCACGTACGGATTCTCGGTTACATCGATGATGTTGAGCAGCGTATCCGGGCGGTTCGTCGGTAATGTGTCGATAGCGATCTGCCATGCATCCTGACCCTCTGCGCCATTGGTCCAGCTGATCTTAGCCGAATGGGCAAAGATATCAGAAGCAGCAACTGCTTTCGGAGCCAGACAGGTCGGGATAAACTCAACCTCGATATCATCGATACCGGCAGTATAATAGGAAGTACCTGTATATACCCAGCAGAATGCCAACCGGCCTGCTACAGCAGGAACAGTATCCAATATATACTCATACTTTGTTGTCGTAGTAGTACATGGAACTGTAGTCAACTGATGGAATACCGAATCCGCAGTCACATAGCCAAGAGACATCGTACCATAGGATGCGTTCTCTACTCTTGCCCAGAAGCTAATTTGCAAGCCATTCAAATCCTCTGCGAACTGCGGCAGGACAGCATAACTTACGCTCTTTGCGCTGCCATAGAACGAGAGTGCTTTGGTACCGCTATGCGGATAATAGCCATAGGAACCGGAGTTTGCTACGTGCGGCAAGTGGGTTGCATTACCACCCATTGTCCAGCAACTCAACTGATTGTTATACACATCATAAGCCGTACCGGCGTAAGACTCGAAGTCCTCTACATAGTTTCCATCCGTAGCGATAGACCAGATCTCACAATCTGTACGGAAGTTGAGAGATGCAGACCATTGATCCGGCTCACAGGGAACCTGTACCTGTACTTTGTACAAGGTATTGGCATCAAGACCGGTGAGCTCATACGGGCTCTCTACGTTCGAAACCAGTACGGTATCCGTACCGTGGATGTAACGGAGGTTGAATCCGGTCTGTCCGTAGGTATTCCAGCTGATCAAAGCCGAAGAAGCATCAATGTCAGCAGCTGCGAGATCATCCGGCGTCTGGCAAGACTTAGCCGTACGGAAGGTTCCGCGGGCTGACCAGTTCGAGAATTGCTCGTCACCGCAGTTCGCGCGAACATATACATAATAGTTGGTCTCAGGATCGAGACCGTTCAGCACATACGGATTCTCGGTTACATCGTTGATAGAAGGCAGAGTATCCGGGCGGTTCGTCGGTAATGTGTCGATAGCAATCTGCCATGCATCCTGACCCTCTGCGCCATTGGTCCAGCTGATAGCAGCCGAAGAGGCAGTGAGATCAGAGATCGTGACTGCCGCCGGTTGCGAGCAGAGCACCTTCGTAATAGCGAAGTTATCAACAGCAGCCGGGGTCTGCGAACCGCCGGAACCATCATTACGCCAAGCGAGAACCACATTGTACAAGCCTACAGAGTCGATAGGTATCTCCAGAGAAACATGTTGCCATGCGGTATCGAGATTCAGTTTGGAGCCTCCATCCAGAGCGATCCAGCCAGCCGGAACGTCAGACGAGGAGAGACCGGCAGGCCGCGAAGTAGCTGCACTCAAAGCAACCGAGCTCGGAACAAGGGCAACGCGCAAGAAGTCATACGAGCTTTCTCCATTGGCTTTCCAGTCATAGGAGAAGGTGTAACTGCCTGCTTCTGCAATGTTGATGAGCTTGGTAGCATATACCATTGCAGCAGCATCGTCGGTCGTATATGCGTTCGTAGCACCACCATCATTGGAGATATAGAGTGCGTGTCCGCTTTCTCCAGCGTACGCAGCATCACCATGTACCCATGCGTTAGTCAGGCTACCATTGATGAGCGCCCATGTGTTACCGGCCTCAAAGTCCTCCGCGAACGGAACAGCAACCGGCACCTGGGTTGTTTTGAAGGCAGCCGTTAGACTCGGGCTCATGCTGCTACCGCAATCACGGCGTAGATAGAAGATGTAGTCGGCATTGTCGGTCAGACCGCTCTCGATAGCAACGAAGTTGGTATCGATACTGATGAACTCGTCGTCCGCAGGTTCTTCCGCAGAAGCGAGTACAACCGCATACTTCCATGCTGCATCCTCTTCATTGGTCCATGCGAAGGAAGCGGCGTGCTCCGTGATATTGGAAACCTCGATGACGCCCGCAGGCTCTATACAGCTCGGAATCTCATCCACCGCGATCTCATCAATGACCACCGCATGGTCTCTAGTTAACGTTGCAGCCGTCATCTTGATCGCGATATACTTACCTGCTCCGGTATAGCCGCTGAACGGTATCGTATAGGACTCATAGGAAGTAGAAGCCGGTGTCTTGGAAGCCACTTCCACGAAGGTAGAAACGTCCTCCGGATCGGTCATTACGCCTACTGAGAACGTAGCATCATCACTGCTACCCGTTGCTCTTGCCGACAGTTTGATTCGCAGGTTATTGATACCGCTCATCTCCGGCAGGATAGCATACTGGTCTTGCGGATCAGCGGGATAATACTGGCCGTAGTCATAATCGTAAATCTCATATACCGAACGGAAATACAACTCATGATCCGTATTAACCGTAGGATAGATAGTGAAATCATAGTCATAGTCATACGTACAAGTATTGATAAAGCTCCAGCATAGCGGCAATACATGCGAATATGAATAACCGGTTATTGCATCGAAGTTCTCACGATACGGGAATGCCGTTATTTCAGCGCAATCCGTAGTGACCGCAATCGAGTCGCTGAAGTCAGAAATCAGGTTTTCTCCACACGCAGCAGCTACGCGCACATAGTAGGTAGAAGCCGCTTGAAGTCCGCTCAGCACATACAGATTCTCAGCTATCTCATTTTCGATCTGTATCCAGTTCTTATCGGAGTTCTTACGATACTGGAGCACCCAAGCGCCTGCGTTTCCGCTTGCCCATTCAACCTGTGCAGAGGTAACGGTAACCGCGTCCTCACCCTCCGATACTTTGAGTCCGGCAGGTTTAGCACAGTCCACTTTGGTAATGCTGAAGTTATCAACAGCAGCCGGGGTCTGCGAACCGACGGAACCATTATTACGCCATACAAATACCATTTTATACGTACCCTCATCTACATGAATTTCAGCGCTGGTATAGGTAGCCCAAGTTGCACTCAAGTTGAGTTGCGAGCCGCCATCCAGAGCAATCCATCCTTTTGGCAGCGAGGAAGTATAGCTGAAGGAAGTCGGGAGAGCGATCGAATCCGGAACGAGCGCTACGCGCAGGTAGTCACAGTTGCTCTCGCCGTACGCCTTCCAGTCATAGGAGAATACATATCCACCCGCAGGAATGGAGAAGCGTTTCACAGCATAACTTACAGAAGCACTTGTGACACTATATTCGTTAGCTGCACCATCCTTGGAGATATACATAGCCTTGGTACTACCCTCGATATTCTGCGCAGCGGAACCGATCACCCATCCGTTAGCAGTATTGACGAAGAACCAGTTGTTGCTCTCCTCAAAGTTGTCAGCGAACGGAACAGAAGCCGGTGTCTGGATCGTATGGAACGGAGCCAATACACTCGGGCTCATGCTGCTACCACAATCACGGCGGAGATAGAAGATGTAGTCGGTATTGTCGGTCAGACCGCTCTCGATAGCAACGAAGTTAGTATCGATACTGATGAACTCGTCGTCAGCAGGTTCGTCCGCAGAAGCGAGAGCGATAGCGTATTTCCATGCCGCATCCTCTTCAGCAGGCCAAGAGAAGGAGGCCGCATCATTCGTAACACCCGATACAGCGATCGGACCTGTTACTTCCAGACATGCCGGGATATCCTCTACGACGATATCGTCAATATAGAGACCGTGAGTCGATTTGGCAGAATTAGCCGCCAGCATCTTGATCGCGATGAACTTACCTTCGCCTTCATAGGTATTGAACATAACTACGAACGGCTTATAGTCCGTGGTGGTCGGGTTCAGGGTATCGATCGCGACGAAAGTAGCCGCATCCGCCGGATCGGTCATCACACCTACGATGAAGGTAGCGTCATACGAAGAGCCGGTGGAGTTAGCGCGGGCGTTCAGTTTGATACGCTTGTCGCTCACGCCGGTGAACTCAGGCAGGATCGCATACTGGTCACGCGGATCATAGTCCGTAGTACTACTATAATAGGAATAGAACTTCAGCGAGTTGCTACCCGAATTAGCATAGGACGATGAGTTATATACCCTCGGATAGTAGTTGTAGGACGAAGACAAGGATGTATTGATATAGCTCCAGCAGAGCGGCAATACATTACCCGTTCCGGAAGCCACTGCATCGAAATTCTCGGAGAGCGAAGAAATGACATCGCACCCGGAAGCGAAGGTAATCGAAGCGGAGTATTCGCTTGCGCTCTCGGGATCGCTCGGGTCGCAGAGTGCCGCTACTTGTGCCTCATAGGCGCTTGACGGCTCCACCACGATCTTGAGGGAGTCTGCTGCGTTACCATCGACATGTGCTACAGCTATCGGAGTATTCCATGCCTCAGCACCGACTTTGCGATAGCGAACAAGCCAGTCGGACTCGGTTCCTTTCGGTGTCCAGGTGAGGACTACAGAAGTGGTAGTAGTACTATCGGCAACGACTTGGAGATCTATCGGTTTCCGGCAGAGAACCTTCGTGATAGAGAAGTTATCAATCGCACCTGCCGGGTTATCACCTCCACTATAGTTATTCTTCCATCCGAATAGAACGATATAATCTCCTTCGGTAATATTTATTTCATTAGAGATGACATTCTGCCACTCAGTCTGGTTATTCAAAGCCGAACCGCCGTCCAATGCAATCCATCCAGATGGAAGTCTTGTATTGGAGAATCCGGAAGGAACAGAGCCGGCAACCAGATTCACAGAAGCAGGAGCAATGGCCACACGCAGATAGTCCAAGTCGCTCGTAGAAGAACCTTCGCCATCACCCAACCAGTCAAACCGGAAGATGTAGTCGCCATCTGCGAAATGGAACAGTTTGGAGGCATAAACAATATTTGTACCGCTGGTGTTATACGAGTTAGTCTCGCCATTGTCCTTTGACACATACATTGCCTTTGTGCTGTTTTCACCATTATGAGCAGCTGTACCTACTACCCAACCATGATTGGTGGAATTGGTGAAGACCCATCCGTTCTCCCCTTCGAAGTCATCGGAGAAGGCATTACCTACTTCCACAGGAAGTTGCTTGGTGGTGAAGTTGAGCGAGACAACATCGCTCTTCTCGGTCTCGCTACATGCTTTGCGGAGATAGAACTTGTATGCAGTCAGCGAAGTGAGTCCGGACAGGACCACGGAGTTCTCAGCCACCGGTGTGAATTCCTCCGGCATGTCGTCTGCCAAGCGCGCGTAAGCATACTCGAACGAACCGTCCGAAGCGGATTCCCATTCGAACTTAGCTGTATCAGCGCCTAATTCGGCGAGCGCCAGACCTTTCGGCTTGGGACAAGCCAGACGGCTGATAGCGAAGTTATCTACCGCAGCAGGCGGGTTGTAATTGGAAGAACCGTAATCGTCATAATAATTATACCAATAGAGGATCACCTTATAGGTTCCTGCCTCCTCGATACGGTATTCGAAGGACTCATGTTGCCAATCGGATTGCCCGTAAAGTGAGGAAGCGGAATGCAACGGAATCAAGCCTGACAAATTATAGGTAGATGATCCTGCTTTCAGTTCAGCAGACAGCGGAGCCAGGTATACACGCAGGTAGTAAGAATATCCACCCTTATTTCTCCAGTCATACGAGAAGGTATACACACCCTCCTCGGCAATATTGAAGGTCTTGTAAGCATATACGTATGACGTATTCGAATAATAATCATAGGTCATCGCGTTGCTTACGCCCGCGTCGTTCGATATATAGAGCGCGCGCGAGCCGCCATTGGAGACTGCGGTACCATATGCCCATTGGTTGGTCTCCTCGCCGTTGAGCAGCACCCACTTGTTTCCGGACTCGAAGTCATCCGAGAAGGAGTGTTCTCTATCGAGGATTAGCGGCGTTTGGACGGTCTTGAAGGAACGCGAGATGATATCGCTGAAGTCCGCCTCACCGCATTTACGACGGAGGAAGAAGCCATATTCCGTATTCTCGGAGAGGGTTTCCAGCGTAATGGTATATACACCTGCGTCCATCGTAACGAAATCCGTCGGTACGAAGTCCGCAGCGGGGTTCGCCTGGAGGCAGTATTGCCATACGGCTCCCTCTATATTATCCCAGACCGCCGTAGCGAACGTACCGCCGATACCGGTTATATTGAGTTGCGTAGCAGGCTCACAAGCCGGCGGAAGGGCGATGCGGAAGTTGGAGATATGGAGGTTGTTGTCTCCACCGGCAACCGTTGACTCGCCGTAGAAAGCGATTTGGATTGTCTTGCCAGCGTACTCAGAGAGGTCCATCTTGATAACCTGTCCGTTCGCCGTAGCGTTGATCTCGTCATAATCTTGAGTTGATTCGTTGTCCCATGTGCGGAGAATATGCCATCCTTCGTCGTCTTTGATGATGACAGCGAATTTATCATCCATTTGTTGTCCGGCAGTTGCCGCAGTGGGGTTAGCACCCGCTTTTGCGGTGAGTGCCAGATCGAAGGAGAGTTGATACCCAGTTTCCATATCGATCATCGGAGAAACGATCCAGTGGTTGGTAGTCTCGCCAGCGATATTGAGATAGAGATGATACGTAGAATCCGGGAAGACATTGTTCGTTTTGTTTCCCGTATTCCATCCTGCAGAAACAGGCTCCAGCTCTGCGCCGTTCATGACTTCTTCGAGAACACCTGCATATCGTTTCCAATCAGCAGAAAGGGAATATGTGTTGAAGCCCTCAGCGAAAGGCACGTCCGCCGCTGTTTTTACAGAGATCGCTTTGCCGTATTCGGAGATGTCTCCACCGCCGCAATCAGCAGCCACCTGTACGTTATACTTTGTAAAGGCATCCAGATCTGAGAGCGTATAAGGTTTGGAATCTACATCTACCGTATTCCATTCGCTTTCGGAAGCTTTCTTGTATTGGAGTTTCCAAGCTGTCTCTTCGGTGTTCGCCGTCCAATCGAGTTGAATCGAGCTCTTGGTAGCATGTCCTTCCACCTCATGGAGATCGGTCGGTTTGAAACAGGAAGGAAGCTCTTTCACTTTGATATTATCAAAGTACGTGGCATTACCAAATTCGCTTACACCCAGTATAAAGATACGGCATGGATCACTTTTTACAGGTAACGTGAATTCATAGCTGTACCAACCATCTGCTTCTTCTGCGTTTACACCATGTCCCAGATCGGATAATGTTCTCACACGCGGGATAAAAGCGAGCAGAACGGTATCCTCCAATTGAGTTGACGCGCTGAGATAAACACGCAAACCTTCATTGGTCTTTGTAGCGTAAGAACTGGTGCGGTAAACATCAATATCAAACTCATATCCTCTGGCGGAAACAGGAAGATTCATCTCCGGCAGACTCAACAAGGTGAGGTTTCCGGCATCCATATCCGGAAGTCTGCCCACTTTGGTAGAATTGCCTCCGGTTCCGTCAGCTATTGTAAATACAGAAGAACCGGGACCTGCAATATGCGCATTTCCCCAACATGGGATCGCAATATTTCCGGTATTCCTGCCGTTGAAGTCCTCGCTCCAAGGGAAGGTAGATACCACTTCACATGAGGTTGTGAAACTTGCGGATTTCGCATTGCTGACACTCTCTGCTCCGCAGACGTTATAGACCTTAACGGAATAGGAAGTGTTGGGCTGAAGATTAGAGAGTACATAGGAGTTGTCCGTAAGTCCTGTGACGGACTCCCATCTGTTTACACTGGCAGTCTTGTACTCGATAGCGTAGCTGCCGTCACCGCCGGTCCAGTTGATAGTAGCCTGTCTTGCAGCGACGTCGGTTACCTCAACAGTCTCCACCGTGTTGCAATCCGAACCGGAACCGGAACCGGAACCGGGAGTGTACTCGAAGGTCACTTTCGGCAAGAAGTCCCGAGAAGACTCGCTTAGACTGTAGCCGCTTTGATAGACATAACGACCCAAACCGGTCACGTTGCTGTTCACTCCATAGAATGACTTGCTGGAGTAACTACCTGCAGAAACAACTTCGAAGTCAATAATGAGATTGCCTCCTGAATAGTTAAAAGGAGTAGTACTGAAATCTACCACAAGAGTACCACTGGAGATATCCAGTACTCCGGAATAGACTTGCGTCAAACCATCCGAAACGAACGCAGAACTAAGCGAAGAGGCGTTCGTTTCTCCGACGCGGACTTTGATTGTAGCCCCCCAGGAAGAAGAAGTAGCTGAGGAGTAAAAAGTCAACTTGGAAATCGAACCTCCGCTCATGTCCGACAGCGAATCCCCCGGATAAAGGCATTGGCCGCGCGTTCCTTCCGTGTCTGTGTACAAGCCGTAGATAGGCAGATATTCGTTGGTAGCCGTACCGTCAGCGACAGTCAGCTGATCCGCCTTTACCTGCAAGCCTGTGCAACACAACAAAGTTACGAGCAGAAATGCCAACTTTTGAGTAAATGTTCTCATAAGCTTTTCTTTTTAAGTTAAACAATAAAATAAACAAACTATCTGTATAGTTATCTTTCAAAAATCAAATCGGGCACAAAAGTAGTAAAAAAGTTTGACATATGCAAGTATTTTCTGAAAATTTACATCAAAATGTCATAAAAAACTTGATTTTGCTACAAAATGTTAATTTTTGCCCGCGATAATTGGTGTATCGTTGGGGGGTTGTCGTAGGCTTGTCGTTATAGCAACCACCAACAAATCTCCAACGAATCTCCAACGAATCACCAACTTATCACTAACGATTCGGCCGTTTTAGAGTCGTGGGTCATCCACTTTCTGACCGGTCGGGGTGAACCATTCGTCATCGAGGATGATATACATCTGATCACGATAGATCACCTTCTTAGGCGCCCGCTGTCCGTCCGTAACGTCCTCAATACCTTGGTTATTAAGGATAGTGAGGGTATGGATGAGGATGGTTGTACAAGCGTCTCCATAGACCATCGCCGTATCCACATAAACGCCCGGTGCCGTTCCTATACCATAGTAAATACCGCTCTGACCGGGGAGATACATATGGTTCGGATCGAGATAAGAGAACGGCAGTTCGGAGTTCTTCACCGTCGAAGCCGCCCGGATGGTATCGACATCGCCATTACGGTTCGTAATAATCAAGGTCTCGATACTATCGCATCCCAGCGAAGAGAGGAGCGTATCGCGGTAGAGTCCTGCTCGGTTATAGATATGATTTCTCCACTCGAAGGTCTCGCCCGGACAGATCTCCGTCTCGGTCACTTCACCGGCGAGTTTGGGCTGCACGGTGAGGTCAAGGAAGACAATAGAGTCACAATCGGTGACATACGAAGTGAGTTTGCGGCGGTAACGTCCGGATTGATCTTTCGACTCAAATCCGTAGCCGGTATAGAACTCTCCCTCGCAGATGGTATCTGCGAAGAAGACTTCCTGAGTTGCGATGACTTCAATCTCGAGTTGGAAGACGGAATCGCGTTTTCCCGCCTTCGCCTCTGCGTCGGATACATAGAAGCACGTCGGATAGGCGTGGATACCGGGTTTGGTATCATCACCGGAAAGGAAGATATCGTCTACCCGGACATCCTCGTACTGGCAAGCCGAAGTGTAGTCCACCTCTTTCTTGAAGTACGCCAGACGGAAGTTATCCACGTGGATAGCAATACCGGTACTCGAGGTTGTCTTCGCCTCACGGTAGAGACCGATACGGATATTCTTTCCGGCATACTGAGCGAGGCTGTAACGTACGGTCGTACCCGTTGACGGGATGTCGCGGAGCTGCGCACCTTCGGGATTGGTATTCTGCCATTTAGCGAGGATATTCGCGCTCTTCCAGGACTGTCCGCCATCGTCGGAGATGATGATCATGAAGTAATAATCATCCTTCATATCGTTGTCGGTCACGGCGTTTCCAGTCGGCGTGTGGGCTGTGTTACAAGCGGTGAGCGCCAGATCCATCGAGAAATGGCAGCTGTCCTCCTCTGGCAGGTAGAAGTTCGGCGAAACGAGCCAGTGGTAGTCGCCCGAGTAACCGGCAGCGACATAGTGCGCCCCCTGGAGACCGTAGTTATTGGCGGTACGTACGAAACTCCAGTTATCCGTGCCTCGCGGCAGCGTACCGGTCGTATCCACTACATTCTCCGCGTGAGCTCGGCTGGAGAGCCATTCGGTAGCGCTGACTACAGTATTGAAGGTCTCCAGGAAATACGGGCTGCGGGACGTGGTGAAGGTCGCTTTAGCAGAGAAGTTACTCTCCCCCCATTGGCCACCGCAGACAGACCGTACGCGCCATACATAGGTAGTAAGCGGTTGGAGACCTTTCACGCGCACGGTATTCGACTCGACATTCTGGTCGAAGACAATTGCTTTTTCGTCCTCGAAATACGGGTCTGTAGAAACCTGTACGCGGTATGATCCGGCAATCGTCGGTCCGTCCCAGTTGAGGTCGGCATGATTCGTACCCACCTTCAGGGCGATGAGATCTCTCGGCTCCTTACACTCGTTGCGGCGCTCGAAGACGAGATCATCAATCCACAGGTAGTCTCCGGACTTCTGCGCCGTACCACCCTTCTCCATGAAGGAGGTCATGAGCGCCACGTAGGGTCCGGTAGCACCCTCCAGCTCGACTTTGACTTGCTGGAAGAGGTAGTTATTGGCTGCGGTAGCTCTGTTCGCAGCGGAAAGCGTACCGTCATAAGCAATCGTATCGATTGCCACGAAGGTAGAAGCATCCTCCGGATCGGTCATCGTACCGACGATAATCGACTTGGAATACGAGGAACCGGTATAGGACATCTGTACGGTTCCCTCCGTTGCGGAGACATATGCCGGGCGCATCCAGAAGGATATCTGGAGGGTGTCATATGCCGCAATGTCCATCTGCGGGAGAGCCACATACGGCTGATACGAGGTACCACGCGCACTATAGGAAGCACGCATCATCAGCGCCGATGAGCCATTGAAGCTGTAACTATAGGATGTCGTATTGGGCTGGTTGTACGGATCATACGTACCGGATTTCCACTCGTTCTGGATAGCGTCGCTATAGGTCCAGCAGAGCATCTTTTGGTACACCTTGCTGCCGTCGATGGATTCGGTACCCTCGATAGGCTCAAAACCGCATGAATAGGAGTTATAGATATTCGTACACTCCGTATGGAAAGTCTGCGGTTTGGATAACGGCGATACTTCGCTACCCCGATACTGATACACCGACCAGCGATATACATTCGCAGCCTCGAGATCCGTTAACTGATAGTTGGTAGCAATAATGGTATCACGGAAGATCTCCTCTCCCAACGCATTATAGAGCACTACCACCGTCGGCAGATCCGGGTGACGCGTGGACCAGGAGAGAGTTGCCGAAGTCGGGGTGATGGAGGAAGTCTGCGTCGAGGTAGGCGCAAAAATAGTGTTCCCTACCGGTTTGACCGTGAGGTCATCCAGATAGAGGAGTCCGGCAGCGGGTTGGAAGAGAACGACATAGCGTCCTTGAGCCCCCGTCAGCGGCATACGCATCTGCTCCCAATAACGGAGTCCTGCAGGATCATCGCCCACCTTATCCGAAGTCGTCAGATCGGTCTGCGAGTACGTGAGCGTATCCAGAATCTGCAGCGTGCTGAAATCCGAAGGATCGGTCAGCGTACCTACCACCATCGAACGGCAGTAATCAGCGCCCAGATAGGTGGCATCTATGATTCTGCCGGCATACGTAGCAGGCGTGTACGCACGGTCGTAGTTCACAAACGGACGAGTGTAGAACTCGATCATCATCGTGTCCAGTCCGCAGTTGAGCGCCGGGAGAACGAGATAAGAGTTGTAGTTATTCTCCGTGGTATGGATACGCAACGCGTGACTGTCGTTTCGTCCCACCTCGTTATGGCGGGTATCGGTGTAGTTCGTGAGCGGTCCCGCAGACTCGTATCCCTTACGCTGTATGAGCCATTGATAGCCGTTCATCGGCTGATCGTACGTCAGACCTACATGGAAACAAGCAGGCTGGAAGTAGAGTGAGTCGTACTCGTCTTCCGCGAGGATATCGTTTGCCTCCCAGTCGTTCCGGTCGTCGAAGTTCCACACAAACGCACCCGTAGCATTCGGTTCGAGCGGCAGACAGAGCGTCCGGAAGGACATCTTATCCGTCGTCACGTATCCGGATACAGGGCTAACCGCCTCCAGCACCGCCGTATAACGGGTCTGCGGGTCAAGGCCGGTTACGACTTGAGAGGTCGCAGTCAGATTAGCGAACGAAGCCACGGTAGCCCCTGCCTCATCTTTGACAGTCAGTTTCCACGGACCACCAATCCCATTCCACTCAATCGTAGCGGAAGAGCCATCGGCGGTGATCTTCTTGAGCGATACCAGACTGAAGCCCTTTGCCTCATCCAGTTTCAGGTCGTCAATGAGCACATAAGCGCTATCGGAAGTCTGTTTGGGCAGATGGAGTACGAGTTGGCAGGAAGCCAGTGTAGCGGCATCCAGATCCAGCGAATACGTGCCGTAATGCATATTGTTTCGGCTCGTAGCAGCAGAGTTGGTATTGAGTTTGTCCAAATGGATGGTAGCCAAAGGACGGTAGGTCTCATAGGACTTGCCGATTTCTATCGTACCTATCTCCAGTTGCGCATCCGAAGTAGCCGTCGGCAGTTTCTTCGAACCGCTTGATACCAGATATCCGGGCCGCGCCTTGAACTCCAGCGAGCGGTCCTTCGGCTCACCGATAGCCGGCAGCACGAGGTAGCCACCGTGGTAGATACCTTTCGCTCGCATCATCAACGCACCTGTGCCTGTACGGGCATAATAGTAGTTTCCGGCATCCTCGCGGCTGTACGGATAATACATATAGGAGAACGAAGGTGCGCCTAACGAGTCCATACCCGCCTCCAAAGCCGGATGGAGATAGTAGTTGTCCGAACCGGAGTTCACACTGCGCTCCCATCCTTCCTCTTTCTCAAAGCCGAAGAAATAACTGTCGGCAAAATAGAAGCGGGTGGAGAACTTCAGCGGCGTACGCGACCAAGCACTCTGATCCGTCTCGCTACAGATCGTGCGAGCGAAGACGTAATAAGAGGTAGCCGACTCCAAGCCGGTGAGAACGACATGGGTAGAATCGATAGTGATCTTATCCATCGTCTCCAGATAGTTAGCCAAAGCGGCAGAACCCAGCGTCGTGTAGATCGACTCAGGGATAACGGCAACCTGCCATAGTGCGTCGGATCTGTCTGCAGGTGTGAGCGCCAGCTCGGCGCCGTTCGCCGTAGTACCCAGGAGTCGTACTCTTGGCGAGTTACAGGTAGCGCTAAGCTCCAGGCCGACATTATCCACCCAGATATCATATACTCTCGGCGTGATATCCTCGATACCGGCAGTAATCACCAGATTGTCGAACGGCAGCTCATAGTTACCCAAGATCATCTGGAAATCATTGAACCTCGTAGAAGCCGGAACGGCAAAAGTCTCCAGGAGTACAAAGGTGGACGGGTCGCTCGGATCATCCATCACACCGACATAGATCGACGAACCGCTATTTCCGGTATACTGGCGAGCCGAGAAAGTGAGGATCAGGTTCTCCAGATTGCCGTCCACCTTAGGCAGTACCATATAAGCGTTGGAGTATACATCCACCGCTTGGGTACCGTTCTCGGAATCCTCACGCACCTCGAAAGCATAGGGGTGCTGTCCTAAAGCCAGGAACTGCCAGCAACCCGGAGACCGGTCGCCGATCTCATAGCTCTCGAAATCGTCGAAGAACGGCAGAGGCACACCTGTCTCGATAGGACAAGTGGTTCGGATAGCGGCATAGGTGATAGAGATATCGGTACTGTCCCCGTTGTCGCATATACCTTGTGCATATACGTAATAGTTCGTGACAGGCTGCAATCCATCAATCAGGATACGATCCGAATGATCCACTACCGTATCGATGAGATAGTGGTATCCGGGCTTCTCGGAATCGCGTAACGCCTTATCCGATACCAGCATGCGGTAGCTGTCCTGATAACCCTTCCAGGAAACGATAGCTTTCGCCTCTCCCACGCTGTCCAGCGCGAAGGACGATACCGAACGACAAACCGGGATGAGCTCTACGGAGACCTCCGAGATAAAGGCAATATTGCTTGATCCGAAATCCGAGAGGAAGACGATATTCTTACCCATATCGCCCATATAGTCTCCTTCGTAGCTCTCAAAGCCTACGCTGTACGGATTCCATGAAGACGGATCGAGGTTAACCGTATCTACCGCCATGAAGGTACTCATTCGGTTGGGGTTGGTAGCCACGCCGACTATCAAACGGTTGGCACCGGATGAATTACCGCGTGCCCAGAAGTTAACCTGGTATTTATTGAGCGAATCGACATCCAACTCCGGCATGACAGCATAAGCTCCGACATAGCGGGTAGCAGAAGCATCCGTGCCGGATACCGCGTCCTGGAAGCGGAGATAATTATGCCCCTCATGCATGTAATCCTCGCGGTTATCTACATACGGGATATAGTTTGCGGTAGCACCGCTGGTCTTGCTGCCTACTGTCCAGCAGGGTCTCTCGCCGGACGTGCCAGTCGTGAAGCCCTCTTCCTTCGAGAAGGTGATGACACCCAGTTCCTCCGGCGTCATAGCCTGGCAAGGCGTCATGAACGTGATAGTCGTCCATTGAGACTTCTGGTTATCAGCACAAAGAGTAGCGGTAGCCACATAATATTTGGTTTGACCCTGCAGACCGGTTACCGTTGCTGAGAGGGAAGAAAGCGTGTCGCGATAGACAATCCAGTCCTCGGGGATAACGTAGGTCTCGTCATAAAGCGATTCCTCGGAAACCTGACTGTTGGTCACCAGCAAGATCCATTGATCACTTGTGCGCAGACCACTGTTGATACGCGCCGACTCTATCGTCAGGTCTGCTACGGAAGGTTTGGTCAGCGGACATGACTGCGATACAAAGGAGATATCGTCCAGATAAATCCAGTCGTCGTCTCCGTACGATCCTCGCCATGCCACATACTTGGCCTTTGCAGGAATCTGTTGCGCGTAGTCTGCCAGATCGTAAGTGCGGGTAACCATATTGGACGCACCGGTACCGGTCATCGAATCCAGCGGCACGAATGTACTCAGATCCAGCGGATCAGACATCACGCCGAAGACGCACATCTCACCGCTATAGGTGGATACCGAGAACGTTACCAGCAAGGACTTCAACGAGTCACACTTGAGTTTCGGCGAAGCCACCCACGAAGGCGAAGTAGTGGTCGATTGCCTGATATGGAGCACGTTGTTGGTAGAACTCTTCTCGTACACATAGGGTTTCGTACCCGTTCCGGTACGCGTACCTACCGTCCAGCAATCCGGTTTCGAACCCTCGCCGGCAGTATAGGAATCAAAAGTCTCACGGTTCGGCTTATTCGGGTCCAGATAGTCGCAGGAAGTATAGACAGGAAGCATCTCCCAGATACTGTCTCCACAAAGCGTGTGGATATAGACATAATACGTGCGGGAAGACTCCAGACCGGTTACACGAAGCGTTGTGCCGGTGAGGATGGAGTCTCCTATGACCTCATAGGCGATGTTATAGTTGCCGCTCTTGACAGCAGAGATAGAGACGCTCGTATTGAGCACTTTAACCTCCCATCGGTTGGATGGAGAAACACCTTTCCATGTCACCTCAAAGCCATCCGGGTCTGTATCCGTCTGGCGGATGTCATACGCCTCGATACAAGAGGGGTCTTTCAACTCTACGTTGTCAATCAGGATATCGCTGCTCATCGCCAGCGAACCCAGACCCGAGGTGATAGCGATATTATCGTATGCCAGCTGATAATTCGACAGAATCAGACGAACCTTGGCAAACGAGCTGCCACTCGGCACCCGGATCGTATCTAACGGCATGAACGAGTTGGCATCCTCGATGTCGCCCATCGTACCGACAATCGCAAGACCGGACGAGGAGGTGTTCGAACGAACGTCAAACGCCAAGAGCATATTCGACAAATCGCCCTCCACCGTAGGCAGGATAGCTACCGAGCGGTGCGTTGTACCCGACGAGTAGAGGTGGAGCACTTTGTTGCCGGAAGAGCTCGTACCCGCCTGATAAATAGACGGATAACCTACGCCCAAGTAGTCGGCTAACTGCCAGCATCCCACATTCGAACTACCTACATTATAGTCCTCAAAAGTCTCCTTGTAAGGGAACTCCTCGTTCTGGCAAGGTGTGGAGAAAGCCATCTCCGTCCACCACTCGAGATCACAAGTAGCACGGACGTAGAGATAGTATTTGGAGTGCGGCGTGAGACCACCGAAACCAAAGGTCGGGTTACCGGGATTGTTCCAAGTCAGGGTCTCTGCCTTAATGACTCCTGCCATCGAAGCTATCTCCGCAAGAGACTTATGGATACGTTGAGACTCCGGAAGAGCGGTTCGCGACAAGAAGAACTCCCACTCATCCGACAGAGAGGTCTCCCAGCTGACGGTGATCGAATCCGGCTCAACGGACAACACCAGATTCGTCGGCGGGACACAGTCGGAGAGCTCCTCCACGAGAATCTCATCGATATAGTTAATCGTATTCTGGGTCATGTTCATCACATCGTCCCAGAGAATAGCGATCACGCCTTCCGGACCATGATAGTTCTCGAAGTTCGCGTAGCAACGCGTGTATCCCGTTGCGTTCAGCGTGAAATGGGATACGGGCACAAAGGTATTGATATCCATCGGATTGGACATCACACCTACCGTAGCATGCGATTGCGTAAAAGTAGAACCGCCGCTGAGGTAGAATTTCACCTGTACGTCACTCAAACTCTCCACCATCGGAAGGGTCAGCCAGGCATCCGTTCCTCCACGCTTGCTCATGTACACATAGCCCGAACCGGCGTAACTGTTATCCGAATTGATGACCAACGCCGGATAACCTCCGCTGTTACCAAAGATACCGATACCTACCGGATATTGATTTTGGGCGTTATTGCCGATCGTGTAGGATGGCGTATTTTGCGGCTCAAAATCAAAGGAATACGGTATCTCACGCTGCGACGCAATGGTCACAAACGGATAACGGTAAGACCAATCGGTACCTTCCGCCTTGACATAAACATAATAAGGACGGTTCCAGCTATGGTTAGGCTCCAGATCATCGCAACGATAGCTGTTCGTATTCACCGTAGTCTGCGCCACGATAGCCGAAGAAGCCGGATTAGCAGGATCTACCTCGGCGTTGGTGATCAGGACCTCATAGGAGGACGCATTTCCCTTCCAGGTGATATCCGCATAGGTGTCTCGGGGATTAACGGCAACCTCGGTTACCTTGTTCACCTCGGGGATGTACTCGATCGTGACATCATCGAGATAGAAGAGGTTCTCACGGTCAAAATCGCTGACAAAAGCCACGAAAACACCGGTTCCCTGATAAGAAGAGAGGCTCACGATATTCTCCTGGAAGGTCTTGTTACCCCATACGCTGACGGTATCTACCGCAACGAAAGTCGTGATATCTTCCGGATCCTCCATCACTCCCACTATAATACTGCGGCCATACTGACGACCGGTAGAGGTATAGACGGTACTCCAGAACCGTACCTGACACTGATTGAGGCGGAACTCATCCTTCGTCGAATCCGACAACGCAGGCGTAGCCAGATACACGAAACGATCCGCCGGGATAAAGGTCGAAGGAGAAGTATTAGAACCACCCGAGAAAATGACCGCATATGTCTTGTCATGCGAATAGTTGCCGCGGGTATCAGCATTCGATGTCTTCGAGTTCACGTACGGGTTGGTATTTCCTGTATTACTATTCCACGTCCAATCCGGATCGCGCGTCACGCCGGAAGCATAATTGAAGTGCTCCTCCAGCGGTATCTGCTTGGTCTTTCGTACCAGGAAACCGAAAGGACCATCTTTGGATACCTCGCTGCTCCATGCGCTGATCTCCTCACCGCATAACGAACGGACATATGCCAGGTAGAACTCTCCCGCCTCCAAGTTAATATCGCAGTTCTGATATAGTCCATCTACCAAACCGTGGTAAGCAATTTTCTCCGGGTGGGCAGCCTCCACTGCCTCAATCTCGTTAGGATCAATGGTATCGCGACTGACAATCACCTCAAAATATTCTGCATCCCAACTCGCTACCCAAGAGAGATTGATCTTGCCTGCACCTTTGCTCATCACAAACAGATAATCCGGCACCGTACACTCCGGAGCCGATTGAAGCAGAATACTGTCGAGCACGATACCGCGACCCAGGTTATCCGATCCCTCAAAAGCAATCTGGTAATTCTGGCTCACGTTCGGCAACTCGAGCCGGACACGCTTCCAATCCGAGCTGGCTGAACCGTACTCACCCAACACCTTCCACGCATCGCGAGCACTCGTTCGATACAGCACACGCAAGGTATCACGGTCTCCGCCCCACTTGGGATTGGCGTACCAGAAAGTCAGCTCAGGCATATAAACCTTCGTCGGACGGAGGTCCATCACCTTACTAACCAAACGAGTCCGATAACCGATAGTCTCACCCTTCGTATTACGCAAATATGCGCGATACGAGCCCTGCAAAGCCGTTGAGGGATACGCCAAATCAGCATCTCCCCCTTCTACCGCCCATGGCATTTGCCCAGACACAAACTCCTGGGTCCATACGGACTCCTGAATACCATTCTCAAAGCCCTCATCAATCAAGACCGTGCGGGCATTGAGACTCATTGTTGCAGCCATCACGGCTACCAAAAACATGAGTAAATGTTTCTTCATACTTTATAAATAATTAATGATTTTTTATCTAACTGCTATAAAAAACAAAAAATTTGGCGCAAATTTACATTTTTTTCGTGACATATGCAACAAAAAGAGCAAAAAAGTGATTTTTTTCTCGCTTTTGCAAAGTAAAGATTACATAAAACAAAAGAGAGCACCCATAGGTACTCTCCTTATTTTAATACGCGCGTGCGTCCGCGTGTAGGCTTAGAGGCTGGCCTCGTATGCCGCTGCATCCATCAGCTTATCCAGCTCCGATGCATCCTTGACGCTGATCTTGATGATCCATCCCTTGCCATACGGGTCGTTGTTGACCAACTCCGGCGCTGCGTCCAACTCTTCGTTCAGCTCCAGCACCTCTCCCGATACCGGCATATTCAGGTCACTCACGGTCTTAACGGCCTCTACGGATCCGAAGACCTCTCCTTGACCTACCGTCTCGCCTACTGTAGGCACGTCGATAAAAACGATCTCGCCCAACTCCGACTGCGCATAATCAGTAATACCTACGTATGCCTCATCGCCTTCCACACGAATCCACTCATGCTCGCTCGTGTACTTGATATTTTCAGGAAAATTCATAATCGTCTATTAAAAACACTTTAACACTTTAACAATATAACGGTTTAACACCTTAACACCTTAACGCTTTAACGCGCTACCGGCGTACCCGGGATCTGGTCACCCAGCGTACTCATAGCGCAACGGAAACCGATCTTGGACGAAGCCTTATCCTGATCCAGATAACGACGGGTAGCGGGATTCAACCAATAGATACGATCAGCCCACGAACCACCTTTATATACACGGCTCTTCTTCGTTACGCGCGGAGCCAAGATATCCGTCGGATCGGTCTTCACCTCGCTCAGGTTAGCTACACCAACGGTATCCAGCGGATAATCGGTGTCGATCAGGCTGGCGAAATCGCCGTCCAGCACGTCACGCTTATCATCCTCTTTACCCCAGGTAATCTTGACACGACCTACAGAGTCCATCTCGAATTTGCCATTGTCATCCAGCACCGGACGGCTGTAGATATTACCACGGTAGGAGTTATACTCGCTGGTCTCCTGATAGGTCGTCTCGCGGTATACATCCATTACCCACTCGTTTACGTTACCGGCCATGTTATACAGACCGAAATCATTCGGAGCAAACTCATCCACCGGGTTGGTGATCACACGACGGTCATTCAGCGCACCGCTGACACCCATCATATCGCCACGACCGCGAACGAAGTTAGCCTGCATCTGACCCAGGTTCTTCTTACTCATATCACGGGGATGATAACCGCTCCAAGGATAAACCTTACCTTCGATGGTCAAACCATCCTCGCCGGCTACAGGAGCGTAAGCAGCAAACTCCCACTCAGCCTCTGTCGGCAGACGATAACCGGTCACGAAGATACCGTCGGCGATATTCACCTTACGCTCCGCACCATAGCTATCCGTCTTCGGATGACGACCATACTCCGGTACATACGTATCATCCATCAGATATTTCTCGGTATTGAATACAAACTTGTCACGAATCCACTCGAAGCTCGGGCGGTACATCGTTACCGTCTGCTCAGGATCCTCGGGGCTGACCTCCTCATACGAGTACATCTCGTAGCCGGTCTCCTGCTCCCACTCGTCCTTGTAACCCTCATCGTCCGTCGGCTGCAAGTCAGCAAACGGAGGGATAACGATTGCGCCGGCATTGATCAACGCCATCTCGTTCACACGGTCCGTACGCCACTGGCAATAATCCATCGCCTGCTCCCAGCTCACACCTACAATCGGGTAGAACGAGAACGCCGGGTGCTCGAAATAGTTGTCCTCATACGGGTCGTTGTACGCCAGATCCTCACGCCATACCTTGTGGTCCGGACGTGCCTGATCTACCAACTCCGGAGCTACTGCGCCAAACACGAAGTCTAACCAGTGGAGATACTCGTTCCAGTTCAGGTTAGTTACCTCATATTTGTCCATATAGAACGAACTAACCGTCAGCGTACGGGTCTCGTTGTTACGCGGAGCTGTCAGGAACTCATCCTTCTCACCTACCGTGAACGAACCACCCTGGATAGGAACCATACCGATAGGGTTCACGTTTCCTACGCCTTCGTTCGCCTCAAAATTAGTTGTACGTTGGTCAAAATAATTCCAACCGGTGGTGTTGCTCACGCGGGTATTCAACTCATGTTGCTGGCACGAAACGGCCGTCATCGCCACCAAGACAATCAAAAGATACTTAACTTTTTTCATACTATTTTTGATGTGTTTATTATATGTGCACACGTTTCAGCCTGCAAAGATACACATTTTTTCTCAAAAAAACCAAACTTTTGAGCAAAAAATGAAAAAAAAACGTATTTTTTTACGAAAAACGTCAATTATTTGCAAAAAAAGCAGTAACTTTGCACCATGATTGCAAAAATTATGGCGATAGGGAACGTGACGCCGGATAGTTTTTACGCCGGGTCGCGACTGATGTTTTCAGACGACAAAGTGGATACGGACCGCATTGTGATGTGGGCGCGGCAAGCCATCGCTGACGGAGCGGATATTTTGGATATCGGCGCTTGCTCTACCCGACCGAACAGTATCCCCGTGGACGAAGAGACCGAGTGGAGACGATTGGCTCCTGCCCTCTCCGCGATTCGCGATGCTCTCCCCTCCGTCGAACTGTCCATAGATACCTTCCGACCGGAGATCGCCCGTAGGGTAATGGAGGCTTTTGGTCCGCTCATCATCAATGACATCTCCGGAGGATGCGAAGCGATGTACTCGCTCGTGCGATCCTACGAGGCGCCGTATATATGGACTCTGCGCGGAGACCTCGAGCTGCCGGCTCATGCCGAGTATATGGAAGGTATTCAGCTCATCCTCGATCCGGGATTCGGATTTATCGGTTCGCCCGAGTTGGACTATGCCTGCATGCGCTCGATGGACAGCCTGCGGCGCTATAACTTCCCGATTCTCGTCGGCGTCAGCCGCAAGTCGATGGTCTATAAACCCCTCGGCCTCACGCCCGAGAATTGTCTGGAAGCCACCCAGGCGCTGCAACTCTACGCCCTCTTCCACGGCGCCACTATATTACGCACGCACGACGTAGCGCACACCGCGCGCACGATAAAACTATATAATATACTAAAGTAAGAAACTATGCATTTCTTAGCATTCTCTTTTGGATTCAAAGATGTGATTGATATCTTGCTGGTGGCGGGTATCCTCTACTACACCTATCGCCTGCTCCGCAAGACCGGCGCCGCAAACCTCTTCTGGGGTATTCTGGCATTCATCCTCGTTTGGTTTTTGGTCAGTTTTGTCTTCCATCTGGACCTCACGGGCGCACTCTTTGACCGTATCATCTCCGTCGGCGCGATTGCCCTGATTGTCATTTTCCAGGAAGAGATACGTATGTTCTTCTATCGTATCGGCTCGCGGTTCTCGTCCTGGAGTATCTTCCGGCCAACTGCCAATAAGGACGATGCCGGCTCGCGGCAGCAGATCCTCGAGATCACCCAAGCCTGCCGCCATATGGCTTCTACCAAGACCGGCGCTCTCATCGTTCTCGCCGGAGGAGGCAGCCTCAAGGAGATCGTCGATACCGGCGAGCGGTTGGATGCGCAAGTATCTGCACGGTTAATCGAGAATATCTTTTTCAAGAACACCCCGCTCCACGACGGTGCTCTCATCATCCGGGACGGAAAGATGGTCGCGGCAGCATGTATCCTGCCGGTCAGCAAGAACCAGAATATCCCGCTCCATTATGGTCTTCGTCACCGCGCAGCATTAGGCTTAACAGAAAAATCCGACGCCACGTGCATTGTGGTGTCGGAAGAAACAGGTCATATCTCCGTCGCCGAAGCCGGCGAGATACGAGAGGTCAAAGAGGATGAGTTATTCCTCGTACTTCATTCCTCGGCTGCTACTGCGCCGGCTGCGAATTGAGGTGCCGTACGCATCGCGGCAGATCACGCACTGGCCGGGCTCCGGCAGTTGGAACAGTACCGTAAACTTGATTCCCACCATCAGACTGTTCACCGACTTGGCGAACGGCTGTTTCGTGCCGTCGAGGTTGGTCGTCTCAGTGGACATTATATCGTTTACCTTCAGGTTATCAATCATCGAAGTAGTGTTATACACCGGTGCCGTTTCGCCTACGTTATAGCCCGACGGCATCACTAAACCGTCCAGCGAGCGGTTGGTATGAATATCCAATAGACCATAATCCACAAATGCCGCCAAGCGATACTCGATCTTGCGTTTCGGCACATCGTAGCCCACAGCGTCATAGACCGGACCTAAACGACCGCCGATCTCAACACTCAGATCTACATCCATGCCCAGACTCGCCTTCGCGCTGCCTTTCAGCTTGTAGCCCTCGAAGAACTGGTATTCCGGCATATTGCGGAAATCATCATAGATGAGCTGGTTATTCGGATCCGTATAACGGCCAAACGTATTCACGATGGCTGTCGAATGAGCACGCGTCAGCACGTTCGCCACAAACTTGGCTCCGACTAACATATAGAACTTACGATGCTGCACACCGATCATGAGCGGCACCTGAACCGCTAAGTTGTTATACTGGTCATGCCGATCTTGCAACTCATAGATATACGTGAACGGCTCATCATCCAAATCCTTCTGGTTAAGCAGGGGCACCGTCATATTACTCGATTGGATATAACTCGTCATACCCCCCTGGGCACCTACGCCGATGTCGAACAAGAACCGCGTCGGGCTATACGTACCTCCGGCTTGCAACTCGTATAAGAAACCTGCACCTCCGGCTACACCGAAACTCGGGCCATAATTACTCTGCGAGGGGAGTAAGGTCCATTCGCCCACATTGGCATACGCGCCAACATAGTTGTTTACCTTTGCATTCACCGAACCGCTAAAGAGCATCGCGAGGAGCAAAACCCAGTATGAAAGATGTTTTTTCACTGTTTTATTTGTATTTTCCATTTTTTTTTCGTACCTTTGCACCCGATTTCGGTTATGCGCAAAATACGACGAAAGGTATCACCTACGTTATAAAACCATTTTGCAGCCGCAAAAGTACAATTTTTTTTTGACATACGCAAAAAATTTACGCTTTTTTTTACATTTGAACTAAAAATTACACAAAATATGGCATTTAATCGCACTTTAATCACAGCTGCACTCCCTTATGCGAACGGACCCGTGCATATTGGACACCTCGCCGGAGTGTACGTTCCTGCGGATATCTACGCCAGATATCTGCGTCTGAAAGGTAAAGAGACGCTCTTTGTTTGCGGTAGTGATGAACACGGCGTGCCGGTGACCATCCGCGCGCGAAAAGAAGGTATCACCACCCAGCAGGTCGTCGATCGCTACCATGAGTTGATCAAGCGTTCCTTCGCGGAGTTCGGTATATCGTTCGATATCTACTCCCGGACCACTTCGCCGACACATCATCAGTTCGCGTCGGATTATTTCCGCGCAATGTACGATGCCGGACAGTTTGTAGAGGAGACCTCCGAGCAGTTCTACGACCCCGAGACCGGACATTTCCTTACCGACCGAAACATCCGCGGCGAGTGCCCGCGCTGCCATTCATTGGGCGCTTATGGCGATCAGTGTGAGAAATGCGGCGCAACCCTTTCCCCGGATGAGCTCATCAATCCCTACAACGCCGAGACCGGCAATCCGCTCGCAAAGAAAGAGACCAAACACTGGTACCTGCCCCTCGATCAATATCAGGCATGGCTCGAGGACTGGATCCTCAATAACCATAAGGAATGGCGGCCGAACGTCTATGGCCAGTGTAAGTCCTGGCTCGACGGAGGACTCAAACCCCGTGCCGTCACCCGCGACCTCGACTGGGGTATCCCGGTACCTGTAGAAGGAGCTGAAGGAAAAGTGCTGTACGTATGGTTCGACGCACCGATCGGATACATCTCCAATACCATCGAGCTCTGCCAAAAGCAGCCCGAGAAATACGGCGATTGGCAGAAATGGTGGAAGAACGAAGATACCAGAATGATCCATTTCATCGGGAAAGACAACATCGTCTTCCACTGCATCGTCTTCCCCGCTATGCTCAAAGCGCAAGGTTACAACCTGCCGGATAATGTTCCCTCCAACGAGTTCCTCAACCTCGAGGGAGATAAGATCTCCACATCCCGCAACTGGGCTGTGTGGCTCAATGAGTACCTCGAGGATTTCCCCGGTAAACAGGACGTCCTCCGTTATGTCCTTACCGCCAACGCACCGGAGACCAAGGACAACGACTTCACCTGGGCGGACTTCCAGGCACGCAACAACAACGAACTCGTCGCTATCTACGGCAACTTCGTCAATCGCGCGCTCGTGCTCACGGGTAAATATTTTGAAGGACGCGTGCCCGCGTGCGGAGAACTGAACGATTACGACAAGGCAACCATCGAGGAGTTCAAGAATGTCAAAGCCACCCTTGAGGATCTGCTCAATAACTTCAAGTTCCGCGAGGCGCAGAAAGAGGCGATGAACCTCGCCCGTATCGGTAATAAGTACCTCGCTGACACCGAGCCTTGGAAACTCGCCAAGACCGACATGACCCGCACGGCGACCGTGCTTCATGTAGCATTGCAGATTGCAGCTAATCTCGCCATCGCTTTTGAGCCATTCTTGCCGTTTTCATCGGCAAAATTAAGAGGAATGCTTCGTCTCAATGAGGCTGCCGGATGGGAAGATTTAGGCCGTATCGATCTCCTTTCCACCGGTGAGCAACTCGGCGAAGTATCCCTGCTCTTTGAGAAGATCGAAGATGCCGCCATCCAGGCACAACTCGATCGGCTGGAGCGCATCAAAAAGGAGAACGAAAAAGCCGCTAAAGCCGAGGCGCTCAGAAACTGGCGTCCGGAACCCATCAAAGCAGCTACAAACATCGATGAATTCGACAAGAATGACATCCGCGTAGCGACGGTATTGGATTGCACAAATGTGAAAAAGTCTGATCGACTCCTGCAATTTAAGTTAGACGACGGCATGGGTGAGCGTACTATTTTAAGTGGTATCGCGCAATCTTACCCGGATCCATCGGTACTCATCGGCAAACAAGTGCTCTTCATCGCGAACTTCCCGCCGCGGAAAATGATGGGTATTGAATCCCAGGGAATGATCCTCTCCGCAGTGGATGCCGACGGCAAACTTGTCGTCACTACCGTTTCTGCCCCCGTCAAAAACGGCTGTCAAGTAGGATAAATCGCTTTTTTTGACAAAAAAATGCAAAAAAATTTGCGTATGTCAAAAAAAAGCAGTACTTTTGCACCCGCTTTCGTAAAAACGAGGTGTTGGCGGGATAGCTCAGCTGGTTAGAGCGCATGATTCATAATCATGAGGTCCCCAGTTCAATCCTGGGTCCCGCTACAAAAAAGAGACGGTCATCGACCGCCTCTTTTTTTACCCTACATTGAACTGACTTCCGCCTATAAACTCCCTCAAAATGGAGGTTCGTGGTATGAAAGAAGCCTCCAGCGGCTCGAAGAAACTCAGGAAGTAAAGCAGATGCTCTGCCATCGGATACTCCTCTGCTACTGCCGGCACCGTTTGCAAGGCTGTTTCTATCGTTAGTCTGATTGCCGGCAACTCATACGTCATAGCGGTATCAAAGAAAGCGTCCGCCTCATTCCTAAACGGCTCGATCCATTGCGCTTCGCCCTCTATCACGGACGGCCATAGGGCGATGGTAGCCTGCGGAGACTTGCCGCGCGTACGCAAGTCACGGCTCATTCTGCGTAACAGACGGTTCACGTATGTTGGTACCCATCGCTCGCCATCTAAGGTCACCTGGCTCATCGGAGCCGCATAAATGCGGTATTTGCAAGCCGCGTCAATATGTTCGGTCAAGATGGGATTCAGCGCGTGGAGTCCTTCGATGACCAAGATGGTCTCAGCCTCTAATTGCAGCGTCTCGCCGTTATATTCGCGCTTGCCCGTCAGAAAATTGAAAGTCGGTAACGCTACCTCTTCGCCGGCTATCAGTCCGCGCAGATCTTTATCCAGCTGCTCCAAGTTCAGGGCATAGACGCTCTCGTAATCTTTCTTTCCGTCCTTGTCCGGCACTAACTGATCTTGCTCCAAGAACCAGTTATCCAGCGACAGCGCTACCGGCTTCTTGCCTTGCGCCAACAACTCCAGACACAACCTGTGGCTCGTACTGGTCTTGCCTGATGAAGACGGACCGGCAATCAACACGACCCGCACCTGCTCACGCGAGCAGATGTCCGTAGCTATCTGTTGCAACTGCTCGGCATGGTACTTCTCACCATCCGCCACCAACTGTTCCGCGCGCCCGGAAGCAATCATCTCATTAATATATGCCACCCGGCATTTTGATTCTTCTATCATAAAGCCATTTACAATTTGGACATTTACTATTTACTCATTTATTGCGGATCTACATCTATTACAATTTTTACATTTTTTACCGATGAAATCGACCAAACTTGATCGATTGCCTCTTTCAATCTGCGTTTGGCTTCCGACATGTTGGCGCCTTGCTCGATACGTAGCGTGAGTTCACGAATCGTATAAGCCTGTATCTTCTCCACCGCCGGAATAATCACTCCCGAAACGCGCGGACCGAAGATCCGCGAGAGGTAGCCTTGCAACTGCGTCACGGCTTGATGCACCCGCACGCCGTTATGATCACGCAGTTGGAGACGAATCACCCGATAAAATGGAGGATAATTGAATAGTTTCCGCTCCGCTATCTGATGGTTATAGAGTGCTTTGTAGTCATGATTCTGCACCATGCCTAACACGACATTCCGGGGCTCAAAACTCTGAATAATAACCTCCCCTTTCGCTCCTTTCCTTCCTGCGCGACCTGCCACTTGCTCTAACATCTGGTACGTTCGCTCATACGCGCGGAAGTCCGGCTGGTTAAAGAGCGGATCCGCGTTCAGTACTGCCACCAACCGTACGTCATCGAAATGCAGACCTTTCGTCACCATCTGCGTTCCCACGAGTATATCACACTCGTGATTGGCAAAGGCATTGATGATATCCTGATACGCCGATCGGTTACGCGTCGTGTCCAGATCCATCCTCAGCACGCGTGCCTCCGGGAAGAGCTTCTGTATCTCGTCCTCAATGCGTTCCGTACCAAAACCGATAGCCTTCAGTTCTCCGCCGCAGGTAGGACACACCGCCGGCACGGGCATGTGGTAGCCGCAGTAATGGCATCGCAGTTCATTCTCGCGTTTATGCCAAGTCATCGGTACATCGCATTGCACACACCGGGGCGGCTCGCCGCACGAGGTACATTGAACCTGCGGCGCATAGCCGCGGCGGTTCTGAAAGAGGATGACCTGCTGCCCATCCGCCAACACCTCACGCATTCGCGCTACCAACGGGTCGCTGAAATGGCCATACATCTCCTTGCGGTGATATTGCTGCCTGAGGTCAATCAGATGAATATCCGGCATCTCGACACCTCCGTATCGCTCCGTCAGCGAGACCAGACCATACACCCCTTTTTGTGCCAAAAAGTACGATTCCATCGAGGGTGTAGCCGTTCCTAAGAGCACAGACGCATGATGCTCCTGCGCGAGAACGATAGCCGCAGCGCGGGCATGGTAGCGAGGATCAGGTTCCGCCTGCTTGTAACTCGGTTCGTGCTCTTCATCGACGATCACTAAGCCCACATTCGGTATCGGCAGAAAGATTGCGCTTCGTGCACCGATCACTACGTGCGGTTCTTCTCGCGCTGAGGAATGATAGAGTTCTTCGCGTTCTGCGTCGGTAAAACGGCTGTGATAGACGGTGAGCTTATCGCCGAATATCCGTTGAAGCCGGGAGGTTAGCTGGGTCGTTAACGCAATCTCAGGCACCAGATAGAGCACATTCTTGCCCGCCGCAATCTGTTTCTCAATCAGATGGATATAGATATCCGTCTTGCCGGACGAAGTAACGCCATGCAGCAACACTATCTGCTTGCCGGAAGTCCAAAAACGTTCGATTTCATCGGCACTTTTCTGCTGCGCAGCGGTCAGCGGATGCATCGGTTCGACCGGCCCGGTATAGGGCGCGATATGCGTCCTCCTGCGTTTGGGCGGATCTAAGAGACGTTTGTCTAAACCTGCCGGAAGCGCCGCAGCCATGACCTCGCCAAGCGTACACATATAATATGCGCTCATCCATTGCCAGAGGGCCAACTGCTCTCTCGAGACCATCGGTGCCGTGTCGCTCACCGAACTGATCGGTTTGATCTTCGCCGCAAAAGAAGCATCCACCGGCTCCGTATGTTCTCGAAGGACGATGCCGCGTACCTCTTTTTTCATCAGCGGCACGATCACTCGGGTTCCCGGTGCAGGTATAGATAAACCATCCGGGATGCTATACGTGTAACAATCTCGGATGGCTAAGGGTAATATGACGTCGAGGTAAGTCATTGGACTTCTTCGGCAGCGATGGCTTTGTTGTAGCATTCGCGGCAGAGAGGTTCATAACTGTCTGTCTCGCCTAACAAAACGCGTTTATCGGAAGCTACGAGACGATGGCTGACATACGCCAGATCGCCGCAATGCACGCAGATAGCATGGGTCTTATACACATCATCGGCAATCGCCATCAGCGCAGGCATCGGGCCAAACGGCACGCCCTTGAAATCCATATCGAGACCCGCACAGATGACGCGGATGCCGCGATCCGCCAGCTGCTTGCATACCTCGACGATACCCATATCGAAGAACTGCGCCTCATCGATTCCCACCACATCAATGTCATCGACCATCAGCAGGATATTCTGGCTGCTGTCCACCGGCGTGGATTGGATCACATTGCGGTCATGCGAGACCACATCTTCGTCGCTATACCGCACGTCGATGGCGGGTTTATAGATCTCCACGCGCAGTTTGGCGAACTTCGCGCGCTTCATACGACGGATGAGTTCCTCGGTTTTACCGGAGAACATCGATCCGCATACTACCTCGATGGAACCCTTCCTCAAACTTGGTCCTTTGGTGTCTCGTTCCGAAAACATAGTTTTTCTTTTTTATTTGCGGCTGCAAAGTTACTACAAAAAAATGACATACACAAGAGTGTATGCCACTTTTCGTAAATTTTCATTTCAGTTGGTCCGTATCCAGAAGGATGGTGACGGGACCATCGTTGATGAAGTCCACCTTCATGTCGGCGCCGAAGCGGCCGGTTTCGACATGGAGGCCGTACTCGGTTCGGAGGCGGTCATTGAAATAGTCATACAGCGGCGAAGCCTTCTCCGGGCGGGCGGCGGAGATGAACGACGGACGGTTACCTTTGCGGCAATCGGCATAGAGCGTGAACTGGGATATACTGAGGATTGCGCCGCCTATATCGCGGATAGCAAGGTTCATCTTCCCTTGCTCGTCCTCGAACACACGCAGCTGCGCGATCTTCTTCGCTAACACATCAGCTTCAGCCTGCGTGTCCGTGTCCGTCACGCCGACCAGCAGCATGAAGCCCTTCTCAATCTTCCCGACCGTTGTGCCATCTATGCGCACTTCCGCCCGGCTGCATCGTTGTACAACTACTCGCATAATTATCTTGTTTTGCGTGCAAAGGTACTGCTTTTTTGCGATATATGCAAGGAAAATCGAAGATTTTTAGTAGAAAGTAGAAAGTAGAAAGTAGAAAGACAAACAAGCGCTCCCCGGAGGGGGAACGCTCGTTGGCGGTTGTCAGCCTCTTCCACCGTTCGCATCTCGTTCGCATTACGGACATCTACGTCCCGTCTTTTTCGTATGTTCTGTCCCCTGGTCTCTCGCTCTCCGGCTATCTTCTTGGTAGTTGCGTCCGGATGGCATCCGGACATCCCTCCCCTCGCTGTCCTGTGTCCGCGAGTTCTTATCTCGCTACGCTCGAACGATTTTTTCCGCGAGCGCGTTTTCCTTCTTCTTTCTTCCATTGCGCCGGATGCTATCCGGCTTTTTAGGGCTGACCAGCTGACCGGCTGACCAGTTCCTTATTATAACCTCACACACGCGTGTGGGTGTGTATAGTTTTAGAAAACAACTGGTCATCTGGTCATCTGGTCTATTCTTTTTTATTTCTGTTGGCATTGACCTCATCTAAGGTACGTTCATATACGATCCATCCTCTCGTCCTTTGTTCTCCGCGGCGGACATCGCGATACCCGGCTTTCTTGAGGAGCATGCCAAGTCGGTTGAGGGGCATCGGCTTCTTGATGGAGCCCCAGGAGACGAGCTTGTCGGAGATCTCGGCGGTGGTCATGAACCGGCCTTCGCCGGCACAGGGGATGTCGATTTTCACCACTTTTAATAACGCCGTGCAATTATTTTGTGTTAAATTTATTTGCATATATCAAAAAAAAGCAGTAATTTTGCAGCGATTTTAAAAGTTCACTAAGCAGTGGACCACCAAGTGGTGAACGAAAAAAAATACCTTATTACAATTATGAACAAAGACAAGAATCCTTCTTTTTTGTATGGCGTTTCCGTTGGAGGTAACAATTTCACCGATCGCGTGCGCGAAACGCGCCGACTGAAATTAAACTTCGAGAATGGATTAAATGTTATTCTCATTTCCCCTCGCCGAATGGGAAAGACATCGCTTGTTAAACATGTAGCCCAAGTCGTAGATAAAGACATCGTCCAGATTGTGTATATGGATATTTATGACTGTCGTTCTGAATATGATTTCTATAATAAATTTGCCGAAGCAATCATGACTCAGACGGGCTCGAAAATAGAGCATATATTAGAGAACATCCGCCAATTTTTAACACGTATTTCTCCTAAGATTTCTATGAATCCGGATCCCGGTACAGAATACTCAGTATCATTAGGCATCACCCCGAAGGAGTATTCCCCGGAAGAGATACTCTCTTTACCTGAGCGGGTAGGAGAACATATTGGAAAACATCTTGTAGTATGCATTGATGAGTTTCAGCAGGTAGGCGAATGGCCGGAAAGTTTATTGGTTCAAAAACGCATGCGTGGTGTTTGGCAGCACCATACGCACGCTTCCTATGCTTGTTTGGGAGCCGTCAACACATGATGAACCAGCTCTTTCAGAATAAGCGAATGCCGTTCTACCAGTTTGGCGAGCCGAACTATCTTCAACCTATCCCATCAGAAGAATGGATACCTTTTATTCAGTCCAAGTTCGAGCAAAAAGGATTAGTCATTAGCGATTCTTATGTTCGTCAAATATGCGAGATAGTAGGAAATCAGTCTTCTTATGTGCAGCAGTTATCATGGAACGTCATGCTCAACACGGAGCATATTGTAGATGATGAGGCTATAAAAGCCGGTATCAACGACCTACTGATTCAGTGTACTCCATTATTTATGGAGCAGACAGGGGGACTAACATCCTATCAACTCAATATGCTACGTGCTATTGTAGATGGTCAACATACCCAATGGTCTTCCCAAGAGGTACTTGCCAAATACAATTTAGGAACAAAATCAAATGTATCAAAAATGCAAAAGGTGATGTTGGAGCGTGATCTTATCATATCTACCGAACAGGGACTTTTCCTCTCCGATCCGGTTATGGAGTTATGGTTTAAACATCGATAATGTACTCATTCCTAAATCACCTTCTCCATAAACCGGTAGGCATAGATGTCCATCCATTGGGCGTACTTGAGGGGAAGAGCCTACGTTTTGACCTATTCGCCAAAAATTATGCACTATTGAAGGATTAGGTTATGCGAATATGCCGTTTTTTTCTTGAGGTTTCCTATACAGGGTGTACATCAGATATCCTAATGCGCACAAAAACAAAGGTATCAGTGCGTCCGTAAGGGGTGCAAACCGCGGGTTAGCAGGATCGTAATCAGATACTTCTTCTCCAGTGGATGGTGGTGCCTTTCGGATGGATGGCTTAGCAGGGCTATACGCCCCTACCTCATATACCGCAGGTGAATAAGTGCTTCCGGATGACATGAAAGCAGTATTATTGACAGGCTGCATATCGATGGTAGGAGCCTGCGTTTGCGGAATAAACGGTGTGTATTCCACGGCATATAACGAGACGCCGAAGAAACACAAGACAATCGTTATAATCCGTCTCATATTATTTTCCTCCCAACAATAGTTTCATACTCTCATTTTCAGAGCGAAGTATATAGATTCCTTCGTTGTAGTCAGTAGCGATACGATGCGCGGCATCTTGGAACGAGCAGTCGTTATATTCTCCGATAAGTACACCGGTAATGGTATAGACCCTTATGGTCATTGGTGATTGATGGTTGCTGATTTGCTCCAGTGCGGTAGGCGTATCTATCTCCATTCCCCGTCGTATGATCCGATAACGCGCTGTCCCTTGCTCACTGGCACGGATGAAGCATTCGAAAGGAAGAACAGTACGGTTTGTTCCGATTTCTTGCCTCAGCCAAGCGCCGGAGGGTCCATAATCTTTATCCAGCAAGTATGCATCCCTGACGGTACCGCTATGCATGGTATTATTGCCAAAGACATTGACCACATTGTCCGCAGCAGGCCTTTCGCCTTCGCTGAAGGCAGAGGGGATTGTTTGTCCGGTCGAGCTGAAGAAAGAGATATACTTGCCGAGGAAGTACGGATCATGCCATTGGATGATATAGGGGATATTTTTCTGGGGAAGTACACCACTATTATCAGGATCTACCCATTTCTCCTCGAAGGTCTCAATGGCATAGTTGGTAACCGTCTCGGGCTTACGGATGATATAATGTCCGGTATAGAACTTACCATCTGTGCGGTAATACGGCACGATGTCGTAGTATGCGCCATCCGCATTATCCCATACGCACACTTTATTCACCACAAACGGCAGGCAGAGCGTGTACCATTTATCCAGTTCACGCACTTTCATACGGAACTCGATGGCTTCGCTGATTGTACTTCCGGCATAGGATTCGACGGGGCTGGTTATCGTATGTGTAGCACTTTCTGAATCTTCGCCTTGGTCACCGGTACGATAGATGACGAAGTTCGGATAGATGACCGACATGGTCTTGTCGGTGATATTCCATATAAAACGGTATGTTCCTGCACCGGCAGTAGTGATACCGCAGTTATGTTCTCGTCCTAAAGCAAAGTCCCAATTATAACTATTGCCATTAGTCATATAATAGACTCGGTCGGAGCCGCTTTTGTAGTCTTCGTCTGTCTGCTTATCCACCATCTTGAATTGCAAATTCCTATTAGCGGGTAGTTCAATATCCACATATCCGATTGCTTTACCGGCTACTATGGATACGTTAGCGATGCTGAACTCTTCGTGTCCCCAGCCGTCAGACTGCGCAGACAGAGCCCAGCGTTCTACGAAGTTGGCGCGTACTTCTTGCCCGGAAACAGCACCGGCACCGCGACCGGAAAGGGTTGTCGGGTTGGTCGATGTGGAAGAGAGGTCTATATCATCACCGGAAACGATTTCCCAGGAGTTCAACTTATATCCCTCATCAGGCACGGCGGTCAGCTTGCGGTGGGTGGTGACACCTACAGTGGTGCTTGAAACCGTCATCCCGTCTATCTCCACGTGTCCATGTCCGTCATTGGAGAGAGTGACCGCAGTGGGTATTTCGGTAAACCGCACATACACATTCTCATCATCGGTGACATTAGAATGTGTCCATGAGTTTGCTGGTTGTTCCGAAAACTCTGATGAATATGTATTATCGGTGTACCATTTAATTGTATAACCGGTTGCCGGTAAAGCTGTATAGGTTATATCTGCACCATAGCCGTACCATCCGTCATTAGAGATGGGACTTTCACCGATAGTGGCAGAGAGCGTACCACCGGTGTCACCACTGTTCGTTGCACTTGTGTTGTCAATCTCTGCGTGTACATGTCCCATGTGAAGTTGGTGTGGACGTTCGACTGTAACGGTGGGATAGTAGTAGTCACCGACTTTCTTCATGTACGTGATGCGGAAGGTGTATTGTCCTTTATGTTTGGGATAGAAGAATATACTTTGGTCTCGGTGCTCGCCTCCTTGAAGTTCTACACTTTCCCCATCATTTAAGATATATATTTTGTCTCCATTTTTTCTACCAAGACTTTCTCCTTTTTCACGGTCATGTATTTCGAAGATAT
>CALZRN010000002.1 GCA_945828585.1 uncultured Bacteroidales bacterium | reverse complement strand
TATAGCTCGGGGAACTCGCGAGCACAGGACACCGCGGGACGGGGGGCTATAGCTCGGGGAACTCGCGAGCACAGGACACCGCAGGACGGGGGCTATAGCTCGGGGAACTCGCGAGCACAGGACACCGCGGGACGGGGGGCTATAGCTCACAATGACGGGAGATGTCGAGATCCATGAGGGCGTTGGGGTCGGCGACGATGAAGGTCGGGCCTACAAAGATACGGAGGAGCTCGTCGCGGGTGAGGCACTCGTACTGCCAAGGTGTATGGGATGCTTTCCACTGCGCCATGCGCTCGAAGCCTTCGAGGATGATGCCGGGGTACATGGCAACGTTGATGCCGTGATTACGGAGCTTCTTTAGGAAGCCACCATCGCGACGATTGATAGAATCCGGTACGGCACGGAGGTTGCGGATGTCGTTGTTAAGCGGGTTGCCGTCGATGTGGTCGATGGTGTAGCCTGCAGGGATGTTGCCTTTGAAGGTTAGATACTTTAAGCGGGCGAGGAGTATATGATGCTCATTACCTATATTTATTCGTAGGTAACGCGATTTAGTCTTCATAAACTTTTCGTGCGGCACGAGACTAAGCTTTATTTTTCCGTAGGCGGAATAAACGTCGTTCGTGCGGGGGTGTAGCCAGATTGAGCGACCGTTTGTGTAGCGGGTGTCGGCTTTGGTGTAGCCGTGAGATAAGAACCACGTCCGTGGGATGGGTTCGCGTTTGGGTTCGTACTCTCGTTTTTTGAGAGGTTTAATGTTTTGATTTTTCATAATGCATCGGACTCGGGGATGGTTAGTTATCCGAAATCCGGTGCAAAGGTAGGAATAAAAAATAGCAGAGGTGTTGCAAATTTGCAACAATGATTTATGAGCCCTTCTTTTTTGTCATACGGAAGAAAGTAGAGCGGTTTTTTCCGATGATATCGCCACCGGTTTTCAGTCTATCGGGGCAATCATTTATCACAAGATAATCATCTAATTCGTTGACAATATCGATGTTTATATCATCGAGCCAGCATGTGATATTAAACTTACTTTTGGGGTTTTCGGACGCAAAGTCCCTTAGCCTCTTCCGGACGAAAAGGCGAATTTCTTCGTTAAGATCTAACGATACAGATAATTCATCGCTCATAGCGCAAATTTATTGCGCGTCAAAGGCTTTTGGGAATGAAGAGAGGCGGAAGAGACCGTCACAGAATCCTCTGCGTACGCATGTAACGCACACGAAATCAATAAGATAAACAGGCTTAAGTGCCTTACCGAAAAGATTAATTGTCGATACATAATAATACCTCTGTACTGTCTTTTAAAAACAATACAAAGGTACTACTTTTTCGTCATTTATACAATCCCAAAAAATGACGATTTTGGGAAGGAAATGACTATTTCTGGTACTTGCCGATGTACTTCATCGTGAGGAAGAGGAGCCAGTCGGGCGTGTGTTTCAAGAGCGGCGTAGCGAGCCAATTGAGGAAGCCCGGGGTGTCCGCTTTCTTGTTCTTAAAGAGTTTCTTCAAGGCACGTTTGACAAGTTTCTCCGGCGGGATGGATACCGTCAGGTTCACCGCTAACTTGCGTAACTTAGGCGAGAGTCCGAAGAGGGCAGTATCCACGGCTCCGGGTGCCATGACGGTGATGCCGACGCCTAAGGGCTTGAACTCGTACCAGAGGGACTTCGAGAAGTTATAGATAAAGGCCTTGGAGGCGTTGTAGGTCTGTATTCCCGGCACCGCCATCCATGCGGACATCGAGCTCATATTAAGGATGTAGCCTTTCATAGACCGCTTTGCTGACGGAGTACAGACCGGCCTACGGCCTGACGGACCGCTAAAGCTGACAGATCTTTTAGCCATGTCTTCGGCGAAGAGGCGCGTGAGTTTGGCGACGGTCATGACGTGCAGGTGGAGCATCAACTCAATGCGTTTCATCGAGGTCTCGATATAGGGGTTAAAGAAGAACACGCCCGCGTTATTGATGAGCACATCGACGGTAAAATTGTTCTCTTTGGTCCATGCGAAGAGCTGCTCTGCTGCGTCGGAGAGCGAGAGGTCGGCAAAATGCGCAGTGGTCTGAACGCCGTACTTTTCCGCCAAGTCTGCCGCTACGCGATCCAACTCCTCCTGCTGGTTGCTGACCAGAAGGAGGTCAGAGTGATAATCCCGCGCCAAGGAGGTAGCGTACTGCAGACCTATACCGCTACTTGCGCCCGTTACTAAGCTCAGCATCTTTCTCTAATTTAGCAATCTCTTTCTGAATACGCTCAGGGATGACCTCGCCGTCGCGCTCTACGCACTCGTGGCATTTCATATCCAGCGTGTACATACGTCCTACGCAGTAGTTCGAGCGTCCGCAGCCTGCGTGGTAATGCGGATTCGCCTCGACGTGGTGCACGAACTCCGGATCCTTGATGAGCACGTGGGCTATCTGGAAGAGTTCGAAGCCTTCGTCCATGATCCGGTAGCAGTTATCGCCGGATTGCACGCCGCCAACATAAATGAGAGTCGGAGCCCCACCCGAGCTCTCCATGGAGGAGAGGAGCGTTTCTTCTAATGCTTGTTGGAAAAGCTTTGCTTTGTCCATGAAATAGAGTTCTTTGAAGGGCGAAGTAGGCAGCATGATCTGGTGGACGCCTGGGATATTGAGCGCGGCTTTGAGCCACCAGAAGGACTTCATCGGCATGTAATGCGCAAGGGTCTTGTAGGGCATTGCGCCAGAGAGGATGGTCATCGGCGAACGGCTTACAGTACCGCCGGAGAGGACGATGCCGTGCACTTTATGCTTGGCGATCTCCTTGGCAATCTGAATACCCTCCTCGATGGAGACACCTTTCCAGCAGTCGTCCCACATGTTCGTCTTTACCACGACCGCCATGTCGTCTTTGGCATGGATCATCACTTCGTCGAGCACTTCGTTGAGGAAGCGTACACGATTCTCGAACGAGCCGCCGTACTGATCGTGGCGGTGGTTCGTACGCGGCGCGAGGAACTGCGAGATGAGGTAGGCGTGACCGGCGTGGATCTCTACGCAGTCGAAACCGCACTCGCGCGCCCAGTCCACCGCTTCGCCGAACTTCTTAACGAGCGCCTTGATCTCCGAGACCTTAAGGCGGCGGTGGATCGTCGGACTATAGAGGTTGAACCACGTGTCCGCAGAGACGGGCATGCAGTGACAGGTGTAGAAATGCGTCATGTTACCGCAGTGTCCAAGCTGGATGGATGCTTTCGCGCCCTCGGCGTGGATAGCGTCGGTCATCTTCTTCATGTCCGGGATGATCTCGTCGCGGACGTAGAGTTGGCCGTCAAACGACACACCGCTCAGATCGACCGCGCAGTAAGCGACGGTGGTCATTCCTACTCCGCCGCGGGCTACCGAGACATGGTAGTCCTGCAGCTCTTTGGTCGGCGCATTATGACGCGCCATATTTTCGAAGGCCGCAGAACGGATGATTCGGTTCCGCAGCGTAATCGGCCCTAATTGAAAGGGGGTAAAGAGTTTATTGTTGGTCATAATGATAGTTGACTAGTCGACTAGTGGACTAGTGGACTAGTAAATAAAAGGAATGATACGTTTCAGTTTCTTGCGGTCGAACTCATCGGGGAACTCTTCTTCGTACTTCTTGTAGATCGCATTGCTGCGCGGTACGAGGTTGCAGCAGCTGAACCAGAAGAAGAGCAGTCCCGCAAGCGACCAAGTGAGGATGGCAAAGCCGAGCCATTCGGTGATCTCACCGAGGTAGTTAGCGCTCGTGACGTATTTATAGAGGCCTTTTTTCGGCAGGTAATGGTTTGTGTCACCGGGCTTGCGCAGATGGCGAATGACGTAGTCGGAATGCATGTTAATAATCCATCCGATAAAGAAGATAATCGAACCGATGATGAAGCGCGGGTCGGTCAACCAGGATGACGTGTAGAGATGCGCGTAGAACGGATCTTTCGGCGCCAAGTGGAACAACCAGAAGCCCTGGATATACCCATTGATGAGGTTCCAAATGACCGACAGAATCATGATCGCTACCGGCATCTTGCTCTTGCCCTTCAGCAAGAACGGGAAGACGAACGAACGCTGGAAATAATGGAACTCAAAGAAGAGGAAGAAGAGCCAGTACGGCGCACTCTTCGCAGCCTCGGAAATCACCGGATCAGCACTGCCAATCGCTTTGAAATACTCGTACCAAACAACGAGGAACACCGGACATTCCATCAGGAACCACCCTACTTTATTGTTTATCGCAGGGCCCCATTTCTCCGAACGCATCTTACCGTACCCTGCGTCCACAAAATACAGGGACACAAACACAACCAGACCTATCACAAACATGATAAACAGCAGGTCGTAAAAGAAATCAATCGTATAAATATTCATAATTGTTTGTTATTTATAGTTTTCGTATCTTGTTTTTGACAAATAAAAATTCCTAAGATGATCATCGCCATGCCGACCCATTTGAGTGCCGGCAGTTGTTCACCGAAGAAGAGGAACATCCAGATTGCCGTAAACACCGGACGGATGTTATTGAACGCGTTCGCCTGCGTGACTCCAACCTGTCGCAGCGCAAAGCAGAAGAGGATGAACGCCGTGACGGACGCAAAGATTGCCAGGTACGACACCGCCCAAAGGGCCACCGTCAGGGATGAGGCCGGATCGGCGAGTTGGCTCCAGTCGATTGCCATCAGTGCGGACGGTCCTTCGCGCCAGAACCACACGGGGATGAAGAAGAGCAGACTGATTACCTGGGTGTAGAATACAAAGGAGAGCGCGCTGTACCTCATCGGCGCCTTACGCATCATCACGGAGGAAATCACCGCCGCCGAGACCGCCATGAACGCTAACAACACGCCCCAATAACTGCCGATGGAGTAGTCCGTCGCGCCGACCAAGGTCAGTACAAACACGCCGACTGTGGAAATGAGGATACCCCATATGTTATTACGCGTGATGCGCTCGCGCAAGATGACTGCCGCAAAGATAGGACTCAGCAACGGACTTGTCGAGAGCAAGGTCTCGGCGATGGTCGGGCTGTTCAACGCATCATAGGCGTAGGTCTCCAGCATGTAGTAGAGGAAGGGCTGGCAGAAGCCCGCAATGAGGAAGAGCGGCAGATCTTTGAGTTCCATCCGTTGCAGGCAGAAGAGCGAGTGCTTGCGCCATACGATGCCGATGAAGAGCATCAGCAACACCGAGGGGATGAACCGCATGAGGATCATCGTGAACGGCGGTAAGGCTACCAAGGCATGCTTGATAGCAATCCCGCTCACCGACCAGATGATCATCGAAACGATCAGAGCGATGACGGCCACGTATTGTGTTTTATTCCCGCTAAACGACATATTTCTTCGTGTGTTTTATTCATTAGTCTTTCCGTCTCTGCGGCTCTGGGAGCCGAGGTGTCCGGATAGATAGGCGCGCCCATGACCACCTGCGTCAAGGGTTCGTCCTTCGGTCCCAGAAAGCGGTAGATGCCTGTCCGCTCGCGATACGTGATGGCGAACGGGATGATGGGTTTGTTGTACTTATAACTCATCGTGAAAGCGCCTTTCTGGAACGGTCGCAAGGGTTTGTACCAGTCCCATCGCTTGGCTTCAGGGAAGATATGAAACCAATACCCGCGGCGGTCGAACTCATCGAAGGCAGCGTTAAAGGCCTTCATGGCAGAGAGCCCGGCTTCCGGTGCTGGAATAGGTATTCCGCCTACGATACGAAGGAAGTACTGATCTTTGGTCCGGAAGTTCGGCGCAAACATCGGGATACGTGTGCGATGCGTACCGTTGATGGCGGTCAGTAGCGACGCGCAGTCGTGCCGGTAACAATGATTCGCGATGGTGATGGCTCCGTGGGAGAGGTCGAACTTCTTCAAGTACCGCCGCATCGGACAGGCGCTACGGTGCCATTTCTTTTCGCCCTCTATCTGCCATCTCAGTCCGTATTTCAGCCGCAGCACCACGCCTAAGATCGGACGCACGAAGCGATAGCCGAACCAAATACGCAGTTTGTTCCGCCACGTATCATCGACGTACGGATAGTTCGCATCTACCTCCGGATAGGGACGGTCGTAAACGGGCTTGTACAGCCCTACATACGGATCCTCCTCCGGGTAGTCTATCTTCACCGGCGGCACATAAGTTCCGAGAGTGACTTCCAGATTGCTATATCTCTTATTCATAGGTATTTATAGGTCTACCTAGGTGTTCCTAGGTATTTATAGGTATACCTAGGTATTCCTAGGTGAGCCTATTTTATTAGTAAAAACTTTGCTCCTACGGCGCGGGCACTCGCACCGTCCTTGTCGTCACGATCGCCCACGAAGAGCGTTGTTGCGGGATCGGCTTCGAGCATCTCCAATACCCTTCTCGCACACGGTTCCGAGGGTTTGAGAGCACCTAACTGCGGTGCTGCGACGAGTAACTCAAACGGCTCCGGGTCGATACCCAAGGCCTCTAATTTCTCCTCCACATAACCGTAGTCGGAGTAGATGGCGAGTTTCAGCCCCTTGCTTTTCGCCTCCTCCACCAGTTCCATGACCTCTTTGCGAGGCTTGTGGTGACGATGGATCAGACGCACCATGGCGGGCATATAGACGGAGTTATACCACGTCTCAGCGATGCCTGCGCTCCACCAATGCCCACGCGCCATGAAATGGAAGAAAGCGTCGTTGTACTCTTCCTCCGAGGCGTACCGGGTGTAGTGCATGTTACGCCGCGCCCAGCGCTCTGCCATCACCAAGGGCAGGCACCAGCACAATCTTCTTACCATGCGGGCAGCCAGACCCGACTTATCGTACATCGTTCCGTCGAGATCCAGCACGACGGTTTGCACGCCGTTGAGCACGTTCTTTTTGTCGATCATCTATCTTGTTTGCGCTATCAATAATGTTCTGACTAATCTGCTCAAACCGGCTCTCCATGCGTTGGATGAGGTTGAACTTGCTACGCCGCTTCTCGTCCTGCATGAGGAGGTTGAACTTAAACTGTCCGTCTCTAAATCCGTCCTTGAGGCACGCCGCCTTAAATCGCGCGTACGCGTTAGAAAGGAGTATATGGGTCTCGGGTGCATGGAGACGGAAGGACTGGCGTTTGGATTCATACTCCAGGTTGATGTGCTGCAGCTTCTCGTCCACCACTTTGGTAAACGCCTCTGCCTGCTCCTGATCGATCTTCTCATCCTGGAACTCGAAGTAGAAATGGTACTTCGATTCTTCTACTTCTGCAAAACCGACGAAGAACTTCGTCTTGATCCCCGTCTCTGCCTCGGCCTGGTGTACGGCGTCCATGAACTGCGGTTCGTACAACTTCTCGCCGGTCATGGAGACGATGCCGTTGACTTTCGAGATCATGTGTACGGTCGGGGTGTTCTTGTAGAAACCGCCGACCTCCACGAGGTCGTTCATGTTATACCGGAAAAGTCCCGAGTAGGTCGTCACGTACGCGCAGTAGCGCTTGCCGAGCTCCAACTCGTCGATCTGCAGGAAGTGCTTATGCGGGCTATCCAACTCGCTCTCCTCGACGAACTCGTAGTAGTGGAACTGCGGGAAAAGGACGGACTCGTTAGTGTCATCGAGTGAGAAGCCGAAGCGGCACTCGGTGGCTATATAGCCGAGCTCCTGGTAGAAAGTCTTGTCCCAATCAAACTGATCCATGTACTTGTCCATGTAGATCTTCGTGTTGCCGCATTTCCAGGTACTGAGGTACTGCAACCACGGCCAGAAATCTTTCGGGTACAAGTGTCCCTTCTCGGCGAGAATCTGCCGCAGTTCGGCGGCTCTCTCAGGATGCGGAGCGACATAGGCGTCTAGCTCCGAGCGGATCTCGTACGGGATATCCACATCTTCGCTGATGGTGCCCTTTTCGATGTCGTTGATCATCTGCTCGGTGTTCTCGTTGAGCGTGCGCAGCAGCTCTAAGATCGTTGAGGGGTTCGCTGTAGCCCAGAGCGTCACGTCGCGGTACTGCAACGCCAAGCGCATCAACACATAGTTGCGCGTGCCGTAGTCAGGAATCGCCATTACCGACGCAGGAGCCGTGTAGTGCTTCTTGATGATCTGCGGGATGTCGCGCACCAACACTCCGCTCACGGAGCCGAAGAGTGTTCCGTCCGGCGCGTAGCCCTCGCACTCTTTGCCGACCGTCGTGAAGATCCGACCGCCGAAGATGCGACTGCGGTGCTTGACGAAGTTCCACGTCCATATATGGCTCATCTTGCCGTACACGTCCTTGAGGTACTTATGCGTCATGGGAATCCATTTAGGTTCGGAGGTCGTCCCCGAGGTCGTTGCGTACATATCCGGCTTGCCGGGAAAGAGCACATTCTCCTCGCCGTGCTTGTGCCGCTCTACGTACGGGCGCAACGTCTCAAACGAGTTATTCACCGGCACATAGAGCCTGTATAACCGAAACAAATCCTCAGCACTCGTGGCGCTCAGGATGCGGTCGAAATGGTGCTCTTTGCCATAAACGGTGTCGCGGGAGATAGTGAGGATGTCTCGAAGAGTTTTCTCTGCTGTGTGGCGGGGTTTGCGGCTCCAGAAACGCAGACGCAATGTCTGCGACCCGCCGACTAACATCAGCATGAAATTAATGAGCCATGGATAAGGCAAAGCGTTGCCTTCTTCATCCAAGTATGGTTTTGTTTTTGCCATAATAAACGGTTCTGTTTTTTTGCCTATTAACGCAATTTGGGCACAAAGGTACAAAAAAAAATTGATATGTGCAAATAAAAAAAAAGCAAAGTACAAAGTGTATATATACTATGTATATATACAGTAAGATAAGCAAAAATGACAAATTGTGGGGTTCATCCTATGGTTTGGGTCTTAA
Source organism: uncultured Bacteroidales bacterium (assembly GCA_945828585.1). GTDB lineage: Bacteria > Bacteroidota > Bacteroidia > Bacteroidales > Paludibacteraceae > Colicola. The sequence continues at coordinate 40,395 of CALZRN010000002.1, read as the reverse complement.
AAGGGGCTCGTGGGAGTAGCCGCGAGAGTTAGACCGGAGGGAGAAAGATCAAGTAGAAAGGAGAAGCCGGATGCCATCCGGGGGAATGAACACAGAAAAAGCGGCGGCAAGAAGCAAGAAAAAGAAAAAAAAATAAGAAATTACGCGGGTGCTTGCGTATGTCAAAAAAAAGTAGTAAATTTGCAGCCGAAAATGAATTATCGTGCCCTTGCGGCAAAGAAATTTTGGATTTATGACTTTTACACATCTTCATGTACACTCCCACTACTCCCTGCTGGACGGACTTTCCAAGGTGGAGGAGATCGTCGATAAGTGTCTGGCGACGGGCATGAACGCCGTAGCGTTAACCGATCACGGAAACATGTACGGCATCAAGGACCTGCTGGACTACTGCAAGGGCGTGAATAAGAAACTCAAAGCTGCCGCAGAAGAGAAAGGCGAGCCTTTTGTTCCCTTCAAGCCCATTGTGGGCTGCGAGACGTATTGTGCGCGTCGCGGACGACACTCCATGAGCGACGACAAAGCCGTGAACGGCGAAGGAAAGACTTACGTCATCGACCGCTCGGGATGGCACCTCATCCTCTTGGCGAAGAATATGGTGGGCTACCATAACCTCTGCCGCATCGTCTCGCACGGATATATGTCCGACGCGTTCTACCATACTCCGCGTATCGACAAAGAGCTCTTGGAGAAATGGCACGAAGGCATCATCTGCTGCTCCGCCTGTCTCGGTGGCGAGTTGCCGCAGAAGATATTAGGAGCACAGACCGCTATCGCTAACAGAGCACAGACCGCTTCCAGGTTGACCTCAGAACTCATTGAGCAAGGCGTTTATCAGGAAGCGGAAGAGACGGTGAAATGGTTCAAGGGGCTGTTTGGCGAGGATTATTATATTGAGTTGCAGCGCCATGAGACGCAGAAACCCGGAGGTGATCAGGACACTTACGAGCGGCAGAAACAGGTGAACCCTGTGCTTGTAGAGCTTGCCCGCAAATACGGCGTGAAGATCATCGCGACCAACGACTCGCACTTCGTGAACGAAGAGGACGCAGAGGCGCATGACCGACTGATCTGTCTGAGCACCAACCACTATGTCAACGACGTCAACCGAATGCACTATACCAAACAGGAGTGGCTCAAGACGCCCGAAGAGATGGCGGCTATCTTCCCCGACCTGCCGGAAGCATTGGAGAACACGCAGGAGATTGTCGATAAGGTGGAGATCTACGACATCGACCATGACCCGATCATGCCTAAGTTCGACATCCCCGCTTCGTTCGGCAAGGAGGAAGACTACCCCGACCGTCTGGCGTTCGAGAGTGCTTACCTGCGCCATCTGACGATGGAAGGCGCCAAAGAGCGTTACGGCGAAGAGCGGTTGGCGAACGACGAGGAGCTGAAAGAGCGTATCGAGTTCGAGCTCAACACCATCATCACTATGGGTTTCCCGGGTTACTTCCTCATCGTCATGGATTTCATCCGTGCGGCACGAGAGGAGCTGGACGTCTCCGTCGGTCCGGGCCGTGGTAGTGCGGCAGGTTCGGTAGTGGCTTACTGTCTGAAGATCACCGATCTGGATCCTCTCAAGTACGACCTCCTTTTTGAGCGTTTCCTCAACCCCGACCGTATATCCCTGCCGGATATCGATACGGACTTCGAGGATTGCGGTCGCGGCAAGGTGCTTGATTACGTCAGCCGCAAGTACGGCGAGACGCATGTGGCGCATATTGTGACCTACGGCAAGATGGCTACCAAGTCCGCCTTAGCCGATGTCGGTCGTGTACAGCAAGTGCCGTTAGCGAGGGTAAATGAGCTGAAGTCCTTTATCCCCGACCGCGATTTCCCGGACTCCTTACTGAAGGACCTTCCAAAAGATGCCAAACGTCCCAAAGTGAACCTCAAGAACTGCTATAAGTACATCCCCGAACTCAAAGAGGAGCATACGAACGGCGATCCGAATATACGGTCGATGCTGGACTACGCAGCGCGGCTGGAAGGAACGATTAGGCAAGTAGGCGTACACGCCTGCGGCGTAATTATCGGAGCAGACGACCTGACAAACTTCGCGCCGCTGAGTTCCGTAGAGGATAAGAATAGTAAGAAACGTGTGCTCGTGACCGAATACGACGGGCATGTGGTGGAGTCCGTGGGTCTGATCAAGATGGATTTCCTCGGCCTCATCACCCTGACGATTATCAAAGAGTGTCTGAGAAACATCAAGAAAGCACAAGGCATCGATATCGACATCGACCATATACCCATCGACGACGAGGTGACCTATAAACTCTTTCAGGAAGGACGGACAGTGGCGGTCTTTCAGTTTGAGTCCGCCGGCATGCAGAAATACCTGCGTGAGTTGAAGCCGACCGTCATCGGCGACCTCATCGCCATGAACGCGCTCTATCGCCCGGGACCGATGGATTATATTCCGCAATTCATCCGCCGCAAGCAAGGTCTGGAGCCCGTGACGTACGACATCCCCGTGATGGAGAAATACCTCAAGGACACTTATGGCGTGACCGTTTATCAGGAGCAAGTGATGCTTCTGAGCCGATTGTTGGCGAACTTCACCCGTGGCGAGAGCGACAAACTCCGTAAGGCGATGGGAAAGAAGCAAATGGCGGTTCTGGAGTCGCTACAAGTCAAGTTCATGGACGGCGGCAAAGCGAACGGTCACGACCCGAAAGTGCTGACGAAAATCTGGGAGGACTGGAAGAAATTTGCGTCCTATGCCTTCAATAAATCTCATGCGGCTTGCTACTCGTGGGTAGCTTATCAGACGGGTTACCTCAAAGCCCATTACCCGGCAGAGTTCATGGCGGCGAACCTCACCGTCCATAAGGACGATATCAAGGAGGTGACCAAACTGATGGACGAATGCAAAGCGCTCGGTCTGAGTGTCTTGGAGCCGGATGTGAACGAGTCGGAGTTGTCCTTCACGGTCAACGAGAAAGGCGCTATCCGGTTCGGTCTCGGCGGCATCAAAGGTGTCGGCGAAGGCGCAGCAGAGGCCATCATCAAAGAGCGCGAGAAGAACGGCAAATACAAAGATATCTTCGATTTTCTGGAGCGCGTGAACCTGCAGTCCTGCAACCGCAAGACCATCGAGAACCTCGCGCAGGCAGGTGCTTTCGAGTGCTTCGAGGACCTCTACCGCGAGCAGTTCTTCGGCGTCAACGACAGCGGCGAATCGGGACTCGACCTGCTGATGAACTATGGCAATAAATGGCAGGCAGACAAGGCCTCCAACGCCAATTCGCTCTTCGACGATTTCGACATCGAGGTGGATATCCACCACCCTACCCTGCCGCAAGTACCCCGTTGGGACACTATCGAGCGGCTCAACAAAGAGAAAGAACTCATCGGCATCTACCTCTCCGCGCACCCTCTGGACGAGTACGCGTTCGAGGTCAACGAGTTGAGTAACACCACGGCGTTAGAGATGTCGCAGTTTGATAAATGGCGTCGCCCGGATGCCCGCTACGAAGCAGAGATCACCCTGCGCAAGCAGCAGATAGAAGAACCGGATGAGCAGATCCTCCTGCCTTCGCAGTTCCTTGCCGCGCATAAGAACCAAGCCTGCCTCATCGGCGGACTCATCATAGAAGCAGAGCAACTGCGCTCGCAGAAAGGTAACCCGTATGGCCGTTACACCATCGAAGACTACACCGGCTCTTATCAGTTCGTGCTCTTCGGTAACGCCTACGCGCAGTTCGCCCACCTCATGCTCAAGGACCTCTTTGTCCTCGTCACGGGCGTTGTGCAGCAGAAAGGCGCCGGCATGAAGTGGTTCAAGGAAGCCAAAGATGAGGAGGCGGAGTTTGAGTTCGTAGTGCAGCAGGTGGAGATGATGAACGAGGCGCAGGACAAACGTGTGGAGGGCATCAATATCCGGTTGTCGTTGGATGCGCTGAGTTATGAGCTGATTGACGAACTGAATGACGTGCTCAAGGCCAACAAAGGCTCCGAGCGCGTACATATATCCGTCTTTAATCCTCTCAACCGTCACCAGGTAGCCCTCACCAGCCGCTCCAACGCGATTCACGTCACCCCGCAGTTCTACAAATGGCTCGTGACTAAAAGGATGGAAGGCGTATTAGAGTTTAATGTAGTAACGAAAGAATAAAGCCCCAGCCGACCTCCCCATGGAGGGGAGGAGAAATTATATGAACTACAAAGAAGCGATAGAATATTTGTATAACGCGCGGCCGCCGTTTCACCTGGTAGGTGCGGCGGCGTACAAGCCCGGTCTGGAGAACACGCTCCGCCTCATGGCGCATGTCGGTAACCCGCATGAGAAACTACGGGCAATCCATGTGGCAGGCACCAACGGCAAGGGTTCGACATCTCATCTGATTGCCGCTGTGCTGCAGGCCGCGGGCTACAAAGTGGGGCTGTACACCAGCCCGCATTTAGTCTCCCTTACCGAGCGCATCCGCGTCAACGGAGTGCCGATTCCCGAAAGCGAAGTGGCGCAGTTTGTTGAGACAAACCGCGCATTTCTTGACGAGGCACAACCCTCTTTCTTCGAGACGATGACCGCTATGGCGTTTGCGTATTTTGTAGCGCAGGAGGTGGACGTTGCGGTCGTGGAAGTGGGACTCGGCGGACGACTCGACAGCACCAATGTCCTCACTCCAGTTCTCTCCGTCATCACTAATATAGGCCTCGACCACACAGAGTTTTTGGGCAACACACTTGCGAAGATCGCCCGTGAGAAAGCCGGCATCATCAAACCCGGCGTGCCTTGCGTCATCGGCGAGACGCATCCCCAGACGATGAACGTCTTCCTCGACAAAGCGCAGGAGTGCGGTATCTTAGGCGAAGGTCTGGAGACCACCGATTGCCGGATATGGTTTGCCGACCAGTGCGGATACTTGCGGAAAAGACGGCTTCGCGAAGCGCCGGAGTGCGAACTCAAAGGCCTCTATCAGGAGAAAAACCTCCAGACGGCGTTTGTGGCATTGCAGGTGTTGAGGAATTACGGGATTACGGGATTACGGGATTACGAAATCACGAAAGAAGCTATCAGAGAGGGTTTTAGCCACGTGTGCCGTCTGACGGGATTAAGAGGACGATGGGAGACGCTGCGTGAGAAGCCGCTCGTGATCTGCGACACCGGACATAACTCGCACGGCATCCAGTACGTTGCCCAGCAACTCAAGACCCTCCCGAACCCGCATATATGGATCGTCTTCGGCATGGTCAACGACAAAGATACAGACGTCGTCATGCGGCTGCTGCCACAAGCCCCACCTGCCCTCCCCGTGGAGGGGAGGAAAATATATAATTATATCTTCACGACCCCGAATACGAAGCGCGCAAGGACGGCGGAGGAGATGTTGGCGATGTGGGAGAGTATTCAGCATTCAGCATTCCGTATTCAGCCGATGGCGATCGACGATCCGAAAGAAGCAATCAACTATGCGTTGGAACACGCCGCAGAGGAGGATGCGGTCTTTATCGGCGGCAGTAACTACCTCGTGGGCGAGGCTTTGCAAATGATTAGCGACAAATGAAGTACCACGTATTGCATATAACGACGGATTTTGCCGAGGAATGGCAGAAAGAAGTGTTTGACCAGGAGCTTTGTGACCTCGGCGTGGATACGATAGACGACGCCGGTTTAGAACCGGGGCAAGCAGGCCATGCGGATTATTACATCCCTTCGGATCTATGGGAACAAAACCAAGAAGCCATCCAAGCGCAGATCTCCGATACCGAAGGAGCGACGCTTCTTTCGGTGGATGCAGTGCCCGATGAGAATTGGAATGCGGTCTGGGAAGCCGAGCACCCGGTGCAAGAACTGCCGCTGGGCGTGAAGATCATCCCGCATTGTGCCTTCGGTGCCGGCCACCACGAGACGACGGCGATGATGATTGAGGCATTGATTCATTTCAAATCTCAAATTTCAAATTTAAAATTTAATGTCCTTGATAATGGGTGCGGAACCGGAGTGTTGGGGATTTTCGCCAAGAAACTCGGTGCGGCACATGTGCTGGCGGTAGATATTGATGATAAATCCGTGCAGAACACGCTCGAGAACGCAGCTCTGAATGGCGTAGAGTTGGATGTGCGTCTGGGATCTGTCAGTGAGCAAGGCGAACGGTCTGTACTCTGTCAGACCGAAGGTCGTTCTGTATTCGACTTAGTCCTCGCTAATATCCATCGCAACATCCTCCTCGCGCAGATGCCTATCTACGCGCGCATAACAAGAGAAGGAGGAGAACTATGGATGAGTGGATTTTATGAGACCGATTGTCCGGCACTCGAAGAAGAGGCAAAAAAGAACGGGCTGCGTCTTATTGAAGTCCGCGCGAATGGCGAATGGCGGATGATGAGATGTCGAAAAGAGGTGCTTCGCTGAGGAACTGAAGTTCCTTGACCGCTACGCTGTTAGACCACTGCGTTGACAGACCGTCCTGCGGACTGTTAGACCGCTTCGCTGACAGACCGGCTTCGCCTGACAGACTTTCCCGACGCGGATAAACGAAGATCCGGAAGTTAGCGAGGATATATTCGTACTCGCGCCAACGATCAAAAATAGCGAGATTATCTTCCCCGATGACGAGCGTGAACTCGTACTCGGGGAAGTGTTTTTGCAGTTCGCGCAGGGTGTTAGCAGTATAAGACGGCCGCGGAAGCGAGAACTCGAAATCCGATGCTTTCACTCCGGGGATGTCTTTTATCGCCTCGCGGACGGCTGCCAATCGTTCTTCTTCGGGCGCTAATATACCGGCATCTTTGAGCGGGTTATTGGGGCTGACCATGAGCCATAACTCATCGAGATCCGTATGCTCGATGACCCATTTTGCCAATCCCACATGCCCGAAATGCACGGGGTTGAAACTTCCTCCGTATATTCCGATTTTCATTCTGCTATGATCGCATCGAGTTGTTCGAAAGCATGAGTGAGGTCGTCGTTTACGACCACGCGGTCGAAATAGGGTTTGTAGGAGAGTTCTTCTTCCGCTTTCGCGAGGCGTTTCTCGATCATCTCCGGGCTGGTGTCTCCGCGGCCTTCCAGACGACGGCGCAGTTCCTCGATGGACGGCGGACAGATAAAGATTGAAGTCGCTTTATCGCCAAGGATCTTCTTGAGGTTTAGACCACCTTTCACATCGACGTCAAAGAGCACCTGCCGTCCTGCCGCCTCAATGCGCTTGATCTCTTCTTTGAGCGTCCCGTAATAAAGACCTTCATAGACCTGCTCATACTCGATGAAGTCGTTATTCTCGATGCGTTTCTTGAACTCCTCAACAGAGATGAAGTAATACTCTTTGCCGTGTACTTCCTGTCCACGCGGAGGTCTGGTGGTGCAAGAGACAGACAGTTCAAATTTTCCGGGGTATTTATGCAGCATGTGCTGCACCATGGTCGATTTCCCGCTGCCCGAAGGCGCACAAAAAATATAGATCATAGGACGTTCAAAACTTGCTCTTTGATTTGTTCGAGGATATCTTTCATCTTGACGACGATGATCTGCATTTCCGATTGGTTGGATTTGGAGCCGAGGGTGTTGATCTCGCGTCCCATCTCCTGAGCGATAAAGCCGAGTTTCTTGCCGACTCCGGCACCTTCACCGCTCATGGTCTCGCGGAAATACTTGATGTGATTTGTGAGGCGCACTTTCTCCTCGGTGATGTCAAGTTTCTCGAGGTAGTAAATCATCTCCTGCTCGAGTCGGTTGCGGTCGGTCTGCGCCTGCGTCTCAGCGGAGAGTTGTGCGAGGTTGGCTTCCAGCCGCTCTTTGATCTTTGCCACGCGCCCTTTCTCAAACGGCTCCACTTGGGCGAGCAGTTCAGCGATGCCGTCGAGTTTCTGAGTGAACATCGCTTGTAACGCCGCGCCCTCTTGGGTACGGAAAGCGATGAAGGCATCGATGGCGCGGTCCAGGAGCGCCTGTATATCTTTCCACTCCTCGTCCGTCAACTCCGATTCCTCTTCAGCGACCTTCATCACGTCCGGAAAACGCAAGATAGCCGCCATCACTTCAGCCGGTACCGGTTCGCCAAACTGCTCGCCATACTGCTGCGCGTAAGCCTTCGCTGCCGCCCAGTTGATGGGTGAAGCACCACCTTGCCCCTCTCCCGCAGGGAGGGAATTCTGCTCGCAGATGGCGAGATCCACTTTGCCGCGCTCGAGTCGGGAAGTGATGATGGTACGGATGTCCAACTCGTGCGCACGGAGCGCAGGGATGAGCCTTGTGGAGAGATCCATGGATTTGGAGTTGAGCGAGCGAATCTCGCAAACCAGTTTTCTTCCTCGGAAAATTGTTTCGGCCTTTCCGTAGCCGGTCATAGAAAGTATCATTTGCCTATACAAAATTTGCTGAATATATTTGCTAACACCTCGGTGTTGGTGATCTGTCCGGTCACTTCGCCGAGCGCCGCGAGACAGTCCTGCATATCCATGGAGAGCAACTCGCCGGAGAGGCCGTCTTGCAAGCCCTGCTTCACACGAAGAATCGCCTCATGGGCACGGGTTATTGCCTCGTAATGACGGGCATTGGAGAGCATGACCGCAGAGGTCGGCAGCATCTCTTTGGCTACCCTTACCAGCTCGCGTCTGAGTGGTTCGATGTCGCCGTTCTTGGCGGAGAGAGGAATCAGACCGCTACGCTGACAGAGCACAGACCGCTCACTTTGTTCGCTGACAGAACACAGATCGACCTTATTGAGGACGGACAGTACCGTGAGGTCGCGGGCAGGTCGCGGGCAGGTCGCGGGAATGACCTCACCGGGACGTGTGGCGTCCTGCACGGAGATGATGATCTGCGCCTTCTCCATGGCTTGGCGGCTACGCTCGACACCCATCTGCTCGATCACGTCGTTCGTCTCGCGTATTCCCGCCGTGTCGATGAGGCGGAAGAGGATGCCGTCGATGACGAGGGTGTCTTCTATCGTGTCGCGCGTCGTGCCTTGGATGTCGCTCACTATCGCCCGCTGCTCGCCTAAGAGCGCGTTCAGAAGGGTCGATTTGCCGACATTCGGCGCACCGATGATCGCTACGGAGATCCCGTTACGGATGGCGTTGCCGGTGGCAAAAGAGCGCATCAGGGCTGCGAGTTTCTGCTCAATCTCATCGGCAAGCGTCTGCAACTCTGTGCGGTCCGCAAACTCCAACTCCTCGTGGTCCGCAAAATCCAACTCCAGTTCTACCAGAGAAGTGAAATGCAGCAACCGTTCGCGCAGCGCCTCCAACTCCGTGGAGACCGATCCGCGCAGCTGACTCAGTGCCAGATCTTTCTCGGCTTTGCTTTGTGCCGCAATGAGGTCGGCTACCGCCTCCGCCTGCGTCAGGTCCATCTTGCCGTTGAGGAACGCTCTGCGGGTGAACTCGCCGGGTTCGGCAGCCTTGCAACCTGCGTCGATGAGCCATCGAAGGAGTTCCTGCTGGATATAGAGGCTGCCGTGACAAGCTATCTCCACGGTCTCTTCGCCCGTGAACGAATGCGGCGCGCGGAAAACCGAACAGAGCACCTCGTCCAGCACCTCTCCGTCCCGCTCTATACGGCCGAAATGCACCGTTCCGCCCTTGGCATTAGCCAAGGACGCACGTCCGCGGAAGAGCCCATCGACGATGGCTATACTCCCCTCCCCGGACACACGGATGACAGCGATTCCGCCGACACCGTAGGCAGTACTGATGGCACAGATAGCATGCATGTGTTTCGAATTTTCCTGCAAAGGTACAACAAAAAATTGAGATATGCAAGTTTTTATAATAATAGGACGTTTTTTTTGCCTTTTTGCTTGCATATATCAAAAATTCTTTGTAACTTTGCACCGAATTTGGAAATCAACATTATAAACTCAATAAAAACACAAACATTATGCGTACAACATTCAATCGCCTTCGTGCAGTAAAAGACAGCCTTCCTCATGGTAGTATGGACGCCATCGCAGCCGAACTTGGTATAGCGGGCGACGAAGTAAGAGCTTATTTTAACGGCGAAGGCAATGCCGATTATCACATTGAGCCGGGTCCCGACGGCGGTATCGTTGTGTTCAGCAACACTCGAATCCTGGAGGTGGCTTTGCGCCGCGCTTGGGAGGCTCAAAACGAGCTGTAAGGCAGTGATAAACATTTTTCCAAGGGCTTTTAGAAAGGTAATAGCTCTGGCGCTATGCGTCGGGGCGTTACCTTTTGTATTTTACGCGCGGGCATACGCGAGCGAGGAGACGAGAGTCGAGAGCCAAGAGTCGAGAGTCGAAGGGTTCTGGGACGAATACAAACAGCCGGTGGGATTCACCTATGGCGCGCAAGCACGAATCCAGACGACCTATCTTTGGCGCGGCTTATTTGTCGGAGGCGCAAACGTACAAGGTAGCGCGAACGTCGGCTACGGCGGCTTATACGCGGACATGTGGTGGAACATCGGCGTGACTGATTGGGGGTTTAAGACTTTTGAACCCGAGGTGGATCTGACTATCGGATTCAAGCGCTGGGGACTCGATATCTACTTGCTCTATATTCATAATTTCAAGCACGGATTTTTCGACTTGGGTTATTATGACTCCGGGCGCAACTCATTGGAGTTAGGCGCACGATGGACGGTGAGCAACCAACTGCCGCTGAGTATCTTATGGGCCACGCGTTTTACCAACGCCGACAGTTATGTTATGGACGGCGATACGATTCATGCCTACTCGAGTTATGCGGAGATCAGCTACACCCAGGCCCTGCCGTTCGGTCTGAGCCTGTACGGAGCAGTAGGCATCACTCCTTGGCGCAGTTTATACACAGGTTATCAGCGGGGATTTGCCGTGCAGAATATAGAGCTGCGTTTACGCAAAGACTGGTCGGTATCCGAGCGATGCTGCTTGATGCTACAAGGGCAACTGGGTATTAACCCTTCCGCGCTTGCGGCGGATAAGACGACTGCACAGTGGAAGCCGAAAGACCCGGGTAGTCAGGCGGTCAACGCCAATCTCGCCTTTGGCGTTTATTTGAAATAATTTAAATGTTTAATATAGGTATTAGAATGAAAAAATTTACACTTTTGTGCGCCGCGATGGTAGCGGCAGTAATGACTGCAAAAGCTGAAGTAGAGTTCGCGTACGACGCCGGTGCTGAGATCGTCAGCGCATATATCTGGCGTGGTCAGTACAACGGCGGTCTGAGTTTTCAGCCGGATTTAGAGGTCGGTTACGACGGTGAGCACACGTCCTTCCGCGCAGGCGTATGGGCGAATATCGGTGCGTCGGACTGGGGGTTCCGCAAGGGTCTGCCGACCTACACGGATGTAGATGGAAACGAGATCAATCCGAACACGCGTTTCATGCCGGAGTTGGATGTCGTACTGTCTTTCAGCACGTATGGTCTGACCATCGGAGCGAACCACTATTACTACTGCGACGGATCGAACTTCTTCTCCTGGCAGAGCGCGGACAAGCTGGACGCTAACGGCAACACATCTACCACAGAAGTGTGGGCTGGATATAACTTCGGCGACGTGACCAAAGTAGGAGCATACTTCAATTGGTACACGACAGTAGCCGGAGGCGACCTGCGCTACGACGAGAACGGCGATCCCAAACGCGCTTGGAGTAGTTATTTTGAGGTAGGTTACGACTACACCTTTGAGGGTATCGGTCTGACCTTAGGCGCAATAGTAGGAATGTCGCCATGGGAGAGCCCGATCTACGGCAATGAGAAGTTCGCCGTAACAAACATCAGCCTGAAAATCAACGAGGAGTGGGAGCTGAATCACGTTACCCTCGACCTCTTCGCACAGGCGACACTGAACCCCGACGGCATCAACAAAGAGAACGTCTTCATCAAGGGTTCGGGTGACGATAAACTCTATAACCAGAAGCTCAACGGCGTAATCGGTTTGGGAATCTGGTTCTAACAGATGATAAAAGCGAATAACAGACATACAATCGGCGCGTTGTTAGGCGTAGGACTGGCAGCGCTGCTGATCTGGGGCTTGGACGACAAGAGTCAAGAGTCAAGCGCCGAGAGCCGAGCGTATTACCATAACGAAGGTAAGGTCTTCGGCACGTATTATAACATCCGCTACGAGGCTACCGAGGATTTGAAAGACAGCATTCATGCTGCCTTTGAGGCGTTTGACGCGAGTCTGAGTTTGTTCAACCCCCACTCCATCCTCTCTGCTATCAACGCTAATCGCGACACAACGACGAATGCTTTCTTCGAAGCGATGTGGGCAGAGGCGGAGGAGGTCTATACCCTCTCCGGAGGGGCGTTCGACATCACCGTCGCGCCGCTGGTGAACTACTGGGGATTCGGGAACACCTCGAGATGTAGGGATACCGAAAAATCGATCCATCGAGAGATAGATAGCATCCGCCAGTTTGTGGGCTTCGACAAAGTGAAACTGATTGACCACCATGTCTATAAATCTGACCCGCGGGTGCAGATCGACGGAGGTGCGGTAGCGAAAGGTCAGGCCTGCGACGTCATTGCAGAGCTGCTGCACCGTAACGGATGTGAGAACTACCTCGTGGATATAGGCGGTGAGGTGGTAGCGAAAGGCAAGAGCGCCAAAGGCGATCCTTGGCACATCGGCATCACGAAACCCAACATCAACAACGAAGGCGCACAAGAGGAGTTGCAGGAGATACTCGCCGTGACAAACATCAGCATGGCTACCTCCGGCAACTACCGCAATTTCTACTACGATGGCGACGTGCGCCGGAGCCACACGATAGACCCGCACACGGGCATGCCGGTACAACACTCCGTGCTCTCTGCGACGGTCGTCAGCCGCAGCTGCATGCGGTCGGACGCCTTAGCAACGGCCTGTATGGTGTTAGGCGAAGAAGGTGCATTAGCGATGATCGAGCGCGCCGGCGATGCCGCTTGCCTGCTGATTGTGGCACAGGGCGACAGCCTGGTGACCGTCTGCTCGCCGATGTGGGAGAAACGGATTAGTGGATTAGGGGATTAAGGAATTATGACTATAGCGATTTTTGGAAACGCGATGAAGTCAGATACGCTGCGCGAGGTGCAACACATCCTGACTTTCATGACAGAGCAGAAGATCAACGTCCTGCTCTCACAAGAGTTGCGCCAGGAGTTAGACCTGCGCGAGTACCCGAGTTTTCCGGAGAACTGGGACGGAGAACAACAACCTGAGAACGTCTATGGCGAGCCGATAGATTTTGCGCTTTCCGTAGGCGGCGACGGCACGTTCCTCACCTCCGCAGCGGCTATCGGAGACAAGAACATCCCGATTGTAGGCGTCAACTGCGGCCATCTGGGATTCCTGGCGGAGGTGCAGACCCAAGATGTCGATGACATTCTTCAGAAACTCATCGCCGGCGAATACACCATCGAACGCCGTATTCTGCTGAACCTGACGATCCTCGACAAAGAGGGCATCAGACGCGAAGGCCTTATCATGGCACCCAACGCGCTGAACGAGATAGCCATCCTCAAACAAGGTCTGACGAACATGCTGAGCATCGAGACGAAGGTGAACGGCGAGTTGCTGCACACCTACCACTCGGACGGTCTTATCATCGCCACGCCGACCGGCAGTACTGCCTATAACCTCTCCATCGGCGGACCGCTCGTCGTGCCGCAGAACAGAGGAATGATCCTCACGCCTATCGCACCGCACAGCTTGACCGTACGACCGATCATCATGCCGGACGACTGGAAGATAGATCTCCGCGTGAGCAGCCGTTACGACGCGTACATGGTCTCTGTAGATGGACGAAGCATCAGTCTGAGCACCGATCTGAGTCTGCATATCGAACGCGCTCCGTACACCGTCAAGGTCGTACAGATAGGCGATAACAGCTTCTTAAAATCTCTAAAAACAAAACTCCACTGGGGGCGGTGAGACACCGCTGCCGGATATTCGTAGCATGATCTTAAATTACATTACATGGGATGTGGACCCGATCTTGATACATTTCGGGGACGGAGGAATACGGTGGTACGGCTTGCTCTGGGCCATCGGTCTATATATTTGTTGGGCGGTCAATGAGCGGATGTACAAGCGCGAGAACTGTCCGGCGGAATGGGCAGATCTGCTGTTCTTCTGGATGGCTGCCGGCGTGATCATCGGTGCGCGATTAGGTCATTGTTGGTTCTATGAGTGGCACCAGTACGGCAAGCCGTGGCATTTTCTGGCATGGGAATTCACATATCGCAATCCGTACATCGAGAACCCCTTGCGACTGCTTAAGATATGGGAAGGCGGCCTGGCGAGCCACGGAGGCGCGATAGGACTCATCATCGCAGCGGTGCTCCTCAATAAGTATAAGTTCAGCAAGTACCCGCAGTTCGGTACCTCGTGGATATGGATTCTCGACCGGCTCTGCGTAGGCGTGTGCTTCACCGCCATGCTCATCCGTCTCGGCAACCTGATGAACAGTGAGATATACGGCGGTCCGACCGACCTGCCATGGGGCTTTATCTTCGTGCGCGACGGCCAGACAGTGCCTTGTCACCCGACGCAGATATACGAGATCCTCTACTGCTTTGTGGCGCTCTGCGTCACTTGGCCGATGTACTGGTACACCGACGCGCGGCGAAGAGAAGGTCTGCTGCTCGGCGTGTTCCTTGAGATCGTGTTCGTCACACGCTTCCTCTTGGAGTTCATCAAGAACGACCAGGAGGCCTTCGAAGCCGGACACCTGCTCAACATGGGACAACTCCTGAGTCTGCCGTTTATCGTGCTCGGTATCTACCTTATTATACGCGCGTACAGGCGACCGCTGAGTCCGGTTGTTGATAAACGCCCGAAAAGTCTGGACCCAAAATACCAAGACAAATGACCAAGAAAGATCTGAGAATCATCTATTTAGGCACGCCGGAGTTTGCTACAGCAAGTCTCAAGGCGCTGGTAGAAGGCGGTTATAACGTCGTGGCGGTCGTCACCATGCCGGACAAACCTGCCGGAAGAGGCCACCAAGTGCAGTATTCTGATGTAAAGAAATACGCGTTGGAGGTCGGTCTGCCGATTTTGCAACCCGAGAAACTCAAAGACGAAGCCTTTCTCGAAGAACTGCGTTCGTACCAGGCAGACCTGCAGATCGTCGTGGCCTTTCGTATGTTGCCGGAGGTAGTTTGGGCGATGCCCCGACTCGGCACCTTTAACCTGCACGCCTCGCTACTTCCGCAGTACCGCGGTGCGGCACCGATCAACTGGGCGGTCATGAACGGCGACAAAGAGACCGGCGTGACGACGTTCCTGCTCAAGCATGAGATCGACACCGGCAACCTGATCATGCAGGAACGCATCGATATCGGCGAGGACGAGAATGTCGGTTCGGTACACGACCGGCTGATGGCACTCGGCACCTCTGTAGTGCTCCAAACCGTCGATCGCATCATTGATTGCGAGAACCAAGGCATCGCGCTGCCGACCACCCCGCAACCGGAGTTAGCGGAGCTTCGTCCTGCGCCGAAGATATTCAAAGAAGATTGCGAAATCCGATTCGCAGAGAAAACCGCCGAAGAGATTCATAACTTCGTCCGTGGACTCAGCCCCTATCCTGCGGCATGGGCAAATCTCACTATCAACGGTCAGGCCTTCGAGAACGTCAAGATCTATCAGGTGAAAGTACAAAGGGACAAAGTACAAAGTACAAAGGAGATCATCATCCCTTGCCGCGAAGGCGCGGTACGCATCCTCGAGTTACAAGCACCCGGCAAAAAGCGCATGGACGCCCGCTCCTTCCTCAACGGAATACATGCATGATCGATTACCTCGCGCTCATAGATAAGTACTACGGTGACAAGCCGGAGTTACGGCATATTCTGGTGACACACAGCCGCCAGGTGGCAGACCGTGCGCTCCAGATTGTCGATGCGCACCCGGAGTGGGTAACAGATGGACTGGTGGACAAGACCTTCATCGAAGAAGCAGCGATGCTGCATGACATAGGCATCCTCTACTGCAACGCGCCGAAAATCTTCTGCACGGGACCACACAAGTATATCGAGCACGGGTATCTGGGCGCAGAGTTGCTGCGCGCAGAGGGACTGCCGAAACACGCGCTGGTAGCCGAGCGGCACACGGGCACCGGTATCACCATTGAGCAGGTGGAGCGCGAAGAACTGCCGATACCCGAACGCGATTATTGCCCGCAGAGCCTCGAAGAGAAAATCATCTGCTACGCCGATAAATTCTACAGCAAGAGCCACCTCGGTGAAGAAGTAGCTCTGGAGAAAATCAAATACAACATCTGGAAATACGGCCACGATGCCATCATTAGATGGCAAGAGTTGGAGAAACTGTGCAACTAGAACTCTAGGGCTCTATCATTACCTGAACCGGTGGCTAAAACCGATGGAGAGTAACTCGCGGAACTGCATCTTCGCTTTCGTATCCCCCTCTTTGATAACCGTACTGTCATACCTCGGATGAAGCATCAGTCGCGCAGAAAGGAAGCGATTGATGATAAAATCACAGTTGACCTCCAAATCCACTTCAACGTTCTGATAGTTGGTGTAGAGGTAGAATTTCGACTCGATATTCACCTCTCGAACGGGCTTCCATACATATTCCACACGCATCGACGAACCGATATTATGCTGCGTGCGTTGGTGTTCGTCCAGACCGAAATCCGTGGGATTGACCCGCACGGTGTCCATGATATGGATGACCTTATAGGACACCGGCGAGACGGAGATACTCAGTCCCTTCACGGGCTTGTAGTCGATACCGAAAGCGGCATTGAATCGGAAAGGCGAGAACGGCGCAGACTTGAGTTCCATCGAGTTGGATTTATAAGTCGGCAAGAGCCGTGTCTCGAGCTCCGCAGAGAGGGAGGTAAAGAGCTTCGATATGATACGCAAGTTCGCTTTGGAGTATATACGGAAGAGGTCATCGGTCGTGTTGACTTTATGCAGACTGTCCGCCGAGACGGTCGAGCCGCCGATGCGCCATTCGCCTGTGTTCTCCCAGGTGAACCGCTCGCGGATGTAACTCACCTGCCCTTTGGCTATACCGAGACCCGCAAAAGAGGACGAACCGCCCTGATACCAGTTATCCGTGACGTAGTTCTGCGTGATCTGCGCCATGATGGTCGCTTCCCTCCTCCATGGCGAACGCATCTCACGAATCGCCTGCAGCAGGTCATTACGGTCCTCCACCTCATCCTTCACCCAAGACTTCTCCACCTCGATGGTCGGCACTTGGGCGATGGTCTGCATCACCAGCCCTTCATTAGCGTTTCTGAGCGAGTCGATCTCTCTCAGCTCACGTTCGATGGAGTCCAACCGCATTCTCTCCGCGAGGGTCAGGGTGTCGATGGTATCGGCAGCGTGCAGGGCTTCGCTCTGCTCGTTCACCAGATCCAACAAGAGCGCGTCCATCTCTACCGTCGCTTTCTGCTCATCGAGACGGAAAGTGTCGGTATATAATTGTTGCGCCGTCAAAGGGATGGCGGCGCAGCAAAACAATAATATGACGACAAATCGGTCTTTCAACATTACGTAATTACGTAATCACGTTATTACGATAATTTAAATCCCCGCAGCATTCATTTTCCCGTGGCACTGCTTGTACTTCTTGCCGGAACCGCAAGGACACGGATCGTTCGGCCGGGGTTTCTTATCCACATGAATCGGCTCTGGACGCGCGTTCTCACGGGTGTCTCGACCGGCAGCCGCAGCCGCTCCGGAAGCCTGTGCAGCCTGTGCTACCGCATCTTTCTGAGTGCGGTAACGGCTATAATCCATGCGGCGTTGTTGCTGTGCCTGTTGTACTTTATCCGGCTCCGTCACGTGAATCTGACCACGGAGCAGGATAGCTATCGCACGGCGGTTGAGCGTGTCGAGCATCGCTTTGAAGATATTAAACGACTCGAGTTTGTAGATCAACAGCGGATCCTTCTGCTCGTAGGACGCGTTCTGGACGCTTTGCTTGAGGTCGTCCAACTGACGCAGGTGCTCTTTCCACTCATCGTCGATGACGAAGAGCAACATGCGTTTCTCAAATTCCTTCACCACCTCTTTGCAATGACTCTCCGCCGCAGCTTTGAGGTTCACAGCGATGTTATACACCTTCTTGCCATCGGTGATGGGCACAAGGATATTCTCGTACATCTGTCCCTTGGTCTCATACACGTACTGGATCTGCGGATCGGCAATCTGCGTCAGTTTGTCCATACGTCTCTTGAAGCTGTCGAGCGCCGCCTCTGCCAGCTGGTCAGAGAGCTCATAGCGTTTCGTGCGATGGAAAGCCTCCTCGTCGAACGGCAGTTCGATAGCGAAAGTCTGCATCGCCTCGTATTTGAGACCCTCGTAGTCGTTTGCCGCCTTCGCGTCCTCCACACTGTTCTCCGCCAACTCGTAAATCATATTCGTGATATCCACGCCGATACGCTCACCCATGAGGGCGTGACGACGTTTGGCGTAGATGAGGTTACGCTGCTGGTTCATCACATCGTCGTACTCGATGAGGCGCTTACGGATACCGAAGTTATTCTCCTCCACTTTCTTCTGCGCACGCTCGATGGAGCTGGAGATCATCGAGTGTTCGATCATCTCACCTTCCTGGAAGCCCATTCTATCCATCACTCCGGCGATTCGCTCAGAGCCGAACATACGCATCAGGTCGTCCTCGAGCGACACGTAGAATACCGAACTACCCGGATCCCCCTGACGTCCTGCACGTCCGCGAAGCTGTCTATCGACGCGGCGAGACTCGTGCCGCTCGGTTCCGATGATCGCCAGACCGCCGGCTGCTTTCACTTCGTCCGTGAGCTTGATATCCGTACCACGACCGGCCATGTTCGTTGCGATGGTCACAACGCCCGAACGACCGGCCTCAGCCACTATCTGCGCCTCCTGTTGGTGCAGCTTCGCGTTGAGGACGTTATGCTTGATCTTACGCAGCGTCAACATGCGGCTGAGAAGCTCGGAGATCTCGACGGAAGTCGTACCCACGAGAACCGGTCTGCCCTGCTCTACCATCGCTACGATCTCATCGATGACGGCGTTGTATTTCTCGCGTTTGGTGCGGTAGATACGGTCGTTCATATCGTTGCGGGCGATGGGTTTGTTGGTCGGGATGACTACCACGTCCAGCTTGTAGATGTTCCAGAACTCCCCTGCCTCGGTCTCTGCCGTACCGGTCATACCCGAGAGTTTGTGGTACATACGGAAGTAGTTCTGCAAGGTGATGGTCGCAAAGGTCTGGGTCGCACCCTCCACCTTCACGTTCTCCTTCGCCTCGACCGCCTGGTGCAGACCGTCGCTCCAACGACGACCTTCCATCACACGGCCGGTCTGCTCATCGACAATCTTCACTTCGCCGCCGTCGATGATGTAATCGACGTCTTTCTCGAAGAGGGTGTACGCCTTCAGCAGCTGGTGTACCGTGTGTACGCGCTCGGACTTGATACTATAGTTCGTGAGAATGTCGTCTTTCTTCTGCTGTTTCTCCTCGGGAGCGATAGAGCTGTCGCCTTCCAGCTCCGCCATCTCGCTTCCCACATCCGGCAGGACGAAGAAGTTCGGGTCGTCGGTCGTGCCGGTCAGAGCATCAATACCTTTGTCCGTCAACTCGATGGATTTGTTCTTCTCGTCGATGACGAAATAGAGCTCGTCGGTAGCGATATGCATGTTCTTCTCGTTCTCCTGTAGGTAGAACTCTTCGGTCTTCTGCAGCCTAACTTTGACACCCGGCTCCGAGAGATATTTGATCAACGCCTTACTCTTCGGCATACCTTTGAACGAACGGAAGAGTGCCAACTCGCCTTCTTCTTTCTCTTTCTCGTCCGCGGAACCCATCTTCGCCTTCGCCTCTGCAAGAAGTTTGGTGGTCAGCGTCGTCTGCTGGCGAACAAGACTCGCCACGCGATCTTTGTATTCATCGAACATCTGGTCCTCGCCACGCGGCACCGGACCGGAGATGATAAGCGGCGTACGGGCGTCGTCGATCAACACGGAGTCCACCTCATCGACGATCGCGAAGTTATGTCCGCGTTGTACGAGATCCAGCGGCGAGATCGCCATGTTATCCCTCAGGTAGTCGAAACCGAACTCGTTGTTGGTACCGAAAGTAATATCGCAGGCATAAGCCTTACGACGCTCGTCAGAGTTCGGGCGATGCTTGTCGATACAATCTACCGTCAGACCGAGGAACATATAAATCGGTCCGTTCCATTCGCTATCACGTTTCGCCAGATAATCGTTGACCGTTACCACGTGTACACCTTCATGCGTCAAGGCGTTCAGATAGACAGGCAGCGTTGCCACAAGGGTCTTACCTTCACCGGTAGCCATCTCCGCAATCGAACCGCGTTGCTCTTTGTCGTTCTTCACCGCGCCGTGCAGCACCACGCCACCGAACAACTGCACGTCATAGTGCACCATGTTCCACGTGATCTCGTTGCCGCCGGCCATCCAGTGGTTATGATAGATCGCTTTGTCGCCTTCTATCTCCACGAAGTCAAACCGCGGGTCAGCAGCCAGATTGCGGTCTAACTCCGTTGCGGTAACCACCAGACGCTCGTTCTCCGAGAAACGGCGAGCCGTCGATTTGACGATCGCAAAAGCCTCCGGAAGCATCTGAGTCAGCTTCTCTTCATAGACGTCCTTGATCTCTTTCTCGAGTTTGTCCACCTCGTTGTAGATCTTCTCACGTTTGTCAATCGGCGTACCCTCGATGGATGCCTTCAACTCTGCGATACGGACTTTCTTGTCCGCTACCGCTTCCTGCAGTTGGTCCATCAGCGCAAACGAACGAGCGCGCAACTCATCGTGCGAGAGCTGGTCGATGCTCTCATACGCCGCCTTCACTTTGTCCACGTACGGCTGGATGGCGCGCAAGTCTTTCTGCGCCTTGTTGCCGAACAGTTTTGTAATAATCTCAATAAAATTCATATTATCTCGCGTATATTCATCTTTCTTTTTCTCGCGTGTGCTTATCTTTTCCGCATAAATATGCACAACCGGGTGCAAAGGTACAACTTTTTTTTTACATATGCAAGTACAAAATGCATGCCGACCCATTTTTCTGCCATTTTGTCATTTTTACTACTTTTACTATATATACTATGTATATATACTTTTTGCCGCATCATCATCAAAAATAAACTCCCCCAAAACGACTATAATACAAAAAAATCACAAAAAACACGCGATTACTTGCATATATGTAAAATTTTTTGTACCTTTGCACCGGATTTGAGAAAAAGAGTCTGTTTTCTCAGATTTTTCCTACAAAACATTTTATTTTACTTCCTTTGAAGTTATTTTATTTCATTTATGCAATACGAATTACAGAAACTCGAGCGAATGTCGATCGATGAAGTACGTGAGATAGCTGTGAGCATGGGTCTGAGCCCTCGCCGCAGTCAATCCGTACGCGAGATCAGTTACGCTATTTTAGATGCACAGGCGGACCAACGCGCCGCCGTAGTACAGGCCAAAGAGGAGGCACGCGCTGCTGCGGGTGCTCCTGCTAAGCGTGAACGCAAACGCGGCGTGAAAGCCGCTGCGCAGAAGGTAGAGGTGAAAGCCAAGAACGAGCTTGTGGCGACCGTCGGCAACGAGAAAGAGCAGATGGCGCAGATGCAGGAGCAGATCGAGGCGAACAACCACAAACCCAACAAGACCGTCAAAGCGGTAAAACCGATTGTGGAAGCTCCCAAGGCCGAGGCACCCAAAGCGGAGACTCCGAAAGAGGCGCCAAAAGCCGAAGAGCCCAAACAGGAAGCACCCAAAGCGGAGGCTCCGAAGAAAAAACGCGGACGGCCGAAGAAAGAGGAGAAAGCCGAAGAGTCGAAAGTCGAAAGTCGAAAGACCGCGGCAGAGCCGCTCAAAGAGGCGCTAAAAGCCGAGGAGCCACAAGCAGCGCCCCAGAAAGAGGAGCGCAAGCTGCCGGACTTAGGCGAGAACGTGATCGCCATGGGTACTCTGGAGTGCGCACCGGACGGCTACGGCTTCCTGCGCTCTGCGGATTATAACTACCTGCCCTCGCCGGATGACGTCTATGTGAGCAAAGATCAGGTGCGTCAGTACGGCCTGAAGCCCGGTGACACGGTAGAATGTACCATACGCGTCAACCCGCAACCGGATAAGTTCTTCCCCATGGACAAAGTGATCCGTATCAACGGCTTGGCGCCGGAGTTAGCAAAAAAACGGGTGGCGTTTGAGAACCTCACCCCACTCTTCCCGGATGAGAAGTTCAAACTCTGCGTGGGCAACAACCACGACTCGCTCTCCGTACGTATGATCGACCTCTTCTCGCCGATCGGAAAGGGTCAGCGCGGTCTGATCGTAGCACAACCGAAAACCGGTAAGACGGTGCTCCTCAAAGAGTTGGCAAACGCCATCCTCAATAACAACCCCGAGGTATATATGATTGTGCTGCTCATCGACGAGCGTCCGGAGGAGGTGACCGACATGCAACGCAGCGTCAACGCAGAGGTCATCGCTTCGACCTTCGACGAGCCGGCGGATAACCACGTTCGCGTAGCGAATATCGTGCATGAGAAAGCCAAACGTCTCGTGGAAAGCGGACACGACGTAGTGATCCTGCTCGATTCCATCACCCGTTTGGCACGTGCGTACAACACCGTCGCTCCTTCTTCAGGAAAAGTGCTCTCCGGTGGTGTCGAGGCGCAAGCGCTGCACAAACCCAAACGCTTCTTCGGTGCGGCACGAAACATCGAGAACGGAGGTTCGCTGACCATCATCGCTACTGCCCTCACCGAGACGGGAAGCAAGATGGACGACCTGATCTTCGAGGAGTTCAAGGGCACCGGAAACATGGAGCTGCAGCTGGATCGCAAACTCGCGAACCGCCGCATCTTCCCTGCCGTAGATATACCTGCTTCAAGCACACGCCGAGACGACTTGTTGCTGCCGCCGGATGTCCTGAGCCGTATGTGGCAGATACGTAAGATGCTCTCCGATATGTCCGGCCAGGAAGCCATGGAGAAGCTCAAGAGCTACATGGAGCGCACGGAGGACAACGAAGAGTTCCTCTTAGCCGTTAACGGAGCGAGATAAATGTATAATGTACAATTTACAATGTACAAAGGGTTTACAGAGTCCGGTACAACGTTTTAAGATCCGTACGGATTTCAAAGTTTGTACAAAAGCCACCAGGACGCTTTGTAAATTGATAATTGAGACTTGAGAATTGAAGATCCTTATTCTTAATGGTCCGAACTTGAATCGTCTGGGAAAACGCAAGCCGGAAATATACGGCTCCCGGACGATGGCACAGATTTTGTTGGAGATCCAGCGAAATTGGCTCGACGTGCATTTCGTCTATAAGCAATCCAACCACGAAGGCGACCTGATCGACTGGATTCAAGAGGCAAATGACAAAGGTCAAATATCCAATGACCCATACGCCGGCATCGTCCTCAACGCAGGAGGCTATAGCCATACGTCCGTGGCGCTCCGCGATGCGGTCGAAGAGAGCGAGGTGCCGGTAGTCGAAGTGCATATAAGCGATACACATGCGCGCGAACCTTTTAGAAATATAGACTTAATCGCAGACGTGTGCACCCACACGATAATAGGGCACGGTACAGATGGATATAAAGAAGCTGTGGAACATATTTTGTCTCTTGCTGGTTGCTAATGTCGCCCTCGGCGTACAGGTAAGCGGTAGAGTGATTGATTTCGGCACGAAGCAGCCGGTGGACTTCGCGAACGTCAGCGTCGAGAAGCCCTCTGCCGTCAGCGGTCAGCCCGCAGAACTCGTTACCGGTACCGTAACCGACGAGAAGGGAAACTTCACCATCGAGGTCAAGGACGGCAAGTATGTGCTGGTCGTTTCGTTCATGGGCTATAAGGAGAGCCGCAAGGAGATTACGGTAGCCGGCAAGCCGCTGAACGTGGGACGTATATCGCTCCAGGAAGACAGCCAGGTTCTGCAGGACGTCGAGGTCGTAGGACAAGGCAGCTCCATGCGCTTTGAACTCGACAAGAAGGTCTTCACCGTCGATCAGAACATCGCATCGGCAGGTGCGTCCGTGACGGACGTCTTGGAGAACATCCCCTCCGTCGATGTGGATCAGGAAGGTACCATCAGTCTGCGAAACAGCGAAGATGTAGAGATATGGATCAACGGCAAGCCGGCCGGTCTCAACTCCGATAACCGCGGGCAGGTACTCCAACAGATGCCTGCCGGCACCATCGAGAAGATAGAGATCATCACGAACCCTTCGGCGAAATTCTCTCCCGAAGGTACATCCGGCATCATCAACCTCGTCATGAAGAAAGACCGCAAAGCGGGCTACTACGGCTCCGTACAAGCGGGTATCAACTATGCGCTCGCCAAACCCTGGACAACTCCTCCGGGAGCTAACGTGGGCTTTAATATCAACTTCAACGCCGGACCTGTGGACGGTTATTTTAACGTCGGCTACCGCTATCACATCAGTAACGGAGGAAGCGTCACGGATCGGTATAACCTCTCCGGTACAGGAGCGCAAGTGTTAGACAGCAGTTTGATTCAGAGCCATTTGCTGCAAGAAGGAACACAGACCAACCGCGGCGGAGGAATGTTCGCTCGCGCGGGGCTGAACTTCCGCTTGGCAGAAGGACACACGCTCGGCGTGTCGGGATTCGGCATGGTGAGCGATCCGAAGGTCTTTAATATGAGTAACTCCAACCATCGTACATACCTCCTGACCCTTCCGGACGGTACGGTGATGCGTGACTTCACAAGGGATCAGAACGGTTCGGGTTCGCACCCGGGCGGTAACGCTACCCTCGACTACACCTTCGAACTCGACAACCATAAGCTCTACGTCAGCGGGACGTATAATAACTTCGGCTGGAACTCCTGGACGGATTACACCCAGATCGAGCGGGACCTAACGACCGACCTCTTTGACAGCACGTACCAGACGCAGAATAACCTCAACAACGATCAGAGCATCGAGATCAAGGCGGACTACGAGTGGAAACCGACTACCCAGAGCCGTCTGGAGGCAGGGTACGACTACACCCGCTCTTGGGGTACAAGCAACGGCAACGCGTTTAATAAGATCAGCGGCGGCGAAGTGGAGCTGTACCCGTACTATACGGATTTCAACAACCTCACGCAGAACCATGCCCTGTACGTGACGTACGGCAACCGCTTCTGGGATAAACTTTCCATCCAGGTAGGTCTGCGCGGCGAGTACTACATGCGGCATCTGGAGTCCATCTATAAGGACAACACCGGCGCGATACAAGACTCGTACGCATCGATGCCCAACAAACGCGACACCGCCTATTTCCAGATTTTCCCGAGCGCGTATATCAGTTATGATTTCGGGAACGGCCATGAGTTGCAGCTCAACTACACACGCCGTGTGAACCGCCCGCGCGGAAATCAGATCAACCCGCGCATGGATTTCTCCGATAGTACGAATATCAGCTACGGTAACGTGGACTTGTTACCTGCCTATAGCAATAACCTGGAGCTCAACTACCTCAAGACCTGGGAGCGTCACACGCTCTCGGCTGGAGTATTCTGGAAATACCGCGAGGGCGCCGTGCAGAACGTCAAATATATGGACGGCGAGGTGATGAAGAATACCTATTTCAATATCTCCACACGACAGGAGTTAGGTGTTGAGGTCGTGGCAAAGAACCGCCTTTTCGGCGAACTGCTGCAACTGACGACTTCCGCCAATTTCTACTGGAACAACGTCTCTGCCGTCAACCAGACTATCTTGTACCAAGGCAAAGAGATACCTATCAACCTGCCGGGACAGAATATCTTCGCAGGTTCGGTTCGCCTCAACGCACAGTTCCTCTTCACGAAGAACTTCAGCGGACAGATATCCGCCAACTACCGCTCGCCGCGCGTAGTGGCACAAGGAACGACGAGTCACAGCTACTCGATCGACCTCGGTCTGAGACACACCTTCCTCAACAAGCAGCTGGCGCTCTCGCTCAACGTACGGGACCTCTTGGACAGCCGCGCACGGCGTAACACCACATGGGGAGACGGATTCTGGCAGTTCAGCGAGAACAGATGGCACAGCCGTACCATTAGCCTAACCGTCACCTATAACTTCGGTAACCAGAGCGGAAAACGCCGCAAGCCCAATAGCAGCGAGATGAACGGCGGAGGCTATGACTTCGACGATAGCGGAAATAGCGAAGGCGACTACTAATGAAGCGATATATATACATAGTAATACTCTCTATGCTCGCGTTTAGCGCGCAGGCACAGCAGGCGCAGAACCGACCGTACGCGGACGATAAGTTGTTCCATTTCGGATTTCAGTTGGGTATCAACTTCGCGTCGTTCGGTGTGACCGACAGCGAGATGGAACTGACTGACCCCGTGACCGGTCTGACGGATATCTACCATGCCCGTGTGAGCAACGTCCTGCCGGGATTTCATGTAGGATTCATCACCGACCTCAGGCTCTGCCAATACCTCAACTTGCGTTTCTGCCCGGGTATGCAGTTCTCCAGCCGCACGCTGACCTACAAGTCCGAGAGTGGCCGTAAGGTACAAGGCACACCGGGCAAGACAGGACCGAACGTAGATGTATTAGCAATGCCGCTAAACCTGCCGCTGTACCTCAAATGGAGCGCAGCGCGAGAGGGTAACTACCGGCCGTACGTCATCGGAGGTGGAGGCGTGAGCATCAACGTGAGCCGCGATCGGGACAAGCCCGTATTGCTGAATCTGATGGATTATTTCTGCGAGGTGGGTTTCGGCGTGGACTTCTACTTCCGGTGGTTCAAGTTCTGCCCGGAGCTGACGTACCGCATAGGATTTGCGAATCAACTCAGCCCTGCTGAAGGACGAATGGAGCTGTCCCCGCAGGATGCGTTCTATACGAACTCGCTATTCCGGCTGACGAACCATTGTATCTGCCTGACCTTTAATTTCGAGTAATGAGACATTGGGTCGTGTACATAGTATGTGTCTTGGCATTTATAGGATGCCGCGAGTACCAAGTGAGCGATGATCCGTCGCTGCGTCTGGCGTTCTCTGCAGACACAATCTGTTTCGATACGCTCTTCACGGAGCAAGGTAGCGCAACAGCGCAGCTGGTGGTCTATAACCCTAACAAGAATGCCCTCGTGGTGGATAAGATCTGGATGGAGGACGGTGAGGCGTTTCGCGCAAATATAGACGGCGAGCCGGCTTTGGAGCGGCTGACAGAGCTGACGATCTTCGGAAATGATAGCATCCTGGTCTTCCTGCGAGTGACGGATTTCGGTCCGATGGCAGAAGAAGGAGCTATCTTGATTGAAGACCGACTGCATTTTCATTTGGCTACTGGCGCCACGCAAGACGTAGTCCTGGAGGCGTACGCAGAGAATGCTACCCGGCTCGGACAGATCGGTAGCCGCACGGAGATTGCAGGTGACTACACCTTCACGGCGCTGAAGCCGTATATACTCTTCGACACCATCCTTATCGGCGGAAAGATGACGATGGAGGCAGGCGCACGGCTCTATATGCATCAGGGCGCCAGTCTCGTAGCCTTGGGAGACGTCGAGGTGAAAGGAGAAAAAGACAAACCCGTTCTGATCCGTCCGGATCGACTGGACCATCTGTTTGACTCCGTGCCGTACCTCTACGCCGCAGGCGGATGGAACGGCTTCTACCTGCAATCCGACCAACCGCAGACCTACGATATACACTACCTCGAGGTGCTCTCGGGCAACGTCGGTATGAGTTGTGTCAGTACCTGTACCGGCACGTTGCCAACCCTCCGAATGGATGGATGTAAGATTCACAACCACACCTTGTACGGCTTGGTCTTGGAGCACGTGGACGCGTTGGTGACGAACACGGAGATCAGTAACTGCGGCTTGTACTGCGTGTACTGCAACGGCGGCAAACAGGACTTCGTGCACTCGACCGTCGCTTCCTATTTCGGCTACACGAACATCCGTATTCAGTCCGCCAAGAAAGAAAATACCGCAGCAGTATATATCGATAATCTCAGCAAGACAGGCGAACCGACCGTGACGTCGTTCTACAACTCCGTCATCACAGGTTATCTATCGAACCAATTAGTGCTCGCTACGCCGATAGAGCAGTACTACGAAGGAGTCTTCAGCCATAACTACCTCAAGACCGACACGCTCCTTGCGTCGAGCGCGAAGGACAACACCTACTGGCAGGAGACCGACACAGCAGTCTTCCGAAACACGTTCTATAAATACAAGGAATATATCTATTATGATTTTCGTCCGGACAGTCTCTCGCCGCTGAGGGGCATAGGCGACTCGATTGTGGCGCTCCCCTATCCTATGGATAGAGAGGGTTTCTCACGGGAGTTAATCAGACCGGACGCAGGATGCTATCAATATCATCCTTAATCTGCGCCTGCAGCTCTTGCAGGGAGTCGAAATGCTTCTCGTCACGGATAAAACGGACGAAGCGGATCTTCAGTTGTGCACCATACAGATCGCCTTTGAAGGAAGGTATATAGACCTCAATGAGGCCGTTATGGTCGATATTCACGAACGCCGGCGCATCTTCGCGTATGGGAGTCGTGACGGTCGCCATATAGACGCCACTCTTGGGAGTAATCTTCTCCGGAGCGAGAGGACGGATGTTCGCCGTAGGAAAACCGATCGTGTGCCCCACTCCTTTGCCGTGTACCACCTCGCCGAGGATGGAATAAGGACGGCCTAAGAGTTCGTTCGCCATGACGATATTCCCGTTCTCAAGCGCAGAGCGGATCTCTGTGGAAGAGACATGATACTCCCCATCGACAAACTCACCCATGGTGATCACCTCCACGCCGCACGCCTCGCCCGCACGACGGTAGTCCTGAGGACGACGGAGACGGTCCGAACCGAAACGATGGTCGTAACCCATAACGAGCACACGGACGTCGTAACGGTCATGCAAAAGAGTCATAAACTCCTGCGCTGTGAGGCTATGGATCTCCTCAAATGGCAACATCAGCACCTCCCCATAGCGCTCCAACAACGCCTGCCGCTCCTCACGGGAGGAAAGCATAGAGGGCTGATAATCGGATTGCAAAGTCGC
Organism: uncultured Bacteroidales bacterium; assembly: GCA_945828585.1. Taxonomy (GTDB): domain Bacteria; phylum Bacteroidota; class Bacteroidia; order Bacteroidales; family Paludibacteraceae; genus Colicola. The sequence goes on along the minus strand of CALZRN010000002.1, from coordinate 11,471 downwards.
CCGGGGATGGTTGTCAAAAGTGACGATAAGGGGCGTATACTCACGCTCCTGCGCCAAACGACGCAGGTGGTCAAAGAGAAACTGATGCCCACGATGAACACCATCAAAAAAACCTATCGTAGCTATCTTCACTTTCTACTTTCTTCTTTCGACTTTCTACTTTCGACTTTCTTCTTTCGACTTTCTACTCCTCCTCGTAGTACCCATGCTCAATACCGTACTGCAACTCGGCATCCTGAATGAGTTGGATCTGCACGCCGGAGACAGCGCGACCATCTTCCTTCGCAGCGCGGAGGACATAATTGAGCTGCTCCGTCTCATCCACCTCGCCGTCTAAGTACTCCATCTCGCCGGTGGCTTCATCAACCTTCACAAGACCCTGCTCCTCGAGGAAATCATCCATGGCGTCAAGCACAAAAAGGACGTCGTCCGCCGTTAATGAACCGCGGTCTGTGGCAGGGATAGCAGAGAAGATGAACTCCACCAACTCCCGCTCTTCGGGCTCCAAAAGAGCCATTTCAATCGTGTTGTTTTCCATAAATCCTTCTAAAAACGCTGCAAAGATACGAAATTATTTGCATATATGCAAAAAAAGTAGTAATTTTGTGGCAAAATTACGAAGATATGAGTGAATTTTGGAAACGAACCCTCTCCGGAGCGGTATATGTAGCGGTTATCGTATTCAGTATCGTATATAGCAAGGCCGTGTTCTGCGGTATTTCTGCCGCCTTGGCTTTTTCAGCTGTACGCGAGTATAACAGTCTGACCCATCCACGGTGTGCAATGGATTTTTTGAGTGAGCTCAGTGCCGTATTGTGCGTGATACCATGCACGGTGGGTTTCGCATATGGGATGCAGTGGAAATCATGGTTTTTGCTGACATTACTTCTCCCGATAGGCATCCTGATCGCAGAGCTATGGAACAAGAACGAGAACCCGATTCAGCAGTGGGGACATTTCCTCATCGGACAGATGATGATTGCTCTACCTTTTGCGCTGATGAACGTCCTTTGTCATATTGATCCGTACCTGCTTCTCGCGGTCTTTGTGCTGATCTGGGTGAATGACTCGGGTGCCTACTGCGTAGGCGTACTGACGGCGAAAAAGATGCCGGGAGGCAACCATAAGATGTTCCCCCGCGTGAGCCCGAAGAAGAGCTGGGAAGGCCTATTCGGCGGCGTGGCATTCACAATCGGCGCAGCGTTCATCCTCAACCGCTACGGATGGTTCGACGCCATCACAAAAGAAGGATACGAGCTGCTGATAGCAGGAGCTTTTGCGCTCATCGTTAGCGGTTTTGGTACCTTGGGCGATCTCATGGAGAGCCTCTTCAAGCGCAGTTTAGGCGTCAAAGACAGTGGAAAATTCTTGCCGGGACACGGCGGTGTATTAGACCGTTTTGATTCGATTCTATTGGCTGCACCGATGGCGTTATTGTTCGTGGTGATGATGATCTTATGCTAAAAAGTCTTGTCTCCATACTATCCCGTATGCCGCTCAGCGTGCATTATTTCTTTGCGGATTGGTTAATCTACCCGCTGATGTACTACGTGGTGCGGTACCGAAGGAAGATGGTTAGGAAGAACCTGCGGATGTCGTTCCCGGAGAAGAGTGAGGACGAGCGTCAGGCGATTGCCAAGGCGTTCTATCATCAGTTCTGCGACACGATCGTAGAGATTATCTACGGCTCCACGCGTAGCAACGCGGAGATCAAGGAGCATGAGGTGTTTATGAACGCAGAAGAAGTCAACCGCGCAGCCAAAGAGCACGGCGGATGTATCGTGATGATGGCACACATGGGCAACTGGGAGTGGAAAGCCTCCTGCCAACAATGGTTCGACCCCGAAGTGACGGAGATGAATATCTATCGCCGCCTCAAGAACAAATCAATGGACGAGTTGATGCTCGCTATCCGCGGGAAACGCGAAGGGGTGTTTGTAGAGAAACAACGCCTCTTAAGGGAGATGGTACGCTTCCGCGCGGAGAAGCATCCGATAGTGCTCGGTCTCATCGCGGACCAAAAACCACGCCCGGAAGTGACGCGCACGTGGGTGACGTTTCTCCATCAAGACACGGGGTTCTTGGATGGCGGCGAGGTCATGGGAAAGAAGTTCAACTACCCGGTTTTCAGCCTGCACGTGAGCCGTCCTAAACGCGGGTACTACGTCTCGCGGTTCGACCTAATCACCATGACTCCGCAAGAGACAGCCGAGGGCGAGATCACTACGGCATACGCACGGCTCCTGGAGCAGAATATTCTGGAAGAACCGGCTCTGTGGCTCTGGACGCATAACCGTTGGAAGTGGAAAAGATGAAATGTAGCGTAATCATATTAAACTGGAACGGGGCTCAGATGCTGCGTACATACCTGCCGTCGGTGGTAGCGCATACTACGGATACAGGTTGCGAGGTTGTGGTGGCGGATAACGGTTCGACAGATGATAGTTTGGAGGTGCTACAGAAGGAGTTTCCGACCGTTCGGACAATCGTTTTGGATAAGAACTACGGCTTTGCCGAAGGCTACAACCGCGCGATAGAAACAACCCAGAGCGAGTACGCTGTGCTGCTGAACTCGGACGTGGAGACACCGAAAGGATGGCTCACTCCCCTACTCGATTACATGGACACGCACCCGGCGGTAGCAGCGGTACAGCCGAAGATACGCAGCTGGAGAGACAAGCGCTTTTTCGAGCACGCAGGTGCCGCAGGAGGCTACCTCAATCCATTAGGTTACCCCTACTGCCGCGGAAGGCGTTTCGGGCGCGTGGAAGAAGACCACGGTCAGTACGACACGGTAGCAGAGATAGAATGGACTTCGGGCGCTTGCATGTGCGTGCGCACGAGAGTATATAAGGAGTCGGGCGGACTCGATGCATCATTTTTCGCCCACATGGAGGAGATAGACCTCTGCTGGCGGATGCGAAACCAAGGATGGAAACTCGCCTGCGTACCGGCAAGCACCGTGTATCACCTCGGCGGAGGATCGCTCAACTACGGCAACCCGCGGAAGGTTTATCTCAATTTCCGCAACAACCTGCTGATGATCTACAAGAACAGCCGATGGCGGTGGTGGGTACTGAGCGTGCGGTTCTTCTTAGACTACGCCGCGGCAACGATGTTCCTCCTAACGGGCAAGGCAGAAGCAGCCAAAGCCGTCTGCCAAGCCAGAAAAGATTATCGGAAAATGGTACATGGTAAATGACCAAATAGTAAATGAATTTATGGGATTTTTTGGATTTTTTAACAGAGAGAAGAAAGAGACCCTCGACAAGGGTCTGGAGAAAAGCAAAGAGTCGGTGCTCTCGAAGATCGGGCACGCTATCGCCGGCAAATCGACGATAGATGACGATGTGTTAGATAACTTAGAGGAGGCGCTGATCACCTCCGATGTCGGTGTGGAGACCACGCTGCGAATCATCGAGCGGGTGCAGGCGCGCGTCAAAAAAGATAAATATATCGGTACAGAGGAACTGAATCGGCTGTTGGTCGATGAGATTTCCTCGTTGTTGCAGGAGAATAACGTGGCGGACGTACCGGACTTCGAGGCGGAACTTCCTGCCAAACCCTATGTGATCATGGTCGTAGGTGTGAACGGCGTAGGTAAGACCACGACCATCGGTAAGCTGGCGTACCAGTATAAAGCGGCGGGCAAGAAGGTCTATTTAGGCGCGGCGGATACCTTCCGTGCGGCGGCAGTAGAGCAGCTCTGCATCTGGGGCGAGCGCGTAGGCGTGCCGGTCATCAAGCAGCAACAGGGGTCCGACCCGGCGTCGGTGGCCTTCGACACCTTGCAGTCCGCCAAAGCGAACGATGCAGATGTCGTACTCATCGATACCGCCGGACGACTCCATAACAAGATCAACCTGATGAACGAGCTGACGAAGATCAAGAACGTGATGCAGAAAGTGGTGCCGGACGCGCCACACGACGTGATGCTCGTCTTAGACGGCTCGACAGGTCAGAACGCCTTTGAGCAGGCACGCCAGTTCACGGCTGCCACACAAGTATCGTCACTCGCCATCACGAAGTTAGACGGCACAGCGAAAGGCGGCGTGGTCATCGGCATCAGCGATCAGTTCAAGATCCCCGTACGGTACATCGGGCTGGGTGAGCAGATGACCGACCTGCAGGTTTTCAACCGCGTAGAGTTCGTGCGGTCCTTATTAGGCAACATCAATTAAACACATATATCATGGATAACTACAGAATCGAATCGGACTTGTTAGGCGAACTGCAAGTCCCTCAAGACGCATACTACGGCGTGCAGACACAGCGTGGTATCAACAACTATCAGATCTCTAACCTCAAGATGTCGGACTTCCCGGAGTACATCATCGCCATGGCGTATATCAAACTCGCGGCGGTGGAGGCGAACCATGAGTTAGGGGTCATCAATGACGAGATCTACGAGGCGATTGCGCAGGCTTGCCAGGAGATTATCGACGGCAAGATGCATGACCAGTTCCCCACGGATATGGTACAAGGCGGCGCGGGAACGACGGTGAACATGAACGCCAATGAGGTCATCGCCAACCGTGCGTTGGAGATCATGGGACATCAGCGTGGCGAGTATCAGTACTGCTCGCCCAACGACCACGTCAACTGTGCTCAATCGACCAACGACGCCTACCCTTCTGCTTTTCGGTATGCCTTCATCCGTATGAATAAAGGGCTGGTATCCGAACTCCAGCTGCTTATCGAGTCGCTCCGTAAGAAAGGCGACGAGTACAATAACTCCATCAAGATGGGTCGTACGCAGCTGCAAGACGCCGTGCCGATGACGAGCGGACAGGAGTTCCACGCCTTCGCTAACAACCTTGAAGAAGAGGTGGCTAACCTCGACCGCAACGTCAAGTTGCTGTACGAGATAAACATGGGCGGAACGGCTATCGGTACGGGTCTGAACGCCCGGGCAGGCTATGCAGAGCTGTGCATCAAGAAGATGTGCGAGCTGACCGGCGAACCTTTTGAATTAGCCAGCGACCTCGTTGAGGCAACGCCGGACACCGGCGCGTACGTCAGCTATTCGGCAGCACTCAAACGCCTCGCCGTCAAGCTCAGCAAGACCTGCAACGACCTGCGTCTGATGGCTTCCGGTCCGCGGTGCGGGCTGCACGAGATCAACCTGCCGCCGATGGCACCGGGTAGCTCCATCATGCCGGGCAAGGTGAACCCCGTCATCCCGGAGGTCACTAACCAGGTATGCTTCAAGGTCATCGGTAACGATACCGCAGTAACCTTCGCCGCCGAGGCAGGACAACTGCAGCTGAACGTCATGGAGCCGATCATCACCGAGTGTATCTTTGAGTCCATCACCTGGCTCAGAAACGTGATGAAGATTCTCCGAAAGAGATGTATCGACGGCATCACTATCAACAGCGAGCATAACGCTCAGACCGTCAGACACTCTATCGGCATCGTCACGGCGCTCAATCCCGTCATCGGCTACAAGGCCTCTACGAAGATCGCCAAAGAGGCATTGGAAACCGGAAAGGGCGTGTATGACCTCGTGTTAGAGCACGGCCTGCTGAGCAAAGAGCAGCTGGATAAACTGCTCGACCCGGAAAGTATGCTCGCAGCACATTAAGTCGAACAAAAAGGATGACCTCGCATGAGATCATCCTTTTTGTTTATCTGCGTCGTCCTCCACCGCCGCCGGAGGAAACACTGCCGCCTCCACTGCTTCTGCCACCGCCGCTGTATCCACCACCTCCGGAGTAAACTCCGCTGGAACGGCCACCGCCGCTGTAAGTGCTGCTGGAGCCGCTGCTACGGCTGCCTCCGTAAGAGCTACCGCTCGAACGCGTACTGCTACCGCTGTAAGTACTCGAACCGGAAGTTCTGGTCGCACTCGTTGATTTCGAAGGACTCGATGTGCGCGTCGCGCTTGAGGTACTTGCCGTGCCTGCCGTGCTTGCCGTGGAGCGACCTACTGCGCTCGTCGAACGAGTTCTAGTACTGCTAGTACTACTAGCTGTCCTAGTGCTGCTAGTACGACTAGTGCTACTAGTGCTACTAGTACGACTAGTGCTACTAGCTGTCCTAGTCGTGCTACCGAACGTGTTACGGGCGGTTGCAGGAGTGGCCGTACGAGCCGAGGTGCGAGCTCCTGCTGTCGGAGTAGCTACGCGATCGCTAGTGCGAGCGCCGGGACGGATAGTTGTGGTACCTCGTATCTCGCGGGCATTGGTCATACCGCTGTTGCGGCGTGTGAAAGAGCGATCGGGATGCGCCGTGGCGTACTCTCTGCGCCCTACGTTCCGATGCAAGTCATAGTAGCCGCGGCGTACCTCGTGTGCTTGACGGAAAGAGCAGCAGTAGTGGTGGTGATGATAGGTGTAGCAACGATGCCAATACCAGTCATGTGCCCAGCAAGCATGTGCGTACCACCATCCCGGCCAATAGCCCCAGTACCAAGGCGAATGCCATGCGTACCATGCGTCAGACCAGAACCAATCGTAGATGATCGGACGATAGACATAAACCGGCTCTATCACGTAGTTCGTACCATAGACATACTCGTCGCCAACTACCTGAACGGAGACCTCGTTATGCTCGTCTTTCTCTACGTATATGGAGGCTACGTCTTGGAAGATATCCTTAGCCAGCACCGCCTGCAATACGATCAGACGCTTGTTACCCTCACCGGTCTCTACGACACGAAGATAATCGACTTGCCCATCGCCGTTCAGATCCAAGTTACAGAACGCGCTGTCCGGGTTATTGAGCATCGTCTCGAACTCTTCCAGGTTCTTAGCCTCTGCGAACAGTTTAGCTACAACCTTCAGATCGAGTCCTTCAGAGATGTCGGTACTCTTAGCGGAAACAGTAACTGTCTCTTCCGCCCATAATGCTGTGCTCACGAGCATCAGCGCCATCAGAAGTGTAGTTAATTTTTTCATAATTGTAATGTTTTAAAGGGTTTTCGAAATCTCGATAATTCGATATATCGGTACTTCGTTACCCTGATTCTTCAAATACCGTGCCAAAACCTCAGACGAGCTTCAAGTCATGGTGCATTTTTTCTTTTTTGGTCCGCATGTATCGCTCGTTCCAACGGTTCGGTTGGATCTCTATAGGCACGTTCTCGACGATCTCGATGCCGTAACTCTCCAGCCCCACGCGCTTCACAGGATTGTTGGTCATGAGCCGCAGTTTGCATGCGCCCATCTTGCGAAGTATCTGCGCACCCACGCCGTAGTTGCGTTCGTCAGGACGGAAGCCCAGATGGATATTCGCCTCCACGGTGTCGTCGCCCTGTTCCTGAAGTTTGTACGCGCGGATCTTATTCATCAGACCGATACCGCGGCCCTCTTGGTTCATATAGACGATGATACCCTTGCCTTCCGCCTCGATCATCTGCATAGCTTTCTTCAGTTGCTCGCCACACTCGCAGCGTTGCGAACCGAAGATATCTCCGGTCATGCAGGACGAGTGCACGCGGCAGAGCACCGCTTCGTCCTCTGTCCACTCGCCTTTGGTCAGCACCACATGCTCTAATCCCGTCGTCAGGTCGCGGAACGGCGTGAGCATGAACTCGCCGCTCTGCGTCGGCAGGAAGACCGTCTCGCCCTTTTCAATAAGACCGGCTTCACCTGACAGACCGTCCTTCGGACTGACAGAGCACAGACCGTCCTTCGGACTGACGGACTCATGCTCCAGTCGATAGGCGATGAGGTCCTTGATGGTGATGATCTTCAGGTCGTACTCTTTCGCCACCTCTTGCAGTTGCGGCATACGCGCCATGGTACCGTCGGCGTTCATGATCTCTATCAGCGCCGCTGCCGGCTGAAAACCCGCCAGTCTCGCCAGATCGACACCTGCTTCGGTATGACCTGCACGCTGCAAGACACCTCCTGCGCGAGCGTATAACGGATTGATATGTCCCGGACGGCCGAAAGTCTCCGGCTTCGAAGCCGGGTCCGCTAACGCACGGATAGTAGCCGCACGGTCTGCTGCAGAGACACCGGTCGTACAGCCCTCTAACTTATCGACCGTCACCGTGAACGGCGTACCCAGCATCGAGGTGTTGTTCGCCACCTGGTGCATCAGATCCAACTCGGCGCAGCGTTGCTCCGTGATCGGGCAGCATAACACCCCACGCCCGTGTTGGAGCATGAAGTTCACTTTCTCCGAGGTGATAGCCTCGGCGGCGATGATGAAATCTCCTTCGTTCTCGCGATCCTCGTCATCCACGACGATCACGAATTTTCCTTGTTTGAAGTCTTCTAAGGCTTCCTCTATAGTATTGATTCTCATAATTCTTAATACGTTCAAACAGGTTCTTGGTGCGGATCGACCATGCCTCGGGGTTGAAGAGCGGCGAGTCGGTTGCGGCTTTGTAAGTCAGGAAGATACCCGTCGGCAGGAGCACGAACGAGCTAAGCCACATGCCCGCCCAAGTCGGCCACAATGCCTCGCGAGCCATCTTGTATCCCGTGTTGTCAATGATATAATAGACGATAAACAGGATGACGGAGATTACGGCCGGTGCACCCAATCCGCCCTTGCGAATGATCGCGCCCAACGGTGCGCCGATAAAAAAGAAGATCAGGCACGCGAACGCGAGCGTGAATTTCCGGTGCAGCTCGATGGCATGCTTACGGATATATCGGTCGGCGTCGTCCAAGATTATCGCGTTATAATCCACCTGGTCCCGGTAGTTCTGTGCTTTCTCCTGCGCCAGGGAGTAGAAACGCCTCTTTTGCTCCGGCGTGAGCGACGCCCAAAGCGAGTCCAAGTCATGCGTCCGTCGCTCTTCCGCCGTAATGGTCGTCGGTACCGGCACTCTCGTGCGCGTGAACTCACGGCCGAAATAGCGTTCGTCGAGCATCCGGGTGCTCTGCTCGCGACTCGTGGCGCGCGACACCTCCTGGACGGAGTCGATGGATTGTATCAGTTGTGCGACGTTCTTGCTCACATGCTGATCCTCCAACAGCGACTCGTCGTATCGGTTGAAGTCCGTCGCAAAATCGATGATGATGTGTTTGTAGGCGAACGTCTCCCGGCGATAGGGGATGCTTTTCGTCGTTCCTGTGGCGCGTTGTTGTTTCTTATTCAGGTTCTCGAAGGACTCGCCGCTGATGAGGTCTAACATCAGGTATCGCTTGTCGGCGCTGGTACTCAGTCGACCCGTGTCGGCAACCATCACCTTCGCGTTCGCAAAACCGTCCGAGTAGTCGTAGATCATGATGTTCAGCAGATCGCCTTTCGGCGTCTTCTCACGCACATAGATGTGATAGCCGCTGATCTCGTCGTAGAATTCCCCTACGGGGATCTGCAACTCCGGGCTCTTCTGCCTTAGAGAAAAGATCAGCGCCCAGAGCTTCATCTGAGACTTGGGCAGGACGTTGTTGCTAAAATAAAACGCCCCGACGCTCAGTAGCGCAACGGCGAAGGCTAACGGCCGTAAGATGCGGAAAAGCGATATGCCCGCTGCTTTCATCGCCGTCAGTTCGAATCTCTCCGCTAAGTTACCAAACGAGATCAGCGAACTCAGCAGAATAGCCAACGGCAGCGCCAAAGGCACGACCGACGCCGTAGCATAGAGGAAGAACTCCGCCAATACGTCCAACCCTATTCCCTTGCCTACCAAGTCGTTTACGTGCATCCACATGAACTGCATCAGCAGGATGAAGATCGCGATAAAGAAAGTAGCCAAAAACAGCCCCAGAAAATTCCGGAGCAAGTAAATGTCTATTTTCTTTATCAGTCTCATCATTCTTAGGTCTTCTTAGGTCTTCTTAGGTCTTCCTAGGTCTTCTTAGGTTTTCCTAGGTTTTCCTAGGTCTTCCTATCCCTTCAAATTCTCCTTCACAAAGATCAGCGGCAGCAGGTCTGCGGCAGACTCAAAGACATACGTCTCTTCCTCACCGTAGAGTAGCACCTCCATCTTCCCGCCGTACCGGTGTTCGGTCTCGAGCATCACCTGCCGGCAGGCACCGCACGGTGCACCCGGCTCTTTGGTAAAATGTCCGCCCGTGAAGCACGCGATAGCTAATTTCATCACCGGCTCTTCGGGGTATTGTGCTCCCGCAGCAAAGAGCGCGCTGCGCTCTGCGCAAAGACCACTCGGGTATGCGGCATTCTCCTGATTGCAGCCACGGATCACTTCGCCGTTCGCTAACTTCGCCGCCGCCCCCACATGGAAATGGCTGTACGGACAGTAGCTGTGCTTTGTCTGCTCCTTGGCGATGGTCAGTACCTCGCGCTGCTCGTCCGTCAACTCGTCCCAGCGGTAAGCCCGCATCTTCGTGGTCAGATTGTATTCTTTCATACTATAGATAGGTTAATTTTGTCTTTCGACTTCTTTCTACTTTCGACTTTCTACTTTCGACTTTTGTCTTTCTACTTTCAACTTTCGACTTTCGACTCTTAGCAACTCTCAAACTGTCTGAGGAAGCGTACGTCGTTCTCGGAGAACAGACGCAGGTCTTTCACTCTGTATTTGAGGTTCGTGATACGCTCTACGCCCATACCGAAGGCATAGCCGCTGTACTCCTTGCTGTCGATACCGCAGGCCTCGAGGACGTTCGGATCGACCATACCGCAACCGAGGATCTCCACCCATCCTGTCCCTTTGCAGAACGAGCAGCCCTTGCCGCCGCAGATGTTACAGCTGATATCCATCTCCGCGCTCGGCTCCGTGAACGGGAAGTAACTCGGTCTCAAGCGGATCTTCGTCTCCGGACCGAACATCTCCTTCGAGAAATACAGCAACGCCTCGCGCAGGTCGGCGAAGCTCACGTTCTTGTCGATATAGAGTCCCTCCACCTGATGGAAGAAACAGTGCGCACGTGCCGAGATGGCCTCGTTACGATACACGCGCCCCGGACAGAGTACACGGATCGGCGGCTTCTGGCTCGTCATCACGCGCGTCTGAACGGAACTCGTATGCGAGCGCAACAGCACATCGGTCGGTTTCTGAACACCCACCTCTTTCTCGATGAAGAAGGTATCCTGCATGTCACGCGCCGGGTGCTCCGGTGCGAAGTTCAGCATGCCATACACGTGCTTGTCGTCCTCTACCTCGGGACCTTGCGCGATCGTAAAACCGATTCGCGAGAAGATATCCTCTATCTCCTCACGCACCAACGACAGCGGGTGACGCGTGCCTAACGCAATAGGATCCGGAGTACGGGTCAAATCCGGTTTATCCGCCTCGGCCTGCTTGGCCTCGAACTGCTCACGCAACTCGTTGATCCGTCCTTCCGTCTCTTGACGAAGCTGGTTCAGCAGCTGTCCTAACTCACGTTTCTGATCATTCGGCACCGTGCGGAACTCATTGAACAACGCCGTGATCTCACCTTTCTTACTGAGGTATTTGATACGCAATGCCTCTAACTCCTCGGCATTATTCGCCTGTATCTCCGACACCTGCGACAGTAATGTTTGAATAGTATCTTTTAAAGCCATAATACGGTTAATTTACAAAAAGCGTGCAAAGGTACAAAAAAATATTGATATACGCA
>CALZRN010000001.1 GCA_945828585.1 uncultured Bacteroidales bacterium | reverse complement strand
CGAAACTATAAACATAATTTTATTATGGCTACACAGAATATACAGGGTTCGCCTAAAGAGCAAGTGGAGCAGTTTATGGAACTACTGAAGGATGGACAATTATCGGTAGAAGCACTTGCCAAATTGGTTCCGCTAACTCAAGAATTTATGATCGCATTGTTTGATTTTTTGAAGGAGTTTGTATGCTCCGAGAAAGATGAACATGCGGAAAATATGAAACAGATACAAAATCTGCTTGGAGTATTAAGAGAAGTTCTTTCAAAAACGGATCTATCTAAAGAAGAAAGAATGCGATTATTTGACATATTGAATAATGCTAATAATTCTCTTCATGACATAGAAACTACTAGAATTAAAGAGAAACATAAAACCCTAAGATCTGCTATTTATGCAATAGGGGGTGTTGTGGCATTTTTGGGACTAGTCGCAATGAATAAAAATAGAAGCACGAATAAAGTAATTACTACTATCTGATGGATGATATACACTATGCACTATGACCACCTATATAGCCGATACGGAGCATTATTCGGAGGTCGTTGCGCGGATGTGCAAAGCAAGACGGTTGCTGTGGATAGCTACCGCGGACCTCAAAGACCTGTATGTCATGCAGGGAAAGGGCGATGCTGTGCCTTTTCTGCAAGTACTCCGCGATCTGCTGAAACGCGGCGTAGAGGTGCGTTTGCTTCATGCCAAAGAACCGGGAACGGCTTTCCGTGAGGATTTTGATAGATACCCGTTGCTTTGGAAGCATCTGGAACGTCGGCTTTGCCCGCTTGTTCATACATCGACAGTGAGATTGTCTATATTGGTTCAGCAAACATGACTGGAGCAGGGATGGGCATGAAATCTGCAGCCAACCGCAATTTTGAAGCAGGTACCTGACCGACGAGCCGGGATTTATCGACTCCGCCATGAGGCATCCTCCCATCGCAGCTATCCAGCATCCTATGATCCATCGCTTACCAATCATGCCGCAAAGGTACAATAAAAAAACGAGATACGCAAGGAAAAAAGGAAAAAAACGCGTGCGCGCTTGCATATATCAAAAAAAAGCAGTACCTTTGCAGCCCGAAAGACAAACAATTCCACTTTATGTTTATCATCGGCATTGCGGGCGGTACCGGCTCGGGTAAAACAACGGTAGTCAAGAAGCTCATCGAGCGCCTCCCAAAGAACGAGGTAGTAGTCATCCCTCAGGACTCGTATTACAAGGACAGCAGTAACGTTCCCGTGGAGGAGCGTCAGAACATCAACTTCGACCACCCCGATGCCTTCGATTGGGCGCTGCTGACGAAGCATATAGGTATGCTCAAAGAGGGTCAGCCCATCGAGCAGCCGATATACTCATATATCACCTGTACGCGGCAGAAAGAGACGATCCATATTGAGCCGAAAGACGTGATTGTCGTAGAAGGAATCATGGCGCTGCGCGAACCGAAGATGCGCGCGCAGATGGATCTGAAGATCTTTGTCGAAGCCGACGCTGATGACCGTCTGATACGCGTGATGAAACGTGACGTGGTAGAGCGCGGACGAAGTGCCGAACAGGTGATCGAGCGTTACCAGCGTGTGCTCAAGCCCATGCACGAGCAGTTCATTGAGCCGTGCAAGCGTTTTGCTGACGTCATCGTACCGCAAGGCGGACATAATAACGCAGCGATCAACATGCTGGCGAAATTCGTCAAGCAGCAGCTGAGGGAGAGGGATTAGGGTTGTTCTGGAGTTTATTTCTGACATATTTGAAGATCGGGACGTTCACGATAGGTGGAGGTTACGCGATGTTGGCTTTGATCCAGCGTGAGGTGGTGGACCGGAGAGGATGGATCGACGAAGAGGAGTTTCTGAACATGATCGCCTTGGCGCAAGCTGCTCCGGGCATCATCGCAGTCAATAGCGCTATCTTCATCGGTTGGCGTATAGGCGGATGGAAGGGTGTGGTCGGTGCGGTCTTAGGGGCTGTACTGCCGTCATTCGTCATCATCCTGCTGATCGCTATGGTCTTCAGCGAATGGAAAGAGTTGCCGGCGGTGGAAGCGGTGTTCAAGGGTATTCGTCCGGCTGTAGTGGCGCTGATCGCAGCGCCACTGGTGAAGTTGGCGAGGAACGCCATGAAGAGGCCTACCCCCAGCCCCTCCGTAAAGGGAAGGGAGTGGCGCAACGCAGCGCCCTTGCTGATTTCGTTAGCCGCCGCGCTGGCTATCTGGCTCGGTCATGTTAATCCCGTTTGGGTCATTCTAATCACGATTGTATGCTCTATCTGCAGTTGTTTCTTTCGTTCTTTAAGATAGGTCTCTTCGGTTTTGGAGGAGGCTTGGCAATCACGTCGCTTATCCAGATGGAGGTAGAGCGGTACGGATGGATGAGTCCGCAGGAGTTCGTGGATATCGTGGCGGTGAGTCAGGTGACTCCGGGTCCGATAGGTATCAACTGCGCGACGTACGTCGGTTACACCGCCACGGGTTCGGTCTGGGGATCGGTCCTGACGACGACGGCGATCGTTCTGCCGAGTCTCATCATCATGCTATCGGTTTGCAGGGCGTATTTCTGGATTGACAAGCGGTTTCACGACAACCCGTATTTTACCCGGACACTTCGGATGCTGCGTTTCACGGTAATCGGTCTGATCGCCTCGGCAGCCCTGATGCTCGTCAGACCGGAGACCTTTATCGACGGGATATCCTGGCTTATCTTCGCGCTTGTGGCACTCTTCACCATCCTGCCGGAGATGACGAAAGAGCTGATACAAAAAACATCCCCTCCTTTAAGGGAGGGGCTTGGGGTAGGCTTATCTTTTCTCAGTCATCCTATCATATTGATTATTCTTGCCGGCGTAGCCGGGTACCTTATTTACGCTTAGATCTTCTCTAATTTCGCGTGGGTAAGGAGCAGGGTCTTGGTGCCCTGGGTATCGAAGTTAATCTCAATCTTATCATTCTCCGTGATCTCGTCCCGATAGACGCGGACGACGGTGCCGTCTCCGAAGACGCGGTGGGTGACTCTATCGCCGGCAAGGAAGCCCCCCTCACTCCCCCCTTGGAGGGGGGAAGACACCACGCGTGTAAACCGCGCAGGACTAGGCATTCTAGAGGGACTAGATATACTAGATATACTAGAGAGACCAAAACTACCAGCCGGTCTGTGTTCTTGCAGGCCGAAGGCCGGTCGGGCAAGGTCGAGGTACTGTCGGTCGATGTCATTGAGGAAACGGGAGGGACTGTTGAACGCCATCTGACCGTTACGGAAACGCTGGCGGGCGTAGGAGAGATAGCACCGCTCCATAGCTCGGGTGATAGCGACATAGAGTAACCGCCGCTCTTCCTCTATCTCACCGGGTTTGGTACAGAACTGGCTGGGGAAGAGGTTCTCCTCCATGCCACCGATGAAGACGACGGGGAACTCCAGACCTTTGGCGGCGTGCACCGTCATCAGCGTCACGCGTTCGGTGGTGTCAGAGAGGTTCTCGTCCTGGTCGGTCTGGAGGCTGACTTCGGAGAGGAAGTCGGTGATGGGGGTGAAGTCGATGCCTTCCTCCTGCCTCTGGACGACGAACTCACGGATGGCGTTGAGGAGCTCCTGAACGTTCTGCGCGCGGTCGATGCCTTCAGGCGTGGTGTCGATAGCGAGTGCGGTCATGACACCTGTCGTGCGGAGCGTTTGTTCAGCAAAAGTATAAGCGTCGGTCTCTTCGCTGAGTTGGGCGAGTTGGTCCATGAGGAGGGCAAAAGCCTGCAGTTTTTTCATGGTCGCTGCGCTCACATCCAGCCCGGACTCTTCGGGCAGGCGCATGACCTCGAGGTAGGACAGGTGGTGAGCGATGGCGTTTGCCGACACTTTCTTCATCGTCGTGTCTCCGATGCCACGACCGGGAAAGCCGACGATACGGAGCAGGGCTTCGTTATCGCGGGGGTTGACCGCCAGGCGGAAGTAGCCGAGAGCGTCCTTGATCTCCTTGCGCTGGTAGAAGGAGGTGCCGCCATAGATGCGGTAGGGGATGTTGCGTTTGCGCAGTTCGTTCTCGAAGACACGGCTCTGCGCGTTCGTCCGATAGAGGATGGCGATGTCGTCGTAGTCGTACTGGGTATGGGCTTTGGCGATTTGCTCGGCTACGCCGTTGGCTTCGGAGCGGTCGTCCATATAGGCATTGAGCCGCAGGGGTTGTCCCTCCTCTTTCTCGGAGAAGACGGTCTTCTCAATCTGGTGGATGTTCTTATGGATGAGGGAGTTAGCGGCATTGACGATATTGCGGGTCGAGCGGTAGTTGCGCTCGAGTTTGAAGAGTTGCGCCCGGGGGTACTGCTGACGGAAATTGAGGATGTTGCGTATGTCCGCTCCGCGGAAGGAGTAGATACTCTGCGCATCATCGCCGACGACGCAGATATTATCCTGGGGTGCAGCGAGTCTGCCGACGAGGAGGTACTGGACATAGTTCGTATCCTGGTACTCATCGACGAGCACGTATCGGAACATCAGTTGTAGCTGCTCGCGCACGTCGGGGTACTGGTCCATGAGGCGTAGCATGTTAATCAGCAGGTCGTCAAAATCCATGGCGTTGGCTGCTTTGAGTCGCGCCTCGTAGAGGGCATAGACGGTGGTGATGTCGTACAGCCGTGCCTCGCGGTCGGCCTGCAGCAAGTCGCGGTTCTGCCCATACTGGGAAGGGGAGATCAGGTTGTTCTTCGCCATGGAGATCCGTCCTAAGACCACTGTCGGTTTGTATATCTTCTCGTCCAGCCCGCGCTCCTTGCAGATAGCTTTGATGACGGACTTGCTGTCGGAGGTGTCGTAGATAGTGAAATCGCGGGTGAAGCCGAGTTTCTCTGCATCGTGTCTCAGCAGTTTCGCGCAGATACTATGGAAGGTACCCATCCAGAGGTAACGCGCGTCGTTGCCGACGAGTTTCTGAATACGCTCCTTCATCTCCCGCGCGGCTTTGTTGGTGAACGTTAGGGCTAAGATATTCCCGGCGGGTACGCCTTGTGACAAGAGATAAGCGATGCGGTAGGTCAAGACTCTGGTCTTGCCCGAACCGGCACCTGCGACGATGAGCGACGGCCCTTCCGTAGCCGTGACCGCAGCGCGTTGGGTAGTATTGAGTTGATCTAAAAATTCCATAATCGCTACAAAATTACAACAAAATTTGCACATACGCAAAAAAAAGTGTAACTTTGCAGCGGATTTTATGATTTACGAGGATTTACATAGTGCCTTATCGAAGATTCTGAGCTCGTACGAACCCGATCAGGTCTGTTTTGTAGTCGATGAGCAAGTAAGGGGCATCGTGGAGGCAAGTAAGGGGCAAATAGGACTCTCATGCTGTACACTATCGGTGTCTGAATCGGAAAAGACCCTTGAGACGGTGCAGAAGATTTGGGATTTTTTCTTCTCTATCGGCCTCACGCGTCGCGGTGTGGTGGTCGCTATCGGCGGAGGGGTACTGACGGACCTTGTAGGTTTTGCAGCAGCCACTTATAAACGCGGCGTGGATTATATCAATGTCCCGACGACGCTCCTTGCGATGGTGGATGCTTCGACGGGCGGCAAGACGGGCTTTAACTACCATGGTCTCAAAAACAGTATCGGGGTGTTCGCCCCTCCGGTGGAGACGCTCATCTGGCCCGGATGGCTGCAGACGCTGCCGGCGAAAGAGATGCTGAACGGTTTTGCAGAGATGCTGAAGACGGGGCTTGTTGAAAGCCCCACCCCGACCCTCCCCCGTAGGGAGGGAGAAAAGAGCTCTCTTTGGCACGACCTGCTCAACTACGATTTGGAGGCGATGCCGATTGAGGAGTTGACGCCGCTGATCCGGCGGTGCGTAGCGGTCAAAGAGGCGATCGTTGCGGCGGACCCGAAAGAAGAAGGACTGCGCAAGGTGCTGAATTTCGGCCATACCTTCGGTCACGCGCTCGAAGAGCTAAGTCTGTCAGGCGAAGCCGGTCTAAGCCACGGATACGCGGTGCTGTATGGCATGATTGCGGAATTGTACCTGTCGGTAACCAAACTCGGCTGCGAGCGCGAGGTGCTGCAACAGCTGACGCAGATCATGATACATACTTACGGCAAGCCTGCCTGCAAATGTTCCGACCGCGAGCGGCTGATTGCGCTCATGAAACAGGATAAAAAGAACGAGCGTGCCGCTGAGATCAACGTCACGCTCCTTGAGGCTGTCGGTTCACCGGTGGTCAATCTGACGATCACTGCTGACGAAGCCGATGAGGCTTGGGAATACCTCTTCTCCCTCTGATTATCGTTTTTTTACCGACCTTTATACATCTCCTCGTAGTATTTCTCGTACTCGCCGGAGGTGATGTTATCCAACCAGGGCTGGTTGTCCAAGTACCAGCAGACGGTTTTCTCGATACCTTCCTCAAACTGCAAGGAGGGTTCCCAGCCTAACTCTTTCTGCAATTTCGTCGAGTCGATGGCGTAGCGCATATCGTGTCCTGCCCGGTCGGTGACGTAGGTGATGAGGTCGAGGTCGGCTCCTTCGGGACGACCCAGAAGACGATCCACCGTCTTGATAACCGTCTTGATGATATCGATATTCTTCCACTCGTTGAAACCGCCGATGTTATAGGTCTCGGCGATGGTGCCCTTATGGAAGATGAGGTCTATCGCGCGTGCGTGATCCTCTACATATAACCAGTCGCGCACGTTCTCTCCCTTGCCGTACACCGGCAGGGGTTTACGATGACGGATATTATTGATGAAGAGCGGAATCAACTTCTCGGGGAACTGGTAGGGACCGTAGTTATTCGAGCAGTTCGTCACGATGGTCGGCATCCCGTAGGTGTCGTGGAAAGCACGGACGAAATGGTCGGAGGACGCTTTCGATGCGGAATAAGGCGAGTGTGGGTTGTATTTTGTTGTCTCATAGAAGAAGTCCTCTCCGTACGCCAGATGGTGCTCGGAAGACGAAGCCTTGGTGGTGAACGGCGGTTGGATGCCCTCTGGGTGGGTCATCTGCAAAGCACCATAGACCTCATCCGTAGAGATATGGTAGAAACGCTTGCCCTCGTACTTCTCCGGCAGGGACTCCCAGTAGAGTTTCGCCGCCTGGAGCATGGAGAGGGTGCCCATGACGTTAGTCTTGGCGAAAGTGAAGGGGTCCTTGATGGAGCGGTCCACATGGCTCTCTGCCGCCAGATGGATGACACCGGTGACGTGCTCCTCCTGCATGAGGGCGTAGATAGTGTCAAAATCGCAGATGTCTGCGCGCACAAAGCGGTAGTTGGGTTTGTCCTCGATGTCCTTGAGGTTAGCGAGGTTGCCTGCGTAGGTCAGCTTGTCCACATTGATGATCCGGTAGTCCGGGTATTTGTTGACGAAGAGCCGTACGACATGGCTCCCGATAAATCCGGCTCCGCCGGTGATGATGATGGATTGCATTATAATTAAAAATTAAAAATTACGAATTAAAAATTAATCGTTATAGTACGTACCGCACTTGCTTGAAGTGGTAGATACGCAGGTTGCCGTTTTGGTCACGAAGTTCTATCTCTCCGTTTGTCCGCACATTCTCTATCTTCGCGAGGAAGATGCCTTCTGCTCCTTTCTCCGCATTCATCGTAGGTGCGGTAGATACCTCTCGCTCGACGAAGGGCCAGAAGCCTTCGCGTCGGTAGAGGTGGTCTCGGTAGTACGCCCATACCTGCGCTTCGTCCATTGCTTCGAGGGCCTCTATCTGCGCCATCAGCGCCTGCATCAAGGTGTCGATGTCCGTCTCTTTGCCGCTGATGAGCTTAAGCGAGACAGGGTTCGGCGCGGAGGAGAGGAAAGTCGTCTGGTTGACGTTCAGTCCTATACCCGCAATCGAGTATTTTACTTCGTTTCCGAGGATCGCGTTCTCGACAAGGATGCCGGCGATCTTCTTGTCTCCGTAGTAGATGTCGTTGGGCCACTTTATTGAGACCGCTTCGCTCAAAGAGCAAAGACCGCTCCGCTCAAAGAGCAAAGACCGAATTACCTTGTGGACTGCGACGGAGACGAGGACGTTGAGATAAAAAGGCTGACGGCTGATGGCTGACGGCTGATAGTTCATTAACACCGAGCAGAGCAGGTTCTTTCCTTCTTCGCTCTCCCATCCGTTGCCGGCCTGTCCGCGTCCTGCGGTCTGGAAGGCAGTGTACAGAAAGCGCTCGCCTTCCCGCCATTCGCCCTTCGCCAGCAGTTCTTTTAGCAGGGTGTTGGTACTATAGGTGGTGCTTATATACATCGAGCAGGTATTGTTGGATGACCGTTTGGATGTTACGAGCCTTGCCGGGCGCGGAGTTGATGAGGATCGCGAAGACCCAGGTATCGCCGTTAGGCATGTCGATGTAGCCTGCAAAATTCTTCGTTCCGGCGATGGTACCGCTCTTGGCGTGGATGCGTCCTTCCAGCGGTGTACCGGGACAAAGGGACTTCAGCGTACCTGTCTTTCCGCTTATCGGCAGCGAAGCTATCCATGCCTCTTTGTTCGGACTCTTGGACATGATGCTGAGCAGCTGCACAAACGCTTTGGCGCTGACGGCATCCTGCGGCGCGAGACCGCAACCGTCTTTGATGATCGCGTTCTGCACAGGGACTCCGCGGCGACGCCAGTAGTCGCGCAGCAAGTCCTGGCTGTTATGGATGGTGCCGGGCAGGGTATAACGCGTACCTAAGTATCGGAAGAGCGACTCGGCGTAGAGGTTATTCGAGTTAACATTCGTCTCCTTGATGATCTCCGACAGGGGTTCGGAATAATGGGTGTATAGTTCCGTCCGAGGCGGGGTCAAGGGGTTATAATCTGCCATGTAAGTCGCTTCGCGTTTGACGGAGATACCCGCTGCGGCTAAGCGTGCTTGCAGATGTTGCGCCAACAAGAGTCCGGGGTTCGGCAGGTCGCCCTTGACGCCGAAAGTGCCTAAGTTAGAGGGCACCGCGCCGGTAAGGTAGCGTTCGTTGCTGTACGGCAAACCAGTGACAAAAGCACCGTCGTAGGTGATTTTCTCGCACCGCACATGGTTGATCCATCGGAGGCCTCGTACTTCGGGTTCGGTCTTCACGACCGCAGCCGTTGAACCTACCTCTCCGCTCTTGAGGACGATATTCATCGTGTTGCCGAGATAGTTGAGGCTGAAGATGCCCGGTGCGTAGTAGTTACCGGCATCTTCGCAGAGCCAATTCGGGTTCTGCGCCTCGCCATCCAGCATCGTCATGTCGGCTACTACACCGCCGTCGATGCGTTGGATGCCGGCTTTCTGTATCGCCTTGACCCATTGATCGAGGAACGCCGTGCGGCCTTTCCATCCCAAGGAAGGGTCGCATCCTCCGCGGACGTATAAGTCGCCGTGGAGGGTACCGTTCTCAATCGTGCCGGTGTACTCGATGATCGTCGGGAACCGAAATCCCGGTCCCATCGTCTCGAGTGCGGCAGCCGTCGTCAGCAGTTTCATCACCGACGCGGGCGGTACCACATGGTTCTCGCGGTAGGAGTCGATCACTTCGCCGGTCGTCATGTTCTGGACATAGACGGACATATTCGCCTGCCCCGTAATGGGGTGGCTTGTCAGGAAGTTGACGGAGAGGATTATGGCACTTAGTAAGTGCATTTATGATTTCAAATTTATGATTTATGATTTAAATACTCGTGCATTGCTTTGGCGGCTTTGCGGCCATCGGACATCGCGAGGATGACGGTGGCTCCACCGCGGACTATATCGCCTCCGGCGAAGAGCATCGGAAGAGCAGATTGCATCCCTTCATTGACGACGATCGTACCTTTCTTGCTGATCTCGAGTCCTTCGACGGACGAAGGGATGAGCGGGTTCGGGGAGACGCCTACTGCGACGATCACGAGATCCACGGGGAGCGTGACGGTCTTGCCTTCTACGGGCACCGGGCAGCGACGTCCGGACTCATCGGGTTCGCCGAGTTCCATCACCTGAAGGACGGCTTCACAGACACGTCCGTTCTCATCAGCATGGTACTCAATGGGGTTATGGAGAGTCAGGAACTCGATCCCTTCTTGTTTGGCATGATGCACCTCTTCGATACGCGCCGGCATCTCTTCTTCGGAGCGGCGGTAGATGATTATCGCCCGCTCGGCACCGAGCCTTTTGGCGGTACGAACGGCATCCATGGCGGTGTTTCCACCACCGATGACCGCTACGTTCTTACCATAGAGCAGCGGAGTATCGGTCGCAGGGTTGGAAGCGTCCATAAGGTTGACGCGGGTCAGGTATTCGTTGCAGGAGAGGACGCCGTTGAGGTTCTCTCCGGGGATATTCATGAATCGCGGCAGACCTGCTCCCGAGCCGACGAAGATACCCTTGAAGCCTTGCTCTTCGAGTTCCTTGACAGAGATGGTCTTGCCGATGATCGTGTCCGTATGGAACTGTACACCGAGGGCACGCAGGCCGTCGATCTCTTTATCGACGATCGCGTTCGGCAGACGGAACTCCGGGATGCCGTATTTGAGTACACCGCCGATCTCGTGCAGGGCTTCGAAGACGTGCACTTCGTATCCGTATTTGGCTGCATCGCCTGCGAAGGTAAGTCCGGCAGGACCACTACCAACCACCGCAATCTTAGACCGCTTCACTGACAGACCGGCTTCGCCTGACAGACCGCTATTGCTGACAGACCGCTCCGCTGACAGACCATTTGCGTAGTCGGCGCAGAAACGCTCGAGGTAGCCGATGGCGACAGGCTGATGACCCATCTTATGGTGGATACAATTTGCCTCGCATTGTTTCTCCTGCGGACAGACACGACCGCAGACAGCGGGCAGGGAGGATGACTCTTTGATGATCGCTGCAGCACCGAGGATATCGCCTTTCTCCAGGGTCTTGATGAAACCGGGGATATTGATGTTCACCGGACAACCCTGTACGCAAGAGGGGTTCTTGCAGTTGAGGCAACGATGGGACTCCGTGATAGCTTGTTCGAAGGTCAGACCCTGGTTGACCTCCTCGTGCAGGGACTTGACGCGTACCTCCGGACGGAGTTCCGGCATCTGCACACGGGGAATCGCTACGCGGTCTTTGGGGGTACCGGCGAAAGGTTCTACCGGTCTTACCTCGGTCTTACATAGGCTTTGACCGTCGGTTGACCGTCGGTTGACCGTCGTTCGACTGTCGTTTTTGGGGTTTAAATATGCAGTAAGCGCTTCGGCTTCTTCGGCTTTGTAGGACTTCATGCGAGAGAGCATCTCAGTCCAGTCCACCTCATGGGCATCAAACTCCGGTCCATCAACACAGACGAACTTGGTTTTTCCTCCTACGGTAACGCGGCAAGCGCCGCACATGCCGGTTCCATCGACCATGATGGTGTTGAGGGAAGCCTCGGTCGGGATGTTATATTTGGCGGTCGTGAGGGCGACAAACTTCATCATGATCGCCGGACCGATGGTGATACATTTGTTGACGGTCTCGCGGTTGATCACTTCTTCGACGCCGACGGTTACGACACCTTGTTTGCCCATGGATCCATCGTCGGTCATGACGATCAGTTCGTCGGACCACTTAGATAGTTCATCCTTCAGAATGATGAGATCTTTGTTACGCGCCGCAAGGACGGTGATGACTTTGTTTCCGGCTTTCTTGAGTGCCTCGGCGATAGGTAACATCGGCGCAGCGCCGACTCCACCGCAGGCACAAACGACCGTACCGTACTTCTCTATACGTGTGGCGCGTCCGAGCGGACCGACTACGTCGTGGATACAATCGCCGGGGTTCATGGCGAGGAGTTTATGGGTCGAAGCGCCCACCTGTTGTACCACGAGGGTGATGGTTCCTTTTTCGATGTCGGCTCCGGCGATGGTCAGAGGGACACGCTCGGAGTGGTCATCGACACGAATAATGACAAAATGTCCGGCTCTACGGCTACGCGCAATGAGCGGAGCCTCAACAATCAGCTCCGCTACATTTTCCGAGAAAAATCTCTTAGAAAGGATTTTATTCATATTAGAAATATTTCGTCTCTTTTCCTACGATGGAGGAGAGTAAATTATTGGCTAATCGTGAAGCACCAAAGCGGAAGGACTCGTTGTTGAGCCATTCTTCGCCGAGGATCTCCTTGACGAGGGTATAGTGTTGTACAGCCTCTTCGGTTGTGGAGACACCTCCTGCAGGCTTGTAGCACTTCTTCTCTCCGGTTTTCTCCTGCCAAGCTTTGATGGCGTGACACATGACGAAAGTTGCTTCGGGGGTCGCGTTAACGGCGATCTTACCGGTTGAAGTCTTGATGAAATCACCACCTGCAGCCATGGAGAGGATGGATGCTTTCCAGATGTTCTCTGCGGTCTTGAGGAGTCCTGTCTCGAGAATGACCTTGAGGTGTTTGTCGCCGCAGACGGCTTTGAGTTCGCTGATCTCATCGAAGCACTCCTGGTAGTTGCCTTCGAGGAACTTACCAACGGAGAGTACGATATCTATCTCCGTAGCTCCGGCTTTGATGGCCATCGCGGTCTCAGCCACTTTGACCTCGAGGAAGGTCTGCGAAGCAGGGAACCCACCGCTGACGCAAGCGATATTGAATTTCGGATCGTTGAGGGCTTTGCGCACGTACTCCGCCATGGCGGGATACACGCAGATAGCCGCTACGTTCGGGATTCCGGGGAAGTCCTTCTCGAAGTTATTGACCGCATTCGCCATTTTCTCCACTTTGGCGATGGTGTCATCGGCGGAGAGGGTCGTGTAATCAATCTGGTGGAGGCACTCTTTCCATACTTCTACGTTATTATTCTCTGCAAAATGGGCAGCTTCGATCTCTGCCACCTGCGCTTTTACCTGCTCATCGGTAAACGGGCAGGGGTACTGCGCAAATAATTCTTCAAACTTATTCATGATGATTTGACGGTTTAACGGGTTAGGGGATTAGGGGATTATTTCTCGGCGAGGCGTCCTAAGATGGTCTCATTACCGCGCACGGCTTCTCCGACGGTGACGAACATCTCCGTATCGAGCGGTAGGTACATGTCCACGCGGCTACCGAGTTTGATAAAACCGAGATGGGTGTTGCGATGCGCCTGATGTCCGGGCTTGGCGTAGGTGACGATGCGTCGTGCCATGGCTCCGGCGATCTGCCGCACGGCGATCTGGATTTTCGAAGGCGTCTCGATGACGACGAGCGAGCGCTCGTTCTCGGTGCTGGACTTAGGCAACCATGCACCTTTGTGATGGCCTTTCTGATGCTCGGAGACGAGGATATTTCCCTCTATGGGGTACCAGTTGGCATGGACGTTGAAAGGCGACATGAAGATGGACACCTGCAACTTCTTCTCATGGAAATACTCGTTCTCGTCCGTAGGCTCGACGACCACTACGCGACCGTCTGCGGGGGCGATGATGAAGTTCGGATCATCTATCTCCAGCACTCGTACGGGGTTACGGAAGAAATAGGTGACGAACACCAGTAACGTGGCTGTAAGAATCAGCGTCACGCCGAACACCCAATGGGAGAAATACATGTACACCGGGATGTTGATGATAAACAAGAGCAACACGATGATGATAATCATGTTGCGTCCTTCTCTGTGGATTCTTGGTCTTTTCATAATGATATGATTAATTCCACTGGCTATAAGGGAACTGAGCCAGCATGTCAGCCGCCTGATCCAGGCCTTGTTGCAATTTTTTCTCTATCATAAACTTGAACATCATCGGGATGTCCGCCTTGACGGTAAGCCTGATTCGCGTGTCGGTCGGGCTCACCTCTTTGAGTTGGATCCAGAAATTACCGTCCATCGGAATGCCTTCAAGACCGAATTTTACCGTGTCGTTCTCGATGCGGTCCACGATGGCGATGGTGATCTTCTGACCTAATCCGTCCACTTTCATACGCACACGGTCGGGTTCAATCTCCATCTCCTGGATCTTATCCTGCGGGATGAGGTTCTTCACTTTCTCCAGGTTCTGCATGTCGCTGATGACCTTGTATATCTGCGCTGCAGAGCATGAAGAAGAGGTTATTTTACTTTCGTATTTCGATTCGCTCATGATCTTTTGAAATTTTACGCCTGCAAATTTACTGCTTTTTTTTGAATCTTGCAAGAAGATTATTCGTTTTGTAACCGTTTTTGGTATTTTTGTACCTCCAAAGAGGTTCGATAGATGCGTTTTTCCAGCTCCTTGATGTCTTTTATGGTCACTTGGAGCTCCTCTGCCTGCCGGTAAGCCTCCTCAAATTTGGGATCCGCGGCGGGCTCTATGCGTTTTCCGTTACGGTAGGTCAGTATCTCCCTTCCGTCGTCCCGGACGAGTATCCGATAGTCCCGCGCCCGCAGCCAGGTGTTTTTGACGACGTAGAAGCCGTGGTCCTGGTATTTCTCGTTTCGCTCGTAGGAGAAGAGCGCGAGCAGGCTGTCGGCTTTCGGACCCATCACTTCGAGCTGGCTCTCGTAGAATGCCAGACTGCGTATCTGCTCCTCCAATCGCACGCTATCTTGGGCACGTTTCTCGGCCCTATGTTGCTCCACTTTCGACGGCCGGTGGCATCCCGATACCATCCCTATAATAAAGATAAATAATAAGGTGTACTGTCTCATATCGGCTGCAAATTTACTGCTTTTTTCTGAATTAAGCAAGAAAAATCGCAAAAAGTATCGTGTGCTCTTGTGTATATCATTTTTTTTTACTAATTTTGCAGCGAATTTTGAAAATATACATAAATTAACTAATTTATATGCATATGAAAAAAGGTTTATTTCTCGGCCTCATTGCTGCTGTAGTAATGTTGGCATCGTGCAACAAGACGTTGCAAAAACCCGATGAGATCACCGTTAATCCGAGTCCGCTGGTACTGAAAGGCGGTAAGGTAAACGCAGAGATTACCGGTACTTTCCCTCAAAAGAAATTCGCTAAGAAAGGTGTACTGACTGTAACTCCGGTGCTAAAATATGCCGGCAAGGAAGCAGTAGGAGAGCCTGTAACCTACGTAGGTGAGAAGGCAAAAGAGAATGGTAAGACCGTGAACTATCGTAATGGTGGTAAATATACCCAGACTTGCTCGTTCGACTATGTACCTGAGATGCGCGTTTCGGAGCTCTATCTGCGTTTTGAGGCAAAGGTAGGAAAGAAAGTGATTGAGATCCCTGATGTAAAGATTGCTGACGGCGTAGTTTCCACTCCGGAGTTGGCAGACGCAAAAGACAATAAGACGGCTTGCACGCCGGATAAGTTCCAACGCGTGATCCAAGAGTTGACCGAGGCTGACATTAAGTTCCTCATCCAAAGCGCATCGCTCCGTTCGTCGGAGACCAAGAGCGAGAGCGTAAAGGCGCTGCAGGCTGCTATCAAGGATGCTAAAGACAACGAGAAGAAAGAGATCAATAAGATTGAGGTTTCCGGTTACGCATCTCCGGATGGTGGTATGGATCTGAACGAGAAACTGGCTCAGAACCGTCAGAAAGCAGCTGCTAACTTCCTAAAGAAAGCCCTCAAGAAGAACAAAGTAGCTAACGATGTAGAGGCTAATATCACCGCTGAGGACTGGGAAGGCTTCCAGAAAGCAATGGAAAACAGCAACATGCAGGATAAGGACCTCGTACTTCGCGTGCTGTCGATGTACAGCGATCCGGAGGAGCGTGAGGCACAGATCAAGAACCTGAGTTCTGTATATGGCACTATCGCAGAGGAGATCCTGCCGGCTCTCCGTCGCAGCCGCCTGATCCTGACGACCGACCTGATTGGTAAGAGCGACGACGAGATCCGCGAGATCGCCAAGAACGACCCGGCTCAGCTGAGCGTTGAGGAGTTGTTGTACGCTGCTACTTTGACCAACGACAAGGCAGAGAAGAAAGCCCTCTATCAGAAGGCTGCTGAGATCTATAACGACTACCGCGCATATAACAACCTCGGCCAACTCTACTTCGAGGAGGGTAATATCGCTGAGGCTCGCCGTTGCTATGCAAAGGCTCTGGATATCCAGCCGAACGATCCGGACGTGAACTTCAACGCCGGTGTAGCTGCTCTGGCAGACAACGACCTGGACAAGGCAGAGGCGTTCTTTGGCAAGGCAGCCGGCACGAAGGCTAACCTGAATGCGGCTCTCGGTACCCTCTACACGAAGAAGGGTGACTACGCTGCAGCAAAGAAAGCTTACGGCGAGACCGCTACCAACAACGCTGCTGTTCAGCAGATCCTTGACGAGGACTATGCAGCTGCTGCAAAGACGCTGGCTAATATCAAGGAGCCGAACGCTACTACCGCTTATCTGAAAGCTGTCGTAGGCGCTCGCACGAACGACAAAGCTGCTGTGATCGAGAACCTCAAGGCTGCTGTAGCTCAGGATGCTCAGCTTAAAGCTCGCGCTGCGAAGGACATCGAGTTCGCTAAGTTCGCAGAGGACGCTGAGTTCCAAGCAATCGTTAAGTAATGTCGGTATTATTTCCGAAAATTAACAAACCCCGAGAATGGGACTATCGCCCCATTTACTTCGACGAAGAAAAAGAGGCGCGCAAGGATAAAAGACTTGCGCGTCTTCGTCGTGGGGCGTTTAGAGAGGAGCATGAGAAGAACATGACGATCATGAAGCAGAAACGGCAGTCCAAACTGCTGATCTGGTTTGTGTTGATTGGTCTGCTCGTGTTCGGCATCTATCTATTCCTTTAATAATTGCGCGCACGTTCGCGCGCGTGGAGTATGGATATCATTCATCTGTTACCGGATAGTGTAGCCAACCAGATCGCGGCAGGAGAGGTCATTCAACGGCCTGCATCGTGCCTCAAAGAGTTGGTGGAGAACAGCTTGGACGCGGGAGCTACCCGTATCCAAGTCATCGTTCGTGATGCCGGTAGGACGTTGCTGCAGGTGATAGATAATGGTATCGGCATGAGCGAGATGGACGCTCGTCTGGCTTTTGAACGCCATGCGACGAGTAAGATCCGCGAGGCGCAGGATCTGTTTACGTTACGGACGATGGGTTTTCGCGGGGAAGCCTTACCGTCGATATGCGCGGTGTCGCAAGTGGAGATGATGACCCGCCGTGCGGAGGATGAGACCGGTACGCTGATAGAGATACACGGCTCGGACGTCGTCCGTCAGGAGCCTTGTTCATGTCCCGTGGGCACGAATATCAAGGTCTCCAACCTCTTTTTTAACGTCCCCGTCCGGCGTAAGTTCCTTAAGACCGACCAGACGGAGTTGCGCAATCTCCTGACGGAGTTCTACCATATCGTGTTGGTTTATCCGAAGGTGAACTTCACTTTTGTTCATAACGATGAGATCCTGTTAGAACTGCCGGCCGGCACAGAGAAACAGCGCATCGAGGCGGTCTTTGGCAATCCCAAACGAAATGCTTTTACTTCCGCTTTCGTCGATGTGCATACGGAGACGGAGTTGGTCTCTATACGAGGGTTCGTCATCAAGCCGGAGAACGCGACGCGCAAGGCCGAGCAGTATTTCTTTGTGAACGGCCGGTACATGCGTCATCCGTACTTCCAGAAAGCCGTCATGACTGCTTATTCAGGCATGCTCACGGCGGACTATCAGCCGTCTTTCTTTATCTATTTCGATATCTCTCCGGAGTCGATTGATGTGAATATCCACCCGACGAAGACGGAGATTAAGTTTGCCGACGAGCAGGCTATCTTCCAGATCCTGATGGCGGCGGTACGTGAGGCTTTAGGTAAGTTCACCTTGGCGCCGACGATTGATTTCGACACCCGTGGAGCGATTGATATCCCTATGCCGTCGACGGACCGGGTCTCTCGTCCGCAGGTGGCTGTCGATCCGACGTATAACCCCTTCCACACGCGCGGCACAATCTACCCCGACAAGGCTCCGAAGAGTTGGGAGAGCCTGTATGAGGGAGCCCGGACAGACCGCTTCGCTGACGGACCGGCTACGCCTGACAGAGCACAGACCGCGGCTATGCCGCTGACAGAGATAGATAGCGGACCCCTTTGGCAGTATAACGGAAAGTATATCCTCCTGCCGGGCGAAGAGGGGCTGACGATGATTCACCAGCACCGCGCGCATGTGACGATATTGTACCATCGGTTCCTGGACCAGATGGCTCACTCGCAAGGTGCGAGTCAGCAGTTACTCTTCCCCGAAGTGATCTCTCTCAGTCCTGACGAGATGGTGCTGGTCGGTCAGATAGCTGAGGAACTGCGGACGATAGGCTTTGAGTTAGAGCAATTATCGCCGGACAGCTACTCGATACAAGGCGTGCCGTCGCAGATCGCTGCTCAGTCACCTGTGCCGGTACTGCAGCAGATCCTCTCCTGCGTCCGCGAACGCGGTGCAGATACGCGTGCCGAGTGGAGGGAGCAGATCGCGCTCTCGTTGGCCCAGAGCGCTGCGATACCTGTGGGTAAGAGCCTGAACGAGAAAGAGATGCGCGAGTTGGTCTCGTCTCTGATGCAAATTCCCACCCATCGCATCACTCCGGATGGCAAGACGGTTCTCTCGCTTTTGAGCAACGAGGAGATAGAGAAAAAATTCTAATTACTATGAAACGAATTCTTTTGTACCTTGTACTTTGTCCATTTGTCTTTTTGATAGCATGTACGCCGAAATCGGATCATCTGACGATCCTGCATACGAATGATACGCACTCGCAGGTAGAACCCAAGGCTAACGGCCAAGGAGGGTACGCGCGGCGTATGGGGGTGATTGAGCGGGAACGGCAGGCGGATGAGAACTTGTTGCTGGTCGATGCCGGCGATTTCTGTCAGGGTACGCCGTATTTCAATTTTTATCACGGTCGTGTAGAGATCGATGCCATGAACCGCATGGGCTACGACGCTGTGACCCTCGGCAATCATGAGTTTGATAATGGTCTGGACACTTTGGCGGCGGTGCTGGAGACCGCATCGTTTCCTGTCGTATGCGCTAACTATGATTTTACCGGCACAGCGATGGAAGGTAAGACAAAGCCTTTTGTGATTGTCCGTAAAGGTGGGCTGAAGATAGGCATCTTGGGTCTTGGTTGTGACCCGAAAGGCCTGATCTCTGATAAGAACTTCCTGCCGGCGAAGTACCTTGACCCATATGAATCCGCCCAGAAAGCAGCGGATGCCCTGCGGGCGGAAAAATGCGACATTGTCGTTTGTCTCAGTCACCTCGGTACGTATGGCAAGGCCGCAGAAGATGTCTGCGATGTGCAACTCGTCCAAAACACGCGCGGGATGGATGCCGTGATCGGTGGACATACCCATAAATTATATGATAATTTACGCGTCGCTAATTTGGACGGAGATAGCGTTCCTGTATGCCAAATGGGCAAGGCAGGAGGTTTTTTAGGCAAAATTGTGCTATATTTAGGTGACAAAATTGAAAAATAAGGCAAAAAAATTTGCATATTCGAGAAAAAAGCAGTAATTTTGCACCGTTTTTCCGAAATAGGCGGAAATAAAAGTGTACTGAAATTATTAAAAACACACAAAAAATAATAAAACTAAAACGTTTCGTATTATGGCAGAAATTGAAGCAAAAGTAAAAGCAATCATTGCTGATAAACTTGGTGTAGAAGAGTCTCAAATTACCAACGAGGCTAATTTCCAAACTGATCTGGGCGCTGATTCGCTGGACACTGTTGAGATGATCATGGAGTTTGAGAAGGAGTTCAACGTAGAGATCCCGGACGAGGACACCCAGAAGATTGCTACCGTAGGCGACGCGATCGCTTATGTTGAGAAGAAAGCAGGAAAGTAATTTTCTTTTCATCTGAGTTTGCGAGTTTACGGGAATACTGTAAACTCGTTATGCTTTTATATATAGTCGTACAGGATTTATGCAACTCAAACGAGTAGTTATTACAGGCTTAGGCGCGCTTACGCCCGTGGGTAATTCGGCTCCGGAGACCTGGCAGGCCATGGTTAATGGTGTTAGCGGAATAGCGCCCATCACGGCGTTTGATTCCACGAAGTTCAAGACCCATTTTGCGGGAGAAGTGAAGAACTTTGATCCCTCTCCTCTGATGGATCGCAAGGAAGCGCGTAAAATGGACCGCTACTCTCAGTTCTCCGTGTGGGTGGCGAACGAAGCGCTTCAGGACAGCGGGCTGGATCTCGACAAGGAGGACCGCAGCCGTGTCGGCGTGGTTTGGGGTAGTGGCATGGGCGGTCTGCAATCTACCGAAGAGGAGATCATCGATTTCGCCAAAGGTGACGGTGTACCCCGTTTCAATCCCTTCATGATTCCGAAGGCGATCCCATCTATCGCAGCCGGTCAGATATCCATCCGTTTCGGCCTGGGTGGTCCGAGTTTCTCGGTCAGCACCGCCTGCTCGTCTTCGTCACACGCGGTAGGTTCGGCCTTTGATCAGATCCGTCTGGGGCATGCCGATGTGCTGCTGACCGGTGGTGCAGACGCTGATGTGACCTATACGGGTATCGGCGGTTTCAACTCGCTGCACGCGCTTTCTACCAATAACGAGCAGGCAACGACCGCCAGCCGTCCGTTCTCCAAGTCCCGCGACGGATTCGTCTTGGGCGAAGGAGCTGCCTGTCTGATCCTGGAGGACTACGAGCATGCCAAGGCACGCGGAGCGAAGATCTACGCAGAGATAGTAGGCGAAGGAATGACCTCCGATGCGTACCATATGACTGCTCCCGATCCTGAGGGTAAAGGGGCGGAGCGCGTGATGCGTCTGGCGCTGAAGGATGCCGGACTGCAACCCGAGCAGATCGATTTTATCAATACCCACGGCACATCGACTCCTCTGGGCGACGTGACGGAGGTGAAGGCGATCCAGCGTGTCTTCGGCGAGCATGTGTACGACATGAACCTCGATTCGACCAAATCCATGACCGGTCACCTCATCGGTGCTACAGGCGCCGTGGAGGCTATCGCTTGCGTCATGGCGCTCAAGGAAGGCATCATCCCGCCGACCATCAACCATGACCCCGGGGACGAGGATGAGAACATCGACTATCGTATTAACTTTACCTTTGGTAAAGCCCAGAAACGCGATATCAAGTATGCGCTGAGCAACACCTTCGGTTTTGGCGGCCATAACGCCTGCCTGGTGTTTAAGAAATGGGAAGAATAATAGGGAAGGGGCCCCTTGATTGTCCCCTGTATTAGTCACTTAAAAATTAAGGTATTATGATTACAAAAATTGGCGAAAACGCAGGCCTCGTATGGGGCGCATTGCAGAATGGTGCACAGGGTCTGAAAGCACTGAAGAAAGCTACCAAGCTGAAGAACGATGAGCTCTTCTTGGCTTTGGGATGGCTGGCTCGCGAAGGTAAACTGACTTTCGAGGAGAAAGAGGCAGACCTCTTTGTTGCACTGGCTTAAGTATGGTTATTGCAATCGTAGGCGCCTCCGGCGCCGTCGGACAGGAACTGTTGGCTGTGCTCGCACAGCGGCAGTTTCCTCTCTCCGAACTGCGACTGTTCGGTTCGGAGCGAAGTGCCGGCAAGAAATATCTTTTTTGTGGCAAAGAGTACGAAGTACAACTACTACAAGATAACGACGCTTTCAAGGGCGTCGATATTGCGTTTGTCTCCGCGGGTGCAGGCGTGTCACGTACGTATGCGGACACCATCACCCGTTACGGAGCCATCATGATAGATAACTCCTCTGCTTTTCGTATGGACGACGATGTACCTCTGGTGGTGCCGGAGGTGAACGCCTCGGACGCCTTGGTAAGGCCGCGGAATATCATTGCTAACCCAAACTGTACGACGATTCAGATGGTTGTGGCTTTGCAGGCCATCGAACGTCTGAGTCATATCCGCCGCGTGCATGTATCGACCTATCAGGCGGCTTCCGGTGCAGGCGCACAGGCGATGAAGGAGTTACAAAACCAGTACCGCCAGCTTCTCAACGGAGAGGAGCCGACGGTCGAGAAGTTTGCGTATCAGTTAGCCAATAACGTCATCCCTCATATCGATGTCTTCACCGACAACGGCTATACCAAGGAGGAGATGAAGATGCATAACGAGACGCGTAAGATCATGCATTCGGACGTGAAAGTCAGCGCTACCTGCGTCCGCGTGCCGTCGCTCAGGGCGCATAGCGAGAGCGTCTGGGTAGAGACTGAGCGGCCTATCTCCGTAGAGGAAGCCAAAGAGGCGTTCTCGAAGGCGGAAGGATGCGTGCTGATGGATGAGCCGGAGAAGAAGATCTACCCGATGCCCTTGTTTTTAAGCGGCAAGGATGAGGTCTTCATCGGCCGTGTACGCAAGGACCTCACGGACGAGAACGGACTGAGTTTCTGGTGCGTCAGCGACCAGATCCGCAAGGGCGCTGCCCTCAATGCCGTCCAGATAGCGGAGTACCTCAATGGCCAAATGGCTAAATAAATGACCAAATGGTAAATGAGCAAATGGTAAATATCATGGCCCCCGTTGGGTGCTGGGAGTCTTTGGCTGCGGCGATACAGGCTGGGGCAACCTCGGTCTATTTCGGCATCGAGCACCTGAATATGAGGGCTCGCAGTTCGGTTAATTTCACGACGGAGGACTTGCATACGATTGTTGCTACCTGCCGCGAGGCGGGCGTGAAGACCTACCTGACGCTCAATACGGTCATGTACCCCGAGGATCTGCCCTTGATGCGGGAGATCGTCGATAACGCAAAGGCGGCAGGTCTCGATGCCATCATCGCTTCGGACATCGCCGTCATGGAGTATGCCGTGAGTCAAGGCGTGGAGGTGCACCTATCTACCCAACTCAATATAGCTAATACTGCGGCGCTGCGCTTCTACGCACGTTTTGCGGACGTCGTCGTCTTGGCAAGGGAGCTAAACATGGAGCAGGTGGCATCGATTCACCGGGACATCGTGGAGCAGCAGATCAAAGGCCCTAAAGGCGAACTGCTGCGCATCGAGATGTTCTGCCATGGGGCGCTTTGCATGGCGGTTAGCGGTAAGTGTTACCTGAGTCTCAATAACTACGGCCTCTCGGCGAACCGCGGTGCCTGTGTACAGGTCTGCCGCCGAGGGTATACGGTCAAAGACAAGTCCTCTGATCTGGAGCTTGATATAGACAACCAGTATATCATGTCCCCGAAGGACCTCAAGACCATCGGTTTTCTCAATAAGATGCTGGATGCCGGGGTTCGGGTGCTGAAGATCGAAGGTCGTGCCCGCGGGGCGGAGTACGTCGATACGGTCGTGCGGTGCTATAAGGAAGCCGTGGAGGCTTGGCAGGCAGGCGAGTATGCGGATAATGCGGTTATCGAACCGAAGATAGCCGCTTGGGACGAACGGCTCAGCCGGGTCTTCAACCGCGGGTTCTGGGACGGTTACTACCAGGGTCAACGGCTCGGCGAGTGGACTCATGAGTATGGCAATAAGGCGACGAGGAAGAAGATCTACGCTGGTAAGTGTACCAATTTCTTCAAGAACCTCTTCGTGGCGGAGTTCCTCGTGGAGGCCGTTCCGCAGGTCGAGGAAGGACAAGCCTGCCTCATCACCGGTGAGACGACCGGCGTGATGGAGGTGACGCTGACGGACATCCGCGACACCCACGGCAAGCCTGCGCACACAATACAAAAAGGACAATTCTTCTCGCTCAAGACGGACGGTATCGTGCGTCGCGGCGATAAACTATATTTATGGACGGAGTAACGCATATATACACCTTGCTCTCTGCGCCGTGGTGCGCATGGATGATGCTCAGTCTGCTGCTCTTTGCGTTCCTCGCAGAGGTCTTCCAGCCGGGTATCGTGACGCAGTCTCCGTCGGTGGTCTTCTCACGCGGCGACCGTGTCTATAAGGACTCTCCGTCTAATTTCCCCGGGCTGCTCTTCATCTCCCTTTTCCGTCTGGGAGTGCTTTCGATGGCGCTGTGCCTGTGTTTCTGCACGCTCAATCATGCGCCTTTCTTGGCATTCTGGGTAACCGCCGGACTGATTGTGGCAGTGACCTTGGTGAAGACGGGGATATGCGCGCTGCTGGATTATACCTTCCTCCTCTCGCGCCGTTTTGGCGCTGCGCATGAGGCCTACAGCAACCTCATCACCGTCACGACCGTAGCTCTTTATCCGGTCTTGCTCATCCTCCTGCATTGTCGTAGTACCCTCGCTACGAGGTGGACGATCGGCATTATGGCGGTGCTCTTCTTAGGCGTGTGGCTATACCGCTGCGCGAGGACATATCTCGTCTCCCCGGCGGCGTTGATCTATCTCGTCCTGTATATAGCGACGGTAGAGGTCTTGCCGCTTATGGCGCTTTTTTACTTATCTGATAAAATGATAGCTTTTCTATGATAAAACGAATTCTTTTTTCTCAACCCCGTCCGGAGGCTGCGCATACGCCGTACTCTCGTTTGGAAGAGTTGTACGGAGTCCAGTGTGATTTCTATCAGTTTATTCATATCGAAGGACTGACGGCGAGGGAGTTTCGCCAGCAGCGTATCAACCCGCTGGACTACACGGCCGTCATCCTCAACTCCCGTCTGGGTGCAGAGCATTACTTCCGTCTTTGCGAAGAGATGCGCCTCAATGTGCCGGATTCGATGCATTACTACTGCAACTCCGAGCAGGTAGGACTGTACCTCCAGAAATTTATCAACTATCGCAAGCGTAAGGTCTTCTTCCCCGAGCAAGGAAATAAGTTCGAGGACCTGCTGCCGGCGATGCACCGTCGGCCGAATGAGAAATACCTCATGGTACTCTCCGATATCCACACGGACGACCAGATCAATATGTTCGCCGAGAACGCTATCGAGGTCACTCCGGCGATCATGTACCGCACGGTCAGCACCCCCTGGCCCAAGGATAGGGACTTTAACTACGACCTCATCGCTCTCTTCACTCCTGCCGGCGTCACTTCGCTTAAGGAGAATTTCCCTGATTGGAAACAAGGCAAGACCATCATCGCTGCTTTCGGCGAAGGTACTATCCGTGCCCTCGAGGAAGCCGGTTATCGCGTGGATATAGAGGCAGGACAAGGCAAACCTTTTGCGTCCCTGCCTATGGCAATCGCAGATTATCTGGATAAGAATCAGTAATAAAAGCGAAAGGTTATAGACGAAGGGGTATGGGGTATAGTTTTCCGAAGGAAGCAAAGTTATGCGGAGCGCAGGAGATAGCAGCGTTCTATAAGTCCGGCAAGCGATTCACGTCGTGGCCTCTTCGCGTGACCTTTCAGGAGATCTCCGAGGAACAAACCCGCGTCCTCGTCTGGGCGCCCAAATCGCTCTTCAAGCGTGCCGTCAAACGCAATCATCTGAGGCGTCTGATGCGTGAAGCCTTCCGCCTCAATCAGTCGCTCTTAGGGGAGAAAAAAGTGCTGCTTGCCTTCAATTATATCGACAAAGAGGAACAACCCTTCCCCGTCATCGAGAAAGCCGTGCAGAAGGCGCTGCGTAAGATCAATGGAAAATAATCAATCCCAAATATCAACCCCTAAATGGAAAACTTTCATACGCAAGGTTTTCCTTCTTCCCGTTTATTTCTACCGGGCGTTCATCTCACCCCTGACGCCGCCCTCGTGCCGTTATACACCGACCTGCAGCCAGTACATGGTGGAGGCGGTCCTCAAGTACGGACCCTTCAAAGGCGGATGGCTCGGCATCAAACGTATCCTCCGGTGCCATCCTTGGGGTGGCTCCGGTTATGACCCCGTCCCTTAACAGCTTAACGTTTTGTTGTCAAACAAAACCATTTTAACTTTTTAACTATTTAACGTTTTTCGGAGAAAAACCGCTATGCGTATCGATATCATCACTTGTTGCCCGGAGTTATTGGACTCGCCGCTCAATCACTCTATCATCCAACGCGCGAAGGACAAAGGCCTTTGCGAGATCTACGTGCATAACTTACGTGACTGGACCCTCGATAAACACCGCAAGGTGGACGATTATGCCTTTGGCTTCGGTGCCGGCATGGTTCTGCAGATTGAGCCTATCGACCGCCTCATCTCCCATCTGAAATCCGAGCGGGACTACGACGAGGTTATTTTTACCGCCCCGGATGGAGAACGTTTTGACCAGAAAGCAGCGAATGCACTCTCGCTCAAACAAAACCTCATCATCCTTTGCGGACATTATAAGGGCGTGGACCAGCGCGTGCGCGACCACCTGATTACCAAGGAGTATAGTATCGGAGATTTTGTTCTCACCGGCGGAGAGATGCCGGCGGCGATGATGACGGACGCTATCGTGCGTCTTCTGCCCGGAGCGCTCGGCGATGTCGAGTCTGCCCTCAATGACTCCTTCCAGGACGGCTTGCTCGAAGCAGGCGTCTATACCCGCCCGGCGGACTATAAGGGATGGAAAGTGCCGGAGATCCTCCTCTCGGGGCATCAGGCGAAGATCGAGGAATGGCAATACGAGCAGTCCGTCGCCCACACGCGCGAGCGCAGACCGGACTTATTAGATGAGCAGTAAAAGGATGTATATCGCGAGAAACACGGATTTTTGCAAACTGGATT
This sequence comes from uncultured Bacteroidales bacterium, assembly GCA_945828585.1. Lineage (GTDB taxonomy): Bacteria > Bacteroidota > Bacteroidia > Bacteroidales > Paludibacteraceae > Colicola. Next base: position 32,346 of record CALZRN010000001.1, on the reverse strand, counting down.
TTGCAATTTTATGTTTTATAACATTTTTTTTCAAAAATATTTGGTCATATCGCAAAAAAGCAGTACTTTTGCACCGTGTTTTTCATGGTATTAGATTTAAGGTTAAGTAAAAAGATTGGGATGTCGGGAGACATCCTTCTTTGTTTTTATACCTCTAACCTCTAATCCACTAACCCTCTAACCCCCTAAACCGTCCACAGCCGATAGGCTAAATACGCGCCATACACAATCAGCAGCAACGCGCCTGCCCACCGTTGTACCTTCCGCGCCTTGTTGGTCTTGACCGCCAGCCAGACGATGATGCTTCCTATCGCCGCCATGCAGGCGTCTAACTCGATCCCTTCGTATGCAGGCAGGGGATGTATCGCCGCACTCGTGCCGAGGACGAAGAAGACGTTGAAGATGTTCGAACCGAAGACGTTACCGATAGCGATGTCGGAGTTATGCTTTGCCGCCGCGATGACGGAGGTCGCCAACTCCGGCAGGGATGTTCCTAAAGCTACTATCGTCAGACCGATAATCGCTTCGCTCACACCCATGCGTGTCGCCAGATCGACGGCGCTCTTGACAATCAGCTCTCCGCCGACCACCAGCCCTACCAATCCGCCGAGAATCAGCGCGACAGCACGCCGGACAGGAATCTCCTTTGTACTTGGTACTTCGTCACTTGGTCCTTCCTCCGGGTGGTCTTTAGCATGGCGGAACGTGTTATAGAGGAAGTAGCAGAAGAATAGTAGCAGTACCGCGCCGCCGAGGTGACCGATACCCTTACCGGCTTCGCCGAATGGCAATTGTACAGCCACGAGGATCAATACCAACACCCCGGCGATGATAGACATCGGGATGTCAAAGTCCCGGCTGCGTTTCTGCGACACGATCGGATAAACCAACGCCGTCAGACCGAGGATGACAAAGGTGTTGATGATGTTCGAACCTAAGATATTCGTGATTGCGAGATCCGTACTGCCTTCTGCTACGGAGACCATGTTTACCACGAACTCCGGCATACTCGTACCGAAAGCGACGACCGTCAGACCGATCACGAGATCGCAGATGCCGAACCGTTTGGCAATAGCACTCGCACCATCGACTAAGCAGTCCGCACCTCTCACCAGCGCCGCAAATCCCACGACGATGCATATCACCGCCGCCCACCATCCGTAAGCTAATAATGACTCTATCATAATTCTTCCTAGGTCTACCTAGTTAAACATTAAACAAGAAATGCATGATATCTCCGTCTTGTACGAGGTAGTCCTTGCCCTCGATGCCAAGTTTGCCGGCTGCGCGGCATTGCGCCTCGCCGCCGAGCGCCACGAAGTCCTCGTATTTGATCACCTCCGCACGGATGAACCCCCGCTCAAAATCCGTGTGGATGACGCCGGCGCATTGCGGCGCTTTCATGCCCTCACGGAACGTCCACGCGCGTACCTCATCGCTACCGGCGGTGAGGAACGTACGCAGCTTGAGTAGCGCGTAAGCAGCCTTGATCAAGCGGTTTACTCCGCTCTCCTCCAGACCGATCTCCTCGAGGAACATCTGCCGCTCCTCGTAGCTCTCTAACTCCGCGATCTCGCTCTCTATCTTCGCGGCGAGTACCAGCACTTGTGCGTCCTCGTCTTTGACCGCCTCACGAACCTGCTCCACGTACGCGTTGCCGGTGACAGCCGATCTCTCATCGACGTTGCAGACGTACATCACGGGTTTGTTCGTCAGCAGGAAGAGGTCTCTCGCTGCCGCCTCCTGCTCTTTGTTCTCCGGCTCTACCGTCCGGGCGTTCTTGCCCTGCGACAGCGCCTCGCGGTACTTAACCAGCACCTCTAACTGCAACTTCGCAAACTTATCCCCTCCGGCTTTAGCGGCTTTCTCGCATTTCTGGATACGGCTCTCCACCGTCTCCAGGTCCTTCAGTTGCAACTCCGCGTCGATGATCTCTTTGTCGCGCACGGGGTTCACCGTCCCATCGACATGCACCACGTTCTCGTCGTCGAAGCAACGCAGTACATGGATGATGGCGTCCGTCTCGCGGATGTTCGCCAGGAACTTATTCCCTAATCCTTCACCCTTGCTCGCGCCCTTCACCAGACCCGCTATATCCACTATCTCCACGGTCGTGGGGATCACGCCGCGCTCGGGATGACATATCTCGCCGAGTTTGATCAACCGCTCGTCCGGCACCGTGATCACGCCTACGTTCGGCTCAATCGTACAGAAAGGAAAATTGGCGCTCTGCGCCTTTGCATTACTCAGACAGTTAAAAAGGGTACTCTTGCCTACATTCGGCAGACCCACTATTCCACATTGTAAAGACATGTATGATTTATGATTTCAAATTTATGATTTAACAAATTAGCGTGCAAAGGTACAACAAAAATTGCACATACGCAAGTTTTTGAGCGGAATTTTTGAAAAAAGTAGAGAGTTCTCTACTTCTTTTAGGGATAGATAGCAGGCACTATGCTTGCATAAGGGAGGGCTATTTAGCACTAAAAGAGAGGGTACTGCCCTTTTCAAAAATCCCGCTCATTCTTGCGTATGTACCGCAGGATGCGACTGTACTTTCGAAGGGGACCCCATTTATGGGGGAGGAGGTCGAAGGTACTGCTTTTTTTGAGATATGCAAATTAATTTGCAAAAATTATGACTACGGAGTTCCTTTCCCTGCTTTTCCCGGATTGATTCAATACCCTTTCCGCGTAGTATTTGCAACCTACTTGTCACTTACCTGCAATGGGTGCTCAATGGATGCTGAATACATCCTGAACACCCTTCTATCGGTCTCAGAAGCCGAGAATCACCATCCTTCGGTTCCCTAAACTGAAATCTGGTGCAAATATACTGCTTTTCTTGACATTTCCAAATTTTAAGCCTCAAAAATAAAGAAAAATTGCAAAATATGGTAAAACACTTGCGTATGTCAATATTTTTTTGTAATTTTGCAGCGCAAAATCTCTAATACAAGAAAATTATGCCAGAAGTTAGTCGTTTTTACGGGATCATCATTAAGATGTTCTTTAAACCCAAGGAGCATGAGCCGGCACACATCCATGCCCTCTATGAAGAATATATGGGTGTGTTCGATATCAATACTTTTGAGATGACGGAGGGAGATCTTCCTAATCGTGCCCAGAAAATGGTCAAAGAATGGCTAAACGAACATAAAGATGAACTACAGGAGATGTGGGAGACTCAAAAAATATTTAAACTTCCACCATTGAAAGACTAATATGATACCTCGAATTAAGTCATATCAACCGCTTGCGGATTTTCAACTGCTCGTTTCGTTTGATGATGGGCGGAAGGTTCGTTATGATGTTGCAGATGATATAAAGACGCTACCTGCTTTCCGCGATCTCCAAACAGAGCATGGTTTGTTTGAGAATGCCCAATTGGATGCAAGTCGTACTTGTATCTATTGGAATGATCAGATTGATTTACCAAGCGATGCTATTTATGAGTATGGCGTAGCATTGTAAGAAATACCGTCACGATGGTGTCGCAGACAACCCGCGAAATGGGCATATGAAAGGCAGCAGGGGAGACCTTGCTGCTTTTTTTGTGGCAAGACGGCTAAAAGGACAAAAAAGAAAAAAATCGCGCGGGCGCTTGCGTATATCAATATTTTTTTGTACCTTTGCACCCGCAAAGGTTTTGGAAACGAAATGCAACAACCGAATTTGTATATTATGGGCGGGCATAATATCCCGGAGGATGACATACGTCGCCGCTTCAAACGCGGTATATACAACTTGTTACATCTGTATCTGCCGATCTGTGATGGCGTTTTGGTATATAATAATGCACATGGAGAAGCTATTTTAGTTGCTAAAAAAGGAAATTCAGAAGGCAACGTACAGATATATAAACAGGATATGTGGAACCAATTAATCCAAAAGATATGAGTGAACGTGAGTTAGAAACGAAATTGAGTATAGGACTCAAACAATCGTATCGCAAGCTGGTGGAGCAACACCGCCGTGACAACCAACCGCTTATTTTCTGCGAGAACGGGCAAGTGACGTATGTTGATCCATTTACCGTTGCATTGTAAATAATAAATATTGTGAGCAATAAAAAGTAAATAACAAAATTTAATTCATTTAATACTTAAGACTATGGCAAAAAAAGCATTGAACAAGTGGACCGCGCCGAAGAGTGTCGCTCCCGAGAAGATCATTCAGTTTGGTGAAGGAAACTTCCTCCGCGCATTTGTGGACTGGATCGTATGGAACATGAACGCTAAGACGAACTTCAACGGTTCGGTAGCTGTCGTTCAACCTATCGACAAAGGCATGGTAGAGTGGCTGAATGGTCAGGACTGCTTGTATCATGTCAACCTGCAGGGGCGTTTGGACGGTAAGGCTGTGAACTCGCTGGAGCGTATCGACGTCATCTCGCGTGCGCTGAACCCGTACACCCAGAACTGGGCGTATATGGCACTCGCAGAGCAACCGGAGATCCGTTTCGTCATCTCCAACACCACCGAGGCCGGTATCACTTTCGATGACAGCTGCAAGTTTACCGACGCTCCCGCTTCTTCGTATCCGGGCAAGCTCGTTCAGCTCCTCTTCCGCCGCTACAAGACTTTCAACGGCGATCCGACCAAGGGTCTGATCTTCATGCCGTGTGAGCTGATTTTCCTCAACGGTCACCACCTCAAAGACTGCATCCACAAGTACATCGAGCTCTGGAAAGACGATTTCGGAGCAGACTATGCAGGCTTCAAGGAGTGGTTCGAGAAATACAACTACGTCTGTGCTACCCTCGTGGACCGTATCGTACCGGGCTTCCCGCGCAAAGACATCGCTGAGATCCAGGAGAAAGTGGGTTATAACGACAACCTCGTCGTACAGGCTGAGATCTTCCACCTCTGGGTGATCGAGAAACCGGAGAACATGTCTATCGCTGAACTCGAGGCTGAGTTCCCGGCTAACAAAGCAGGTCTGAATGTCCTCATCGCCGAGAGCGAGAAGCCGTACCACGAGCGTAAGGTGACCCTCCTCAACGGTCCGCACACGGTGCTTTCGCCGGTTACTTACCTCAGCGGCGTGAATATCGTTCGCGACGCATGCAACCACGAGATCCTCGGCAAGTACATCCACAAAGTGATGTTCGATGAGTTGCTGGAGACGCTGAACCTGCCGAAAGACGAACTGAAGGCTTACGGCGAGAGCGTATTGGAGCGTTTCAACAACCCGTACGTAGATCACCAGGTGACCTCGATCATGCTGAACTCCTTCCCGAAATTCGAGACACGCGACCTGCCGGGCTTGAAGGTTTACTTAGAGCGCAAGGGCGAGCTGCCGAAGGGCCTCGTTCTCGGTCTCGCTGCTATCATCGAGTACTACAAGGGCGGCGTTCGTGAGGACGGTGCTCCTATCCAGCCGAACGACGCACAGGAGATCATGGACCTCTTGAAGGACCTCTGGGCAACCGGCGACACCCGCAAGGTGGCAGAAGGCGTGCTCGGCGCTACCGACATCATCTGGAAAGAGTCCAAAGAGGACCTCAACAAGGTTCCGGGTCTGACCGACATGGTTGTTTCCTTCCTCGACTCGATTGAGAAGAAAGGCATGCTCGAAACCGTTAAGACCATTTTATAATTATGACCAATATCTTAAAAATCAATCCGGCGGATAATGTGGTGGTAGCCATACAACCGCAGATCGCCGGTGCGGTTATTGATGTGGACGGCAAGCAGATTACCGTGTTGGAAGATGTACCTGCCGGACACAAGATAGCCATCACCGATCTCGCTGAGGGCGAGAACGTCATCAAGTACGGATTCCCGATCGGTCATGCTAAGGAGGCGAAGAAAGCCGGTTCCTGGATGAACGAGAACAATATCAAGACCAACCTCGCGGGTCTGCTCTCCTATGAGTACCACCCCAAAGAGGTCGTTCTCAATATCCCCGACGAAGGACGCACGTTCATGGGCTACCGCCGCAAAGACGGCCAGGTAGGTATCCGTAACGAGGTGTGGATCATCCCGACCGTAGGGTGCGTCAACGGTATCATCCAGAAATGTGCCGAGCGTCTTCGTCAGGAGACCGGCGCGGATAATATCTTCGCCTTCCCCCATAACTACGGCTGCTCGCAGTTAGGCGACGACCACGAGAACACGAAGAAGATCCTGCGCGATATGATCCATCACCCGAATGCCGGTGCTATTCTCGTCGTTTCCCTCGGTTGTGAGAACAACCAGCCGGATGTATTCAAGGAGTTCTGCGGCGAGATAGACGAGGACCGCGTGAAGTTCGTGACAACCCAGAAGATCGAGGGCGACGAGGTAGAGTACTGCATGCCTATCCTGCGCGAGCTCTATACCAAGACGCAGCACGACAAACGCGTCGCTGTGCCTCTGTCCGAACTGCGCGTGGGACTCAAATGCGGCGGCTCCGACGGCTTCAGTGGTATCACCGCGAACCCGTTACTCGGCATGCTTTCCGACTGGCTTGTAGCACAAGGCGGTACAACCGTACTGACCGAGGTGCCGGAGATGTTCGGCGCAGAGACCATCCTCATGGACCGTTGCGCCAACCGCCAACTCTTCGACCAGACCGTCAGCCTCATCAACGACTTCAAGGATTATTTCCTGTCTCACGGCGAGCCTGTCGGCGAGAACCCGTCTCCGGGTAACAAAGCCGGCGGTATATCCACCCTCGAGGACAAAGCCCTCGGTTGTACGCAGAAATGCGGTAAGTCCCTTGTGCGCGGTGTGATGCCTTACGGCGAGAGGCTGCAGGTGAAGGGTCTCAACCTCCTTTCTGCACCGGGCAACGACCTCGTGGCTTCCACGGCGCTCGCTTCCTGTGGATGCCACATGGTGCTCTTCACCACCGGACGCGGTACGCCGTTTGGCACCTATGTCCCCACGATGAAGATCTCTACGAACTCGAACCTGGCGAAGAACAAACCCAATTGGATTGATTTCAATGCGGGTGTCATCGCCGAGGGCGAACCGATGGAGGAGGTAGCGAAACGTTTTGCAGAGTTCGTCATTGCTGTCGCTAACGGCACGAAGACCAACAACGAGAAGAACGGCTACCACGAGATAGCTATCTTCAAGAACGGTGTTACTCTCTGACCTCCTCTTCCCGCGGACATGCCCGTTCTGCGGCAGGTATATCAGCGACCAACAGATCCGGGAGACTTACCTGGATTGGATCTGCCCGGATTGTTGGCGCCGGTTGCCCCGCACGGAGCAGGACCTCAAAGCGGAAAACAGTACCGAGACCGCCCTGACGGAAGGCAAGACAGTCATCAAGAAAGCCTTGCATCTTAACCGCGCAGGAGCATATCTCTTTTATGAGAAAGGGCACCCGATTCAGCAGGTGATCCACCGGATGAAGTACCGCGACGAACCGGAGTGGGGTGTTTATTTGGGACGACAAGCGGTCTTGGGATGGCGCGACGAGCGGTTCTTTGACGAGATAGATGTCATCATCCCGGTTCCCTTGCACCCCAAACGACTGCGCGAGAGAGGGTATAACCAATCGGAGTATATCGCCCGGGGAATCAGTGAGATCACGGGGCTCCCGATCGACACGACCCACCTGACCCGCACCCGCAATACACCCAAACAGGCGCTGCAGGACGGCGAGGGGCGAAAGACGAATGTAGCAGGGGCGTTTGCCGTGAACCACCCCGAGCAACTCTACCACCGGCGGATATTAGTGGTGGACGACCTGATCACGACAGGCGAGACGATGCGCTCATGCCTACAGGCCATGCGCGCCTTCCGCGGAACCACAATAAGCGTCTTTGCATTGTGCAAAGCACAATAAAATGACCACATAGTACATGAACAAATGGTACATGAATTTGATTTTTTGATTATTGGCGGCGGTGTAGCAGGCATGAGCTTTGCGCTGCAAGTAGCCCGCGCCGGTAAGTACCGCATCGCGTTGTGTTGCAAGACGACGCTGGATGAGGCGAACACGACCAAAGCACAAGGCGGTATAGCGTCTGTGACCAATCTCTTGGTCGATGATTTTGAGAAGCATATCCACGACACCATGGTGGCGGGCGATTGGTTAAGCGACCCGGCAGCCGTGGAGCAAGTGGTGCGCAACGCGCCGAGAGGCATCGAGGAGTTGGTGCAGTGGGGCGTGAACTTCGATAAGAAGGAGGATGGTGCTTTTGACCTGCACCGTGAGGGCGGTCACTCTCAGTTCCGTATTCTTCACCATGCGGACGACACGGGCGCGGAGATTCAGAGAGGATTGATGGAAGCCGTGCGCCGCAATCCGTATATAGAGGTCTTGGAGAACCATTTCGCCGTAGAGATCATCACGCAGCACCACTTAGGTGTGCGCGTCACACGACGGACACCGGATATCGAGTGCTACGGCGCGTATATCCTCAATCCCAAGACGCAGAAGATCGATACCTATCTGAGTCGTATCACGCTCATGGCAACCGGCGGAACGGGTGCTGTGTATGCGACAACGACCAACCCGGAGATAGCGACCGGCGACGGCATCGCGATGGTCTATCGCGCCAAGGGACAGGTCAAAGATATGGAATTTGTTCAGTTCCACCCGACTTCGCTCTTCAACCCCGCAGAGACGCACCCGGCATATCTCATCACCGAAGCCATGCGCGGCTACGGAGGTATCTTGAGACTGCCCAACGGCGAGGAGTTCATGCAGAAATACGACCCGCGTCTGAGTCTCGCGCCGCGGGATATCGTTGCGCGCGCGATAGATAATGAGATGAAGATCCACGCGATTGATCATGTCTGCCTCGACGTAACCCACAAGGATCCCGAAGAGACCAAACATCATTTCCCCAATATCTACGCCAAGTGCCTCTCTATCGGCATCGATATCACCAAAGAGTATATCCCTGTAGCGCCTTGTGCGCACTATATGTGCGGCGGCATCAAGGTGGATCTGGACGGGCAGAGTACGATCCGCCGTCTCTACGCCGTAGGCGAGTGTTCGTGTACGGGCTTGCACGGAGGTAACCGTCTGGCGTCTAACTCCCTCATCGAGGCGGTCGTTTATGCCGACGCGGCAGCGAGACACAGTCTCTCTGTCATCGAGGAGTATGATTTCAACCGCGCCGTGCCCGAGTGGAACGACGAGGGAACGCTCTCCAACGAAGAGCGCGTGCTCATCGCCCAGGACGTCAAGGAGGTCGGTCAGATCATGTCCACGTATGTGGGTATCGTACGCTCGGACCTGCGCCTGAGAAGAGCATGGGAGCGTCTCGACCTGCTCTACGAAGAGACCGAAGAACTCTTCAAACGCGTCAAAGCAACAAAGGACATCTGCGAGCTGCGAAACATGATCAACGTCGGTTATCTGATCACTCGTCAGGCCTTGGAGCGCAAAGAGAGCCGAGGTCTGCATTACTCCATCGACTACCCCAGAACGGATAATCACCACCCCCAAGAGGTGTGGTAATCCCACATTGCGAACGACTATATTATGCGAAAATTAGGATTTATACTTTTCATCACTTGCCTCACGTTCTCGTCCGCTCGGGCAGAGGATGTCGTCTATCTGACCACGGAGCAGTTCAAGGCTCGGATCTTCGACTATAAGAACGAGAAGGAATGGTCGTACAAGGGCGACAAACCCTGCGTCATCGATTTCTATACCACTTGGTGCGGCCCGTGCAAACGCCTCGCGCCGATCATGGAGGAGATGAGCCAGAAATACTGCGATCAGGTTGTGTTCTACAAGGCCGATACCGAGCGCGAGCGCGAGTTGGCGTACGTCTTCGGCATTAACTCTATCCCACAGGTGCTCTATATCCCTACGGAAGGCAAACCGATGCTGCTCAAGGGGCTCTACCCCAAGGAAGAGATCGTGAAGATCATCGATGAGTTTTTGCTTAAGGAGAAGAAGTGATGCAGGTAGAGTTTGCGTTACTGATATTGTCGTTATTGTTCTTCCTCAGCATTTTTGCGGATAAGATCGGCTACCGGTACGGTGTACCGGCATTGTTGCTTTTTCTGGTCGTGGGAATGTTCTTCGGTTCGCACTTCTTAGGTGCGTTCTTCAATGCCGACCGCATGGAGATCGGTATCGATACAGCAGAGGCGCTGAGTACCGTGGCGATGTGTATCATCCTCTTCACCGGCGGCATGGAGACCAAGATGAGCGATATCAAGTCGGTCTTGGTGCCGGGAATCACCTTAGCGACCCTTGGTGTGTTGCTGACCTGCGTCATCACGGGCGTGATCATCTATTATATCTTCGGTTGGATCAACGCCGTAGCGAGTGTGTCGATATGGGTGGCGTTGCTCATGGCAGCGACGATGAGCAGTACGGACAGCGCGAGTGTCTTCTCCGTCCTCCGTACGAACGGGATAGGAATGAAGCATAACCTCCGGCCGCTCTTGGAGCTGGAGTCCGGCGCCAACGACCCGATGGCGTACGTCCTGACAACGACGCTGATAGGGGTGGTCACGGCGCAGAAGTTCCCCGGCGCAGAGCATGCTATCTCTGCTTTGTCAATCGTGCGGGTCATCGTCATCCAGCTGGTGATGGGTACGGTCTTGGGCTTCGCCTTAGGAGAAGGCCTGGTGGCGCTTATGAGGCGTGTCAAACTTGGTAACGAAGCCCTCTATCCCATCATGATCCTCACGGCATGTATCTTCATCTTCGCCGTGACGTATTACCTCGGGGGAAACACCTATCTGGCGGTGTACGTCGGCGGCTTGATTATCGGAAATAACAAGTTCACGAGAAAGCGCCAGACGCAGTCGTTCTTCAGCGGCTTGGTCTGGCTCAGCCAGCTGGTGATGTTCTTGATGTTAGGACTGATGGTGAACCCTATCGACCTGCTTAATTACCGCGTATGGCTGCCGTGTCTGATCATCAGTATTGTGATGATCTGTATCTCCCGTCCGGTGGCAGTCTGGCTCTGCATGTGGCCTTTCAAGCAGTACCGCGGACGCGACAAACTGATGCTCAGCTGGGTCGGTCTCAAAGGGGCAGTACCAATCATCTTCGCTATCATGTGCAAGGCGCAAGGGGTGCCGTCTGCAGATCTGATCTTCAATGTGGTCTTCCTCTGCACAATCGTCTCGCTCCTGGCGCAAGGCACGACGCTGACGTTCATCGCGAAGAAGCTGAGCCTCGATGTACCGCAGAAAGAGGCGAAGTCCTTGCAGTATTTCGACCTGGACCTGCCGGACGAGATTCAGTCTTCGGCACGCGAGGTGGAAGTGCAAGAGTCGATGTTAGAGAAGGGTAGTACGCTGCGCGAGATCACTATCCCGCCGCATACGCTGGTCATCATGGTGCGCAGAGGCGAGGACTTTTTTGTACCCACCGGTTCCAGCGAACTGAAGCTCGGCGACCAGCTCTTGGTCATCTCTGACAAAGATGCGCAAGCAACCTATCAGCAGATGATCGACGACGCGGAGGAAGAGGCACAATGGAAGGCAGAGATGCGCGAGAGAGCCCGCGAGCGCTTCAACCGCCTCACGGCTTGGATTCCGAAAAAGAAATAAATTTGAAATCATAAATCATAAATGAAAACTACCGTTTTCCTGACCGGCGCTACCGGTACGATGGGGTATGCAGGCATGACAGAGATCCTGAAATACCCGGAGCAATATGACTTACGTATCTTGGCGCGACCGAGTAAGAAGAATAAGGAGCTCTTGGCTCCCCTCACCGCTAACCCTTCACTTACCGTTATCTGGGGCGACCTCACGAAGTACGAGGATGTACTGAAAGGAGTCACGGGTGCGGATATCGTGCTGCACGTAGGCGGCATGGTCTCGCCGCAGGCGGATTATCGACCAAAGGCAACCCTCCGCACGAATATCTCCGCGGCGGAGAATATCACCAAAGCGGTTTTGGCGCAGCCTGAAGGCAAGCAGCCGAAAGTGGTCTATATCGGTTCGGTAGCCCAGATGGGCGACCGCCGCGAACCGCTTCATTGGGGACGTGCAGGAGATCCTGTCTGCATCTCGGCGTACGACCACTACGGCCTCACCAAAGCTCTCGCAGAGCGTATCATCACCGACTCGGGCATCAAGACCTGGGTGTCGCTGCGTCAGTCGGGTGTCCTGTATCCGGCGATACTCAAGAACTACGATCCGATCATGTTCCACGTGCCTATCCGCGGCGTGTTGGAATGGGCTACGGTAGAGGACAGCGGTCGGCTCCTGGAACGCGTATGCCGTCCCGAAGTGCCGGCAGAGTTCTGGAATAACTACTATAACATCGGTTCGGGTGCCGAGTACCGGTTGTCGAACTATGAGTTCGAATCTCTTCTCTTGGATTGTATCGGTTGTCCGAAACCCGAGCAGATCTTCAATGCGAACTGGTTCACCACCCGTAATTTCCATGGCATGTGGTACATCGACGGTGACAAACTGGAGAACTACCTTCATTTCCGAGCAAACGTGCCGGTGAAGGAGTACTTCGCGCAAATGGCAAAGGCGCCGTCTCTGCCCGGAGGAATCAAGTTCGCCGCCAAGACCCGCATCGCCAAACTCTTCCCGCATTGCGTGAAAGCGGCTATGTGGTTCATGGCGAATAGTAAGGAGCATGGTACGCAATGGTGGATCAAGAACAAAGTAGAGCAGCGCATCTCTGCGTATTATGGCTCGTTGGAGGCATACCAATCCATCCCCGATTGGGCGCATTTCGATGTCTCGCATCCTTCTCAGACGCCGGTGCTTCTGGATCACGGCTACGACGAGAGCAAGGACGTGGAGACCCTCACTGATGAGGAGCTGAACAAGGCAGCGGCTTTCCGCGGCGGTAAGTACCTCGGTGATGATACCTGGCAGGACGCCAACGGCAATACCTTCAAAGCCGGTCGTCGACTGATTTTGTTAGGTGGTCATTGGAGCCCGTTTGACATGCCTTGCCCGTATGACGAGCAGACCATCAAGAAGATGACTGCTCAACTTTCAACTTTCCATACCTTCAGATCGTGCCCTTGGGCAGAGAACTTTCAACTTTCAACTATTCCTTGGCATTGGGATAAGGTGGCTAAAGAAAACCCCTTCTTTGCGCAACTATGGACTCCCCTGCACGATGCCGATGAAGATAACATCTATGGCCCGGAGATTTTTGAAGGCTGGGAGAAATAAATGGTAAATGCTAAATGACTAAATGGTAAATGTTTTTTGACGAACTCGCATTATCGGATGAGGTGTTAGACGCCTTGTGGGACATGCATTTTGATGAATGCACGCCCGTTCAGGAGAAAGCCATCCCGGTGATCCTGGACCGCCACGACGTGATTGCTTGTGCCCAGACGGGTACAGGTAAGACCGCGGCGTATATACTGCCCTTGCTGACGAACCTCGCGTACGACGACCACGACCCCGACAAACTGAACGCGATCATCATGGCGCCGACGCGCGAACTGGCGCAGCAGATAGATCAGCAGATGGAGGGCTTCGGATATTACGTGCCCTTCTCTTCTGTGCCTATCTACGGCGGAAAAGACAACGGTGCGTGGGGCACACAGGTCACGGGTCTGCAGAAAGGTGCGGACATCGTCATCGCTACCCCCGGACGGCTCTTGAGCCAGATGAATATCTACGATATCGATTTCTCCGGAGTGAAGTATTTCATCTTGGACGAGGCGGATCGAATGCTCGATATGGGCTTCTACGACGATATCATGACCATCGTCCGCAAGCTGCCTAAAGACCGCCAGACGATCATGTTCTCTGCTACCATGCCGCCTAAGATCCGCCAGATGGCGAAGGCAATCATGCGTCGTCCCGTAGAGGTGCAGATTGCCGTCTCCCGGCCGCCGGAGACCATCAACCAGATGTCTGCGTACCTGTACGAAGCGCAGAAACCCGGTTTTGTACAGCTGGCGCTGGAAGGTAGGAATCTGAAGAAGGTGATAATCTTTGCCGGCAAGAAGCAGAAAGTGAAAGACCTCGCGCGCACGTTGCGTACCTTAAAGATAGGCGCGCGCGCAATGCACTCCGATCTCGAGCAGTCGGAGAGGGATCAGGTGATGCTGGATTTCAGAAACGGAAAGGTAGATGTACTCGTAGCGACGGATGTCGTCTCCCGGGGTATCGACGTGACGGACGTGCCGCTTGTCATTAATTACGACGTGCCGCATGATCCCGAGGATTATGTTCATCGTATCGGTCGTACAGCGCGTGCGGAGAATAGCGGAGAGGCAATCACCCTTGTCTCGCCGGAGGATGCCCGGTATTGGAAACGAATAGAGACGTTTATCAAGCAACCTATCACCCGTCTCCCATTACCCGATGTCTTGGGCGATGCGCCGCAGATGAGCCGGTACGCCTCACGTCCTAATAAAGGAGGAGGCGGAAGACGAAAAGGAAAATTCCGAAAACGGTCTTAGAGTTTACGAATACGCCATTCGTTAGGGTAGAGATTATTGAGACGGTTACCGACGTTCTTGGCGAAGCCGAGAGGTACCCCCTCGTAGGTCAGCAGGAGCAGTCCTAAGGGCACGCCGCCTAACTGCAATGCCTCCGTACGAAGATAACTCAATGCCTGCTCCCGCGTCAGAGCGATGGTTGGAAAGGCCTCCTTCTGGAGGTCTTTTATCATGCTCAGACTATGTTGCGGAGCGATACCTTTGCCGCGCTCTTCACCCAGACCAAAACCTAAAGAGATACAGGTCATTTGGTCAGACAGATATTCGCATATCTCTTTGAATTTCATGGGATAAGCGGTAGCGAAACGGTCGGAATAACGGATAGCCCACTCGTCGGGATGCTGGAGCCACGAACGCATTACCGGCAGGTACTCTGCCTTGCTGCCGGAGCCGTTCTCCTTGCGGTTCTTAGGCTTGATATTGACCATGCTCAACGGCTCGTCGTCGTTCTTCCTCAGGGCGCAGATATAGAAGCCTTCGCCCTTGGTCTTATGCGGGTAGAAATGGTAGCCCATCGTCCCTTCGGTGATGCCCCAGGAGGGATCATAATCAATCGGCAGCACCTCAGCGCCGAGACTCTCGGCGATCCATTCTACGTTCTTCTCGTTCTCTTCCTCATTGAAGGTGCAGGTGCTGTAAATCAGGATGCCGCCGGGCTTTAACGCATCCCATGCGTCCATCATAATACTCCGCTGCCGCTCGGCGCACTTGCGTACCGCTGCCGGACTCCACTCCGCGCGGGCCTGCTCGTCTTTACGGAACATACCTTCGCCCGAGCACGGGGCATCCACTACCATGCAGTCGAATAAATGCCTGCATCGCTCGCCGTACTCCTCCGCGGTGTTATGGGTCACGACTGTGTTGCCGTTGCCCCATTTCTGGATGTTCTCAGAGAGAACAAACACCCGCTGCCGCACTACTTCGTTGCTGACCAACAAGCCGAACCGATCCAGGTATTCGCTAATCAGCGTACTCTTGCCGCCCGGCGCAGCGCATAGATCCAGCACGACTGACGAGGGATCGACATACTGCTCTAATACCTGCTGGAGGAACATCGAACTCGCCTCCTGAACGTAGTAGCAACCTGCGTGAAACAAAGGATCCAAGGTAAATGCCGGCCGCTCGCTCAGGTAGTACCCGTCCACATGCCACGGTACCTCGTCCGTGTCGCAATCGAAAGTCAGGACGTCTATCTTGTTATTCAGTCGGATAGATGTCACCGGCGCCGTCTCCAGCGCTCGAATCAGCAGCTCCGCCTCAACGCCTAACTGCTGATGCATGCTCTCTATGAATTCTACGGGTAGCATCTTTTTGCCTGCCTTTGAACCTTTTCCCAAAATCGAGTGCAAAGATACTGCTTTTTTTCGAAATATGCAAGTTTTAGGTAGCAAAACGCATTTTTTTTGCACTTTTTTTAGGAATTGCTTTTTTTATTTAAAAAAAAGTAGTAACTTTGCGCCGCATTATGTGTAATAATTAAAACATAAATAGGATGAAAAAATCATTTATTAAATTTTCAATGCTGCTAATCCTGCTCGCGATGAGCGTAAACGCAGCGTGGGGACAAGAGGAGGCTACTACGATTTATTTGGCGTCCTTAAAAGCCCAACCTTCCGAGGCATCGACCGGTTCTGGCCGGGTTAAACTGACGTGGTTGGACATCACGGGTAAGCCTTTGGCGGTAGAGGTGGCTCGGCAAATAAACTATCTGGCTTTGGAAGACGTGTCATTCTTTACCAAAGAGTATGTCTATGACGGCTTCGGAGAAACGGCACAATTGGCAGGAGGAACGCTGATTGCTTTGGATGGAATGGAAACCCCTGTAGAGATTGGTGGTGCCAATTCTCAAATTTACATGACTTCTTTCTTGTACTTTCATGCTGAGGCTGAGCCTGCTGTTGGTTCCTATCTTGCGGAATGGACGTTTAACGATCTTGCAATCACACGTATGACAAGCTCTATGAGTCCTGCTGACCCGATGGGAAATGGAAGCGATATAGAATACAAAACTCCCTGCTTTAAAGTGCTTCCGGATAAAGGGAACAGCACACTTTACCCTCCTATTGACGGAGGTGCAGCACTTGCAGCTTTGGCGGCATCTGTTGGGACCAATCCAAATAATCTCTATGCGGTGTTTAACAAGTATCTCTTGGGAAATTCGGTGGCAACCAGTGCCGGTTTGGAAGCGGAGGAGAACAAGCAAGCCCATCTAACAGTTACTGTCGAAGTAAACGGTGATGCCGCTTCGCTGGATGCAGCGGATTTTGGCACTTTTGCTTTTACCAATAACGACGGCAATGAATGGGCATACGATTTGGAAACGGCTTTGGCTTCTAAAGAGGTTGTTTCGGCACAAAAAACAAGAATCACTATTCCTGTTACCTATACGTACAAGAATACCGGTGTTGGGCTGAAAAATTCCGTTATGACTATCCGCATGGCGGGCGTAAGTCCTTCGTCATTGAATATCAATCTGTCAGTGAACGCTTTGGATCCGGAGCGTCCGGCGGCTTTCTTGTTAGAAGGTAAAGAAGATGCAAGTCCGACAAGTGGTACTCTGTCTGAAATCTTAGGAACGGATATCAGGGGCTACTCAGATCCTATTATTAAACTTAACAAGCCTGTGGATGATGATCTTACTTTCGCCGGCAAGAACTTCACGCTGGATTTGAATGGTAATGAAACTCAGACTATCACTGTTTCAAGCGGCAAGGTGACTTTCGCCTATAGTAAGTTTGGAGGAAAGGCTACTTCGCTGGCTGTGAATGGAGGTAAAGCAATCCTCAACGGCGGTACGTTCGGTTCGCTAACTATCGGAGCAGATGGTACAGTAGAGCAGAATGGTGCTATCATAACCGGTGCAGCAACCAATGCCGGTTCGCTGACCACTACCGAAGGAGCTTTCAACGATGGTTTGACATCGAGCAAAACGCTTGTGCTTAATGGCGGTACGTTCAAGGGCGAAACAGCTGTGACCGTTTCCGGTGGTACGGCGGCTATCAATCGCGGTACGATAGAAGGTGCTGCTTGCGGTCTGAAAGTAACCGGCGGTGAGGCTACTACAAAAAAACTGGCCGCTATCAAGGGTGGAACCTATTCTGCTCAACAAACGAGCGGAACGTTGATCGTAGAGAGCGGTAAATTCGACGGCGCGTTAGACGGCACGATAAACTTCACTTCCGGTTATTTCAAAACGAATAACAACTACGGTATTGACACCGAGGGGTTGACGGAAATGTTGGTCTCCACCGGTGTGGAATATAATGAGGGCTATCGCTATTTCTTGGGTACTGCCGAGTCGGCGGTGGCTAACGGTGCAGGCGTTTGCCGTATAGGCAATGTGTCTTATGCTAAATTGGAAGATGCTATAGCATTCGCGAATAACAATCCTGATGTACAGAATATCGTCATCTTCATGACCAACAACTACACCTTGCCTGCCGGTTACTATACACTTCCTGCTAATGCGACCATCGTAGTTCCGATGAGTGACTCTCAGGAGAAAGAAGTAAACATGACTGCTCCGCGTGTAGTGTTTAACGACCAGAGACCATCAACACCGTACGTCACTATCCAGCCAACAGAGTTCCGTCGTCTGACCTTTGCGCCGGGCGTCCATATGGATGTGTTTGGTCATATAGAACTGACCTGTTCACAATACGCTAGCAACGAGGCTTACACGGCGCAACCCTGCGGTGCTTACGGCCATTTGGTATTGGATGAAGGTAGCCATCTAACACTGCAATCCGGTTCGGAAGTGCGTGCTTGGGGATTCGTAACCGGTAAGGGCGAGATGGATGCTCGTCGTGGTGCTACTGTACGTGAGATGTTCCAGTTAGGCGACTGGAAGGGAGCATTTACATCTGTCGGAATTACTGGTATGGCGCCCGATATAGTGACTGATCATAGCGACAAAAAAATCTTCCCTGTAACCCAGTATTTCATCCAGAATATTGAGTCTCCGGTGAAATATCACCCGGGTGCTGTGCTCTCTACTTCGGCGGCTGTGTCGGAAGGCCTCTTGGGCATGAGTATTTCCATGGCAGCTACGGATATTGCTATTGTAGGCGTGAGTGGTCAACATCAGGCTATCTTCCTGATGGATCAGATGGCGGATGCCGAAAATACTTGGGTGCGCAAATGGTATGATGCAGAAAATGATATTCAGGTATATGATATCAATAGTGCCGCACATATTGGTTCGATGGTATTGGATATGGGTGATGTCAATTTATTACAATTTGGAACCATTCCTATTCGCTTGAATTCAGCTAAATTTGACTTGCCGCTTACGTGTAACTTTAAGATACACCTCCTTTCAGGATCAATGGACTTCCAACAGAACACCAGCCTGTTACCAGGAGCAGAGGTAGAGGTAGATAAAGAGGCTACAGTTACGGTGGCAATGGATCCGGATGACACCGAGCATACCGGTGCACTCTATGTTTACGATGCGGAGGATTGGGATAAATATGCTTACTGCAACGAGTATGATGGTTTGAATTTCCAAAAGAACACAGCTTACACCAAAGTGGTGCGTTATGCACCATCATGGAATGGGCGTCCAACCAAGCGTGATGAACAAACTTGTCCGCCTGATGCTGCAATCAATGTACATGGCTCGTTCATGACTGCAACAGGATTCGTGTATTGTTCTGAGCATGGCGCGAACATCTTCTCCAATAATGAAGATGCCGGTACATTTATATTCAATGAATCGGCAGAAGATGCCGGTGAAAGAACGGTAAATAACGTAAAAGGAAGCGGTAACTTCGAGGAACGGACTTTCTTCCCTGCTAAACTGAAGAACGGCGTTTCCGATCCTGCATACGCTAATACGAGCACTGCTCAGGAAGGCGATGCATATTGCTATCAGAATGACGAATGGTCCACTATGACGAATGAAGGATGTTTCATGGTGCAGCACAACGCTGAGACTGGAGATACCTATTATGCAAAACCGCAGGAATATGTGGCAGTGGCGAACGGTACAACGCCCAACGCCGACCACACCTATTCCGATGCAGATGGCGCCGGCCGTCTCTTCATCCTCCTAGAGAACTGTCAATGGTGGGAGGTGGAGAAGAAGGACAACCTCTATCATTGCATCCACCCCAATAATGATACTTATTATTACTGGCAAAAAGAAGCCCCAGATCCAATGGAACCAGAAGTAATGATCCCAGCTCATTGGGACGAAAAACGCTTTACGATCACTTGGAAAAACTATGATGGTACTATTATCAAAACAGCAGATGCAGATGGAGGACTTCAAGATAGTTATAGCGTTACCTATGGCACAATGGCGGAGTTCCTTGGAACCAACCCGATGCGTGAGGCAACAATCGACTATACCTACGACTTCGCAGGTTGGTCTCCGGCGCTGGGCAAGGTAACTTCCGATGTGACCTATACGGCTACGTTCACTCAGAAACCGCGTATGTACACCATCATCTTCCAAAACGAAGGTGGTGTGGAGATTGAGCGTCAGTTCCTTACCCATAACGAGGTGCCTGTCTGCGAGAATACCCCAACAAAAGTAGGTCATACCTTGGAGTGGGAACCGGCTATCGCAGCGGTTACAGGCGATGCTATCTATCGTGCTACATGGCTCGAAGAACCACCGACGGAGTATGCTGTTACGTTCTTTGACTATGATGGTACTACCAAACTCAAACCGACGGGTGAAGAACCGTATATGGTAGCTGTAGGTGCTATGCCGGTTGCTCCGGCTAATCCGAGCGGCAAACCTGCTACGAACGAGTTTACGTATGAGTTTGACCATTGGTCGCCTGCTTTGGAAGAAGTTTCTGCGACGAGCGTCAAGTCCTATACTGCCGTTTATCGCGAAGTAGCGAAGACCTATACAATCAAATTCATAAAGGAAAATGGTAGCCCGGACGATCCGGCAGATATTATCGAGAGCCATCAGTACCAATACGGTGAGACGCCTATTTGTGCTAATACTCCTACAAAAGACGCAGATGCGCAGTACACCTATGCTCTTAGATGGGAACCGCAGATCCAAACCGTGATGGGGGATGCTACTTATACGGCAGTATTTGATGAAACTCTCAACAAATATACGGTATCCGTAATGAGTAATCCTTCTGGTGCGTGTGCAATCTCCGGGGCGGGTATTTATGATTATAATGCATCTGAAAATGCCGTTACCATTACTATCACACCGAATAGTGGTTATACTTTTACCGGTTGGAGTGATGGTCAAGGCGGTACGAATACAATACGTCAGATGGCTATTACCGGCGATATCAATCTGGTAGCTAACTTCACGGTGTCAAACCCGGATTATACAATCACATGGAAGAACGAGGATGGTTCTGCCAACTTGGTAGAACCTGTTGGTCAGAAAGCGAACACCGCGACTATCTATACAGGCACTATCCCGACTAAACCCGCTACAGCTCAATCTACTTTCACTTTCGATGGTTGGACAACAGAGCCGAATGGTGCTGGTACGTTCTATAAGAACAATATGACGCCGAAAGCTACGGCCAATGCAACTTATTATGCGCATTTTGCTGCTACGGAAGTGATCATGGAGGTTGGTTTGGGTCAAGCGCAGAATATCGCGGAGGAAACTACCGTGAACCAGCTGGTTCTGCACTCCAACGGAACGGTTTCCGGTCAGTTGACGGGTAATATTAATAATCTTAATGTCACGGGTGTTTGCTATTACGACCTTACCGGTACATTCACCGCCGGCAAGTGGTACGCGGTAGCAGTACCTTGGCAAGTAACGGCAAGTGATATCCGCGCTAATGGCAATGCACTCTCTCTGATGAGTGGCGATTATCTCGCTTACTACGATGGCTCTGTGCGTGCAGCACAAGATAAAGTAGATGCATGTTGGAAATACCTGTCGAATGGCGATGTGCTCGTTCCGGGTCGTCTCTATATGCTCTATCTCCAGAACGACGCTTCCGTACTCCGATTCCCGAAGAAATTAGGAGCACCGATCCTTACATCAGAAACCAACGTCTCAATGTATGGATCGGATGAACCGAAAAATGCTAACTGGAATGGTATTGCAAACCCCGCTATCTTCCATGCGTACCTCAGCAATACCGGTGCTGCGGTAGGACAAGTCTTCAATGCCGCTGCCCAGAGTTACGAACCGGTTGCATTGAGCACCAAACTCATTGTGGCAAAACCGATCTTCGTGCAGGCTACTAACAACGGAACGGCTTCGGCTGTTACCACTCCTCCGGCACCGGCTCCTGTTCGTCGCAATGCGGCTTCCGAGGCTCCAAAAGCAGAATTCCAAGTGGAGATAGCTTCCTATGGCAGAATGCAGGATCGCCTCTTTATCCATACGAATGAAGATAAAGAAGCAGATACCTATACACTTGGTCAGGATGTAGTGAAATTCGGCGTAAGCAATACGGTTGCGCAGATGTGGGTGGATCGTTATGATGCGAAACTATGTATGAATACGATGACTCCTGTCAATAACGTGGCCGAGTTCCCATTGGGTATCTATGTTCCGAGAGCAGGTGAGTTCCAAATCTCCAATGTCCAATCTCAAATGTCAAATGAGGCTTATACCCTCTATCTGACTCGCAATGGCGAAGCTATCTGGAATCTTACGGAAAGCGATTATGTACTCCATCTGGAGAAGGGCACTGCCGCTAACTACGGTTTGCGCGTCAGCGCCAAAGCACCGCAAGTGGCTACCGGCATCGATGAAGCGGTTGTGGATGCGCAAGGTGAGACAAAGAAGGTGCTGATCAATAATCAAGTCTTCATCATCCGTGGTGAGAAGGTTTACACCATCGACGGACAATTAGTTAAATAATGTTCGTAATACCGTAATTACGAATCACGAAAATAAATGGCTTTATGGAAAAGAAAATATATATCACTCCTCTCATGGAGATTCAGCAAGTTAATTTGACCCAATGCTTATTGGATGGTAGTCCTATTACATCCATTCCCGTGCCTCCTCACCCGGGTGCTCCAGAGCGTGTCAGCAGCGAGATTGACTAATCTCTCAAAGCAGATTACCATGCGTTGGATGCATACGATAATCAGCTTGGCTATCCTGTCCCTTTCCGTTGTGGCGAAGGGACAGGATTCGCTTTCTGTCGCGGAGCGGAATGCCGCGCAGGGTTTCAACGATACCATCGACCGCCTCGCCCCGGATTTTGTTCTCGTATCCCTCTGTGTTGCTGATCCGACAGACCAGAGCCAGGATTATCTCGGCATTACCGGTCATGCGTTCCTGCGACTGCAATGCCCTACGTTCGGTTTGGATTATTGTTTTAGTTACGAGAGTGAGAAGATCAAAGGACAACTCTGGGATTATCTAACGGGCAAACTAAAAATGGGTATGTTTGCAATACCGACTAACGAGTACGTTGAGGACTACCGTGTGTGGAAACGCGCTGTGCATGAATACCGCATTAATATGCCTGCTGATGCTGAGCAACGTCTCTGGGAGCAGATGGATAATCATATGTTGACGGAGAATGATATGCAGATGGATCTGTTGAAATTCGGTTGTACGAATACTATTCTACGATATGTAGAGAAAGCCCTTTCTCCTGCCCAAATCAAGTATAACTGGTCGGAAAAATACCGGACTAAATCAGCAATGGAGATAGCGGAGGAGCATGTGGAAAATTACCCCTGGACGCTATTGGGATTTCGTATAACAGCAGGCAGGTCTTTGTCGCAGATGCAGTCGCCTAAGCAAAAAATCATTTTTCCAACGGATTTGTTGGAGGTGTGGTCGACCGCAACAATCAACGGTGAACCGATGCTGAGGTATGTGGGCGATTTGGTAGAAGCAGAACCGGTGGTAGTAGAGAAACCTTGGTTCACTCCGCAACTATGCGGAGTCTTATTCTTAATCATTATTGCAGGGGGAATAATATGGGCTATTATTTAACCTATCCGCTTCTTCCTTTTTCTCAACTCGTCTATGATATGACGAGGTGGCTGCCGGGAGTGTACTCCTTTCCGTTCACCTACGTGTGGCGCGGAGGAGCAAAGGAGCAAAACCGTATAGAGCAAGCTATCCGTACTGCTTTGGCGAACCATCCTGTTTTTCAGATACGTGTGGATGGAGGGGGCAATCATTATCCATCACCCCTGAAAGATATACTCCATGGCCCGTATCATGATATAGACCTGAAGATAAAAGACGAGGATTTAATAATCCAAGCACAGATAAGCCGCATCTTAGGCGATGGGAAGAGCGGAGAGATATTATTAGATGATATCCGCCGTGCGTACGAAGGTTTACCCTTGGAACCGGATAATTACTGGGGCTATGTAGCGCGTTTTGAGCAGCATAAGACAGACCCGCATTATCGTATCAGCCAAGATTGGCTGATTAACGAATTCGCCAATACCTCCGTTCCTGTCCGTCCGACGACTGATCGGAAAAGGTTGTTCACTCTTCTTCCTCCCAAACCGGGAATCTATAAATCGGATTATTCCGATTTGCAGGAGAAAATACAAACCTTCTCTGAGGCGCATTACCTCTCTTATGAGGGGCTTTTCTCGCTTTGTACCGCCTTGGCGATAGCGGAGTATTGCGGCACAGACGATGCGGCGCTTACATGGGCATACGAGGGACGCGAAACACCTGAAGAACAACCTATCTTCGGTAGTCTCCATCGCGATATTCCTTTCCAAATAAAAAATATCAAATCTCAAATCTCCAATCCTAAATCGGATTTGATCCGCGAGGCTCGTAATCAAATCCGATCGGGTATAGCGCATAGCGATTATCCCTATACGCTGACTGCGCCGTATAACAAGCGTTGGAATTATGCAGTGAATGTGCTGCGGGTACCGGATATGGAATATGAGCCCAAATACGCCTATGCCCTCCTCGATGTAGAGATTCATGAGCATCCGCAGGATTTGTCGCTATGGTTCCGCTACTCCGCTACCCATTATAAAGAATCCTCTATCCGCCGCTTTGCATCCCTTGTCCGCAAATATGTCGAATGGTTACTAGAGAGCTAGTCTATCTAATCCATCTAGTATGCAGCCCTTTATAGAAAACATATCCCTCCGTTGTCTCCTGAAGCAATCTCTGGACCAAGCCGCTATCGCCAATCCCCATCGGGAGACGAACCCCGTGCGGACGGTGGAGGAGTGGTGCGCCTATGTGGAGCGTTTCGCGCATTGTATGCCCTGGCAAGGGATGGACATCGGCGAGGACGCTTCCTTCTTCCGCCGCATTGACCAGAATATCGGCTATTTCTATTTTCTTTTGGACCAACCGCTGGATGCCCTGCGCGATAAGGGCTACATCTATCCCTCTCTTCAGTACGAACCGCGAGTGGCGGCTTGGCTCAAGGCCTATAATACCGCTTGGGGTAAATGGCTCAGCGGACCGGATAGCTGGAACGACTCTTATTATAATATCGCGCGTACGGACGCGCGCTTTGAACTCGATACCGATCGCTATGAGTCGCCCGACCATTGGCATTCGTGGAATGACTTTTTTGCCAGAGGGCTGAAGACGGAATTACGGGAAAACGTAATTACGTCATTACGAAATTTCCTCTCCCCTTGCGACGGCGAAATCGCCTTTGCGCCGGTCAAGACCGCGTCTATCGCTAACTGGCTGGATTTGCTCGGCGATAGCCCGTATCGAGAGTGCTTCGCTGGCGGCGAGACGACGCATATCGTCCTCGATGTCTTTGACTACCATCGTTTCCATGCGCCTTGCGACGGAACGGTGCTGGAATGTAAGACCATCGAAGGCATTCATGCCGGCGGAGGTGTCATTATCTGGGACGAAGAGCAGGGTAGGTATCGCTATGACCAACTCGGCATGACCGATTTTCAGATGTTGGAGACGCGTGGTGTCCTCATCCTGGACACACCCGCTTTCGGCAAAATCGCCCTTGTCGCCGTCGGCGTCCAGCAAGTCTCCTCCGTCCGGTGGACTTTCATAAATCATAAATCTGAAATCATAAATCATAAATTAACTCAGGGCACTGAGTTAGGCTCTTTCCTCTTCGGCGGCAGCGACATCGTCCTTTTCTTCGAACCCGGCAAGGCCCCGCATATCACCCCTAAAATCGTCAAAGTCGGCAATCCTCTAATCGAAAATCGCTAATCCCTAATCGATTTTTCCAAAAAAAACTTGCATATCTCAAAAAAAAGCAGTACCTTTGCCAATCAAATATTGAATACTGAATACTTGTTATGAAACGATATGACTAAACAACAAATCATATCCCAAACGAATGCGTTTCTCATCGACACGCTGGATTTCGACCCTTCGCAGATAACTCCCGATGCGGAACTTCGCCGTGATTTGGGAATTACCAGTGTGGATGCAGTAGCGATAGCCACATTTGTGCAAAAGACCTTTGGCTGCCCCATCATCCAACCCGAAATCAAGGCCCTCATTACCCTCCAGGACCTCTACGACTACATAGCTCGAAATATCTAGTCCCTCTAGCCCCTCTAGATTCTCTAGTGCGTCTAGTGAGACTAGCCCGACTAGCAAAAAAATACATCCTATGGAATACAACACCTACAACACCATTCTTCGCCGCCCTGCCAATTGGAAGAATCTCTATTTCTACCAGAAATCCGACGCGCTCTTCCAAATGACGGTTATTTTCTGCGAGCGCTTCTTGCCCAAGCATGGCGACCGCACGGTGGACCAGATGGTGCAGGCGAGCCGGAGCGGCAAACAGAATATAGTCGAGGGCTCGGAGGACGGTATGACCAGTACACAGATGGAGATCAATCTGCTCAATGTGGCGCGGTCGAGTATTCAGGAGTTACAACGGGACTATAACGATTATCTCAATCGGAAGAATCTTATCCGGTGGGACAAATCGCATGCCCGGTATGGGGATATGCTGACCTTTTGCCGCCAGCATAATACCTTCGAAGAGTATAAAGAACTAATCAACAAAATATCCGATGAGGAGTTTTGCAATCTGGCACTAACCCTGTGCCACATGGTGGACAAGATGATGACCACATACCTGCACCAACTGGAAGAGCAGTTTGTCAAGGAAGGCGGCATCAAAGAGCGCATGCACGCGGCTCGTACCGGCTACCGGCAAGCCGAGAAGGAGCGTCTCGCGTTCTTGGAGCGCGAAGTTCTCCGCCTGCAAAACATCCTCCAATCCCACGGAATAGACTACTAGATAGGCTAGTCCCTCTAGTTCCTCTAGTGAGACTAGTCCATCTAGTGAGACTAGTGCGTCTAGTGAGACTAGTGCGTCTAGTGAGACTAGTGCATCTAGTGAGACTAGTGAGACTAGTCCCTCTATTCCCCCAAAATCGCCTATGACTGAAAACTACTTAAATATCCTCGCGGAAACTATCCGCAATAACTGGGATGCTCCCGCCCTCACGGACTTCTATCTCACGGAGGACGGTACCGCCCAAGATACCACCCGTGGCAACCACTATACCTACGGCGAGATGTATGCGGAACTCTGCCGCGTAGCGGATCTCCTTACCGCCCTTGGTCTGCAAAAGGGTGACCATATTGCCATCTGCGGAGCCAACTCCGCCCATTGGGCAATCGCTTATCTCGCGATCGCTAAGATGCAAGGTGTCTCCGTCACCGTCATGCATACCCTCATGCCCGATGAGATAGCCCGTCTGGTCGCTTTCTCCGATGCCAAAGCCCTCTTTACCGACCCGGACATCTGGGCGGAATTAAAGAGTCAGCCTATGCCGCAAGTCGCAAATATCATTTCCCTTGAAAATTTTGAATCTCTCGCATCCGGAACATCCATTATAGCTTCCAATGCATCTAGTGCATCTAGTGTATCTAGTTCGTCTAGTTCGTCTAGTTCGTCTAGTGAGACTAGTGAGACTAGTGAGACTAGTGAGACTAGAGCGTCTAGTCCCTCTAGTCCCTCTAGCCCCTCAATAGTCAGCTTCCCTCCCTCCGCTCCCGATTCCCTCGCTATGATCTGTTTTACGTCGGGAACATCGGGTAGTGCAAAGGGAATAATGTTGTCTATTCGCAACATGAGTAACAACTCCCAAAACATTATAGATGGTTACCCTGATGATGACATAAATGCTTTTCTTTCTGTCCTTCCTATGTCTCATATATACGGTTTTATGACAGAGATAATAGGACAATTGTTGAAAGGAAAGTACATATACATATTGTGCTCATTATTAACCATTGAAAATCTTTATAAGTCTATATGTATAACGCGCCCATACGCATTAAGACTGATACCTCAATTGGTATCAGGCTTAATGCGTGCGCATCAAGACTGCGTTGTGCTTTTGAAAGAAAACTGTAAACAAATATATATAGGAGGAGCCTTATTTGATAAAAATACAGAAAGAACATTGATGGCAGAAAAGGTCCCTATATCCATAGGTTACGGGATGACAGAAACAGGACCTTTAATCAGTTATTCTGTTTGCTCCGAGTATAAATTTGGAACTTGTGGCAAAATCGTTTCCGGCATGACTTGCCGCATCTCCCCTGCCGGCGAGATCCTGGTCAAAGGCGAGAACGTCATGCTCGGCTATTACAAAGACCCCGAAGCTACCGCCCGTAAGATTGACTCCGACGGCTGGCTCCATACCGGCGACAAAGGTCATTTGGACGAGGACGGCTATCTCTATGTAGAAGGCCGTCTGGAGCAGGACATCATCGTCCTCCCCAACGGCGAGAACATCCACCCGGACAACATCGAATCCCTCATCAACGCCCTCCCCGAAGTCTCCGAATCCATCGTCCTTGCCCGCGATGGTCATCTCGTCGCTATCGTTGTTCCCTCTAGTGAGACTAGTGAGACTAGTGAGACTAGTGCGTCTAGTGAGTCTAGTGCGTCTAGTGCGTCTAGTCCCTCTTCCTCTCTCCGCCGCATGATCCTCCGCGCCGTCAATCCGTCCCTCCCTCTCTTCTCCCAGCTCTACGACGTCGTGATCACCGACCAACCCCTCGCCCGCACCGAGAAACAAACCCTCAAACGCTACCTCTATTCGTAATCCCGTCATCCCGAAAAAATGAAAATCTCTGATACCTTTTTCTCCGGCGAGCGCCCCTTATACGCCTCCCGCGATCTCCAACTCTCCCGCGTCACCATCGGTGAAGGCGAGTCGGGACTCAAAGAGTCTCGCCATATCCTCGCTGACAACTGCCGTTTCGAGGGCAGGTACGTCATCTGGGAGTGCGAGGACGTCACCTGCCGCAACTGCTATTTCGCATCCTCTGACCGCGCGCCGCTCTGGTACTGCCGCGATCTCCGTCTCTTTGACTGCCTCATCGATGCGCCCAAAGCCTTCCGTGAGATAGACCGCCTGACTCTGGAGCGAATCAAGATAACCGATGGCGCGGAAGCCTTCTGGTACTGCCGTACCGGCGAGATCTCCGACCTCCAAATCGAGCAAGCTACTTACGCCTTTATGCATTCCGACAAATTACAAATTACAAATATCCAATTACAAGGCAAATACACCTTCCAGTACGCCCGTAATCTCGAGATCCATAACGCCGTCCTCGATACCAAAGACGCTTTCTGGAACAGCGAAGACTGCACTCTCTACGACTCCGAGATCAAGAGCGAGTACCTCGGCTGGTACTCCAAGAACCTCCGCCTCGTCCGCTGCCGAATCTCCGGTACGCAACCGCTTTGTTATGCCGAGAACCTCGTTCTCGAAGATTGCTCTTTTGCGCCCGACACCGACCGCGCCTTCGAGAAATCCTCCGTCCGTGCAACCATCCTCGGCGAACTCCCCTCCATCGTCGATCCCCTCCCCGGCTCGCTAATCGAAAATCGCTAATCCCCTAATCCCCCCCCCCCCTAATCCATGCTCCTCTCCGACTACATCTTCTCCTCCTCCATGCGCTACGAGTCGCATCGGCTCTATATCTCCGGCCCCGATGGCGAGGATGAGTTCGTCTTCGGCGGATTTCTCGGTGCTGCCCTCGCGGCGGTCTTCCTCGTCGATACGCCCGAAGGCAACGCCCGCGGCATCCGCCTCTATACGGACGACGAGAAAGAGGCCTTCTTCGCCCTTTACGACCGCGAGGTCCTGCGTGACGACTGGGGCTATCTCTCTGCCGAAATAGACCAACTGCGCGATAACTACGTCCAGTTTATCGATGACCCGAACAACCTCATCGATCTATGCCCCAATAGACGCCTCCTCACCCTCGTGATGGAGCTGCTGACGACTTACATGCGCCGGCTGGTGCTGGAGCCTTTCGGGGAACATATATGGGAGGCCATGCCCTGGAAAATGCCTTTCGCCCAATGGCTCATAGACGCCGCACGCGTCGAGACACGCCGCCAGCGTTTGCTCCAAACCGATTGGACCGATATCCCGACTGTCATCCAACTCGCGGATATACCCGATGAGACGGAAGAACCTACCTTCTTTTTTGAGGGCGAGAAAGCCGCCGACATCATGGAGCGGTACCTCCTCTGGCTCTCCGACGAATATGTGGCGATGAAGCAGGGAATACCCGGCTCCAAAATCACCTCCGCCGACCGCTCCTTCATCCTCTCCCAGGAGACGGACTGGGTGTTTTTGAGCGACGAACTGGCTACCCTCGATCCCGAAGACCAAGCCTCCTTCCGCCGATGGATGACGGAGTGGGAGGGCTATCTTACGGCGCAACTGCATTTGGATACCCCAAAACCTCAACGAAAAGATCTTCGTCAGGAACTTTTCTTGGATGAGGTAACTCCTGCTCCCGCGAAAAATGACTATGTAGGAGCGTGTCAGTATATCCGCGAGCGGTCGAAATACGACGAAAATTTCAAAAATTATGTTTCTTTGCACGAGAGGACAGTTTTATGCGACCAACTGACCTTTATCTTCGGATGGCCTGTTGACCCCAATTCATTGGGCAAGAGGATGAATTACAAGCCCAAATCTTACCGTAAAAATCACCTCAAATAATCACCTCATTAATCCTTCAAAAGTGATGTCACGTGACGTCACTTTTTTTGTTTGTCCTTTCCAAAGGACGTTTTTTGTAGTATCTTTGCACTCGATTTGAGAAACCTAAACCACGTGTCTCATCGTTTTCGGGTTTTCTGATCAACTATTTTTTAACTATAACCTATTACTACTGTCCACTCAACCACTCATACTGACATTTTGAGTGAACGGATGTGATTTGAAAATTTTTTTTCGGTTTATGTCTTTGAGTGCTTTATACTCGCTAGAGTTGGCTAATTGGTAGTAAAAGCTGTCTGTGAGCTTGCTTACAAGCAGGTTTGAGTATCAATTTGTCAAAGAAGCATCGCTTCTAAAGCACTCAAAGGGTTTATCTTTGTTTTTGTTGTATTTTTAGTAGACACTACTGATAACCTATAATTATTTATTAACGTTATGAACGAAAATCAAAACCTAAACCCGGAGGAGCAGGCTAACCTCCACATCGTGTCGAACATGGATGGATCCAACCTGCCGCCGTTCCTGCAATCCGTTCTCTCGCTCGCGCAAACGCCCGCCGAGAAAGACATGTTGCTCATGGCTACTCTGACCGCTTGCGGAGCTGTCATGCCGAACCTCTACTGCCGCTATGGCATCGCCGCCAAGCGCTATTACCCGTCCCTCCAGCTCTTTATCGTCGGTTCGGCGGCGTGCGGAAAGGGAATCGCCAACCTCGCCCTCGAACTCGTCAAACCCATCCATGAGGCTACTCCTCTTATTATCGCGGGCGACGCGACCTATCCGGCTTTCTACCAGACCCTCGCGCGTCAGCACGGCCGCGGCTACATCCATGAGTCCGAGGGCTCCGTCATTACCGACATCTGGCGCTCCTCTACTGCGAATTACAACACCGCTCTTCGCAAGGCAGCCGAGCATGAACCCATTTCGCGTGCCCGTTGCCGTGAGGCGTCGGTCATCGAGAATCCCCAACTCTCGATGGTGCTCACCGGTACCTTCAGCCAGTACCGCGCACTCGTGCCTTCGGTGGAGAACGGATATTTCTCGCGTCTCCTGACCCTCATCGTGGAGGATGTCCAGCCCTTCTCCGAGCGCTATGTGCAGCCTTCGGACCCTTCCGGCGAGACCATCCACACCTGCGCAGAGCAGCTCTACCATCTCTATGGGCGCTTGCTCGCTTCCAAGCCCCGTGAGTTCGCCCTTACGCACGACCAACGCGACCGTCTTGGCGCCCACCTCAAGACCGCGTACCCCACGCTCGTCCGTCTCCTCGGTCTGGATTTCCACTCCGTCATCCTGCGTATGGCCGTCCATATCGAGCGCATCGCGATGATTCTCACGGCATTGAGAGGTATGTCTGTTTCTCCCTCTTCGTCTATTAGCCCGGAATTGTATTCCGGTTCCTCTTCGGCTAGTTCTCGGGACTTTAGTTCCGAGCCCCTCCTCTGTTCAGATATCGACTACGCTACCGCCGAGCTTATCGGTAACAAACTCATCCTCCACATGGCGCAGGCGTACCAGCTCATCCAAGGCTCCAAACCCATCGAAACCCCTGCCGTCAAACCCCTCGACCAGAAGCAGATCCTCCTCTCTCTACTCCCCGATGAGTTTGAATCCAAAACCCTCGTCGCCGAAGCCGCCTCTCAAGGTATTTCCCGCGCAACGGCTCTACGTTGGAATGATGAGTGGCAAACAGTCGGCTTGATCCTAAAAATCAAATATGGAGTGTATAAAAAAATTGCATGATACAGTTGAGACACTTGATACTCTCGGGCGCAACTGTCTCAACTGTATCAAGTGTCTCATGCAAATTTTTACAGCGTCTGTTGTCCGGCATATCATGCCGCTTCCGACTTTGTTTTTGGCGTCGGAATTTTATTCTGACATCTCCTCCGTCGATCGAATCGTTAGTGATTCCTTGGAGATTCCTTGGTGGTTTGTTAGTGGTTACGCTACCCATTGCCTATCCATTGCCTACCCAAACAACCCCTAACCTTTATTTATTGTTTAATTACACTTATGTCCCATTAAAATCCAAACCAATTATCTACAATATTGAAATATAGTATGTTATGGCGATATTTCAAGTGC